>NZ_LXJP01000156.1:0-533 GCF_001728855.1 Pseudomonas sp. AP19 | reverse complement strand
TGTCGACCGTAGGGCCGGAGGGAGAAGGCCTATTTTCTCGTAGTAGCGAATCGTTTCAATGTGGCAACCCGTTGATTTCGACAGCGCTCCGATTCCTGACATCCAAACTCCCCAAGCATTTTCTTGAACCTGTAGTAGCTACAGATATTAACCTGCTCAATCGAAAAATGATTTCACGCGTTTTAAGGGCATTCCGTGGACAGAGAACAGCTAGAGAAGAACCAGATTCCCGTTTACTTCGTCGCGGTCATTGTCGCGGCTATCGGAGGCCTGCTCGCACCTGATGCCTCTCAAGCGTTAGGTGCGTTGGTGACACCAGCTATCGCTGTGCTGATGTACGCCATGTTTCTACAGATCCCATTCCTGGATCTCCGCGAAGGGCTTGCAAACAAGCGTTTCATGACCGCGCTGCTGACCGCCAATTTCGTCGCCATCCCCCTGTTGGTTTGGGCGTTGACGATGGGCCTAGCCGACCACCCGGCGATTTTGGTGGGCGCACTATTGGTCTTGCTGACGCCTTGTATCGATTATGT
>NZ_LXJP01000155.1:0-568 GCF_001728855.1 Pseudomonas sp. AP19 | reverse complement strand
TTTGAAACGCGGTTAAAAATGTGGGAGCGGGCTTGCTCGCGAAAGCGGTGGGTCAGTCAAGAATGTATCGACTGACACTCCGCATTCGCGAGCAAGCCCGCTCCCACCTTTGGTTTTGCAGTGTTGCTTACGACGCGATCAGCTGGCGTCACGCAGTGGAAGCGCAAGCATTCAAAGGTGCGCGGCCGGTGCTGGCGGTCGTCGTGCTGGTGCTGTTGTGGAAGTGGCTGTTCGGCTAATTTGAAATGCGGTTAAAAATGTGGGAGCGGGCTTGCTCGCGAATGCGCAGTGTCAGTCAAGAATGTATCGACTGACACTGCGCATTCGCGAGCAAGCCCGCTCCCACCTTTGGTTTTGCAGTGTTGCTTACGACGTGATCAGCTGGCGTCAAGCAGTGGAAGCGCAAGCATCCGAAGGCCTACCGCATTGCACGGCCGGTGCTGGCGGTAATCGTGCTGGTGCTGGTGCTGGTGCTGTTGTGGAAGTGGTTGTTCGGCTAATTTGAAACGCGGTTAAAAATGTGGGAGCGGGCTTGCTCGCGAAAGCGGTGGGTCAGTCAAGAATGTAT
>NZ_LXJP01000154.1:0-640 GCF_001728855.1 Pseudomonas sp. AP19 | reverse complement strand
GCACTTTTACCGGATGAAATGAGTTCCAAATGTGGGAGCGGGCTTGCTCGCGAAAGCGGTGGGTCAGTTAGCTCATCTGTCACTGATGCGCCGCCTTCGCGAGCAAGCCCGCTCCCACAATGTTGACCGAGTTCAGTTGCTAGCACCGCAGTGCTCTGCTTTCCTGTGGGAGCTGGCTTGCCTGCGATGCAGGCACCTCGGTACATCAGGCAAACCCAGCAGCAGACCCCATGCCATCTCCCAGATTGACCCAATACAGTCTGAAAAGCAGCCCACCCTCTGCCTGATGTACCCAGTTCCAAATGTGGGAGCGGGCTTGCTCGCGAATGCGGTGGGTCAGTCAGCTCATCTGTCACTGATGCGCCGCCTTCGCGAGCAAGCCCGCTCCCACAATGTTGACCGAGTTCAGCTGCCAGCACCGCAGTGCTCTGCTTTTCTGTGGGAGCTGGCTTGCCTGCGATGCAGACGCTTCGATACATCAGGCAAACCCAGTCGCAGACCCCATGCCAGCTCCCAGGTTGACCCAACACAGTCCGAAGAGCAGCCCACCCTTTGCCTGATGTACCCAGTTCCAAATGTGGGAGCGGGCTTGCTCGCGAATGCGGTGCACCATTCACCCACTCCATCAACTGGCACACCA
>NZ_LXJP01000153.1:0-644 GCF_001728855.1 Pseudomonas sp. AP19 | reverse complement strand
AGTCTAGGGGGCTATAGATCGCCAGTCATCAGTAGCTCTCTCAGTATGCTGAGATTTTTCCTGATTTCAGCTTCTACCTTTCCAGAATAATCAAGTGCCTCAAGCGTATTCTTTGTTTGGTTCATTGCCTCTGCTATTATATCAATGGCAGTTTTTCTTGATGCTGCCATATTTTCTAGAGTCTGCTCCCCTGCATCTAGCATTGTTACGATATCTTGTTTGCTTAACTTATCATAATTCACGTTACGGAGTTGCTCTAGTATTAACTCTTGATCCGACATATATGATCCTCTTTATTATTATCGATTTGTTGTTTGTGATAATATTAATTATTTCATTGTTCCAGAAAAAAACAGCTGGGATAGTGTATCATAAAAAATATATTTCGAGCGAATGGGGAAAGTCGGTCGAGCCATGCGCATAACCAATCCATGGCATTGGACGCACAGTATATCGTTACCGGTGGATAAATGAATTAACCGCTCAATCCACTAGGTTGCGACGACGCAATCAGTTCGTGGACGGTGCGGTTTATCTATTACCCCTCTAGATAAATGAGCAGGGACAAACTTCGCCACCCAAGATGGCACTTTTTCTACCGGCATGGGTTTCGCAATACCATAGCCTTGCGCTACATCACAAGG
>NZ_LXJP01000152.1:0-658 GCF_001728855.1 Pseudomonas sp. AP19 | reverse complement strand
TTTTGCTCTTCTCATGACTCTCCTGCCGCAAATCCTTCACCGCCTCAAACCTCACCGCCCCACCACTGACAATCGCAATATCCCCGCCACTGTCGAGCTTCGCCGCTTGATACTTCTGATCCCCACCGCTCTCCAGCGTCAGGTTGCCCCCCGTCTTGATCTCGCTCCCGACATTCTTCACATCGGTCACTTCATCACGCTGGGTTTTCTTGCTGCCCCAACCGCCCTTTTTGCTCATGTCGTACAGCGAATAGTTGCTGTCTTGCGCGGCCAGCAGTTGCAGTTCGTTATCGGCATGCACGTAGGCTTCGTTGCCCGCGCTGATCTTGCTGGCGACCAGCGTCAGGTCGGTACCGGCGACAGCTATCAGGTCGCCGCCGGCTTTCAGTTCCGCACTTTGTTGGGTGACGTTGTCGAGTTGGGTGGTGGTTTTGGTGCCGCCTTTTTTGCCTTTTGAGTAGTCGTGTTGTTCGTTGGCGGCGGCGGCCAGGGTCAGGTTTTCGCCGGCTTTGACGCTGAGGTCTTTGGCGGCGCTGACGGTGCTGGCGACCACGGCGATGTCGCGGCGGGCGTCGATGGCGAGGTTACCGCCCACGTCCACGTTCGAGCCGTATTGCAGGGTGGTTTGCTCGGTGCCTTTGACGCGGCGGCGTTGGGG
>NZ_LXJP01000151.1:0-669 GCF_001728855.1 Pseudomonas sp. AP19 | reverse complement strand
AACTACCAAATTGTTACGCAGCCATCCGGACATCAAAGTCGTGGTGGTCACCGTGTGCGAGGAAGACCCGTTTCCTACCCGCCTTCTGCAGGCAGGAGCGGCCGGTTACTTGACCAAGGGCGCAGGCCTGGCGGAGATGGTGCAAGCCATCCGCCTGGTATTTGCTGGCCAGCGGTATATCAGCCCACAGATTGCCCAGCAGTTGGCGATCAAGTCCTTCCAGCCGACCAGCGACTCGCCGTTTGATGCGTTGTCGGAGCGCGAGATCCAGATCGCCTTGATGATCGTCGGTTGCCAGAAAGTGCAGTCGATCTCTGACAAGCTGTGCCTGTCGCCTAAAACCGTGAACACCTACCGCTATCGCATTTTCGAGAAGCTCGCCATCAGCAGTGATGTTGAATTGACCCTGCTCGCAGTGCGTCACGGCATGGTGGACGCCAGCGCCTGACATGACCACACCGTTTGATCCGAGTGCCTTTCTTTCAACCTGCAGTGGCCGCCCCGGCGTGTACCGCATGTTCGACAGCGAGGCACGCCTGCTTTATGTGGGCAAAGCCAAAAACCTGAAAAGCCGTCTGGCGAGCTACTTTCGCAAGACCGGTCTTGCGCCGAAAACCGCCGCCCTGGTGGCGCGTATCGCTCAGGTCGAAACCACCATCACCGCCAATG
>NZ_LXJP01000150.1:0-674 GCF_001728855.1 Pseudomonas sp. AP19 | reverse complement strand
ACAAGCGAAGTGGTGTGTCAGTTGATGGAGTGGGTGAATGGTGCACCGCATTCGCGAGCAAGCCCGCTCCCACATTTCGAACTGGGTACATCAGGCAGAAGGTGGGCTGGTCTTCAGACTGTATTGGGTCAGTCTGGGAGCTGGTATGGGGTCTGCTGCTGGGTTTGCCTGATGTATCGAGGTGTCTGCATCGCAGGCAAGCCAGCTCCCACAGAAAAGCAGAGCACTGCGGTGCTGACAACTGAACTCGGTCAACATTGTGGGAGCGGGCTTGCTCGCGAATGCGCTGGGTCAGTTACAAATAAGCCGACTGGCGCACCGCATTCGCGAGCAAGCCCGCTCCCACATTTGGAACTGGGTACATCAGGCAGAGGGTGGGCTGCTCTTCAGACTGTATTGGGTCAATCTGGGAGTTGGCATGGGGTCTGCTGCTGGATATGCCTGATGTACCGAAGTGTCGGCATCGCGGGCAAGCCAGCTCCCACAGAAAAGCAGAGCACTGCGGTGCTGGCAGCTGAACTCGGTCAACATTGTGGGAGCGGGCTTGCTCGCGAATGCGCTGGGTCAGTTACAAATAAGCCGACTGGCACACCGCTTTCGCGAGCAAGCCCGCTCCCACATTTGGAACTCATTTCATCCGGTAAACGTGGTGTTGCTGTGCTTTTGCTTCTACT
>NZ_LXJP01000149.1:0-725 GCF_001728855.1 Pseudomonas sp. AP19 | reverse complement strand
CTCGCTTGCCGTAAGAGTTTGTCTTTTGTGACGGTGGGCAAAGCTGATCCGGGCAACTCATGATCGGTTGTTTCGCACGGCTTCCCTTTTGACTGATTGGAAATAAACGGCATGCATTCCAAAACCTCTAGACGGACATTCGTAAAAGGCTTGGCCGCTGGTGGCATTCTCGGCGGCTTTGGCCTTTGGCGCACTCCTGTATGGGCGGTGACAAGTCCTGGTCTGCCGAGCGTACTCACCGGCAATGAATTTGATCTGTTTATTGGTGAAACCCCGGTAAACATCACCGGCTCGCCGCGAACAGCCATGACTATCAATGGATCATTGCCAGGACCTTTGCTGCGTTGGCGCGAAGGAGAGACGGTCACTCTGCGTGTAAAAAACCGCCTGGACCAAGACACCTCAATCCATTGGCACGGGATCATCCTGCCGGCCAATATGGACGGTGTACCTGGCTTGAGTTTCCATGGCATTGCACCCGACGGCATGTACGAGTACAAGTTCAAGGTTCATCAGAATGGTACGTACTGGTACCACAGCCACTCGGGCTTACAGGAGCAGGCAGGGGTTTACGGACCAATCGTTATCGACTCGAAAGAGCCTGAACCTTTTCAATACAACCGCGACTATGTGGTGATGTTGACTGACTGGACCGATGAAGATCCTAGTCGTGTCATGGCCAAGCTTAAGAAACAGTCGGGCTACTACAACCACCATAAACGCAC
>NZ_LXJP01000148.1:0-763 GCF_001728855.1 Pseudomonas sp. AP19 | reverse complement strand
TTTCACCCAGCTCGATACGGAAACCACGGATTTTGACTTGGTGGTCGACACGCCCCAGGTAGTCCACCACGCCATCGGGGCGGCCACGGGTCAAGTCGCCGCTGCGGTACACACGGCTGCCGGGTGTGCCGAACGGGTCCGGCACAAACCGCTCGGCGGTCAGCGCCGCACGCTCCAGATAACCGCGCGCCACGCCCTCGCCGCCCAGGTACAACTCACCGGCCACGCCGATCGGTTGCAGGTTCAACTGCGCGTCCAATACGTAGCCGCTGCGGTTGCCCAGCAACGTACCAATCGGCGCATAGACCGCGCCGCAAGGGTCGCCCTTGCGCGCCTTCCACAACAGCGGCGTAACCACTGTCTCGGTCGGCCCATAACCGTTGAACAGGTAGGTCGGCTTGAGCGCGCGCCAGGCCAGGTCGTAGCTCGCCTGCGCCACCGCGTCACCCCCAAAGCAATACACGCGCACGGCCGGCGGGTTGCCGTCGCGTTCGGCATGCTCGGCCAGTTGTTGCAGGTACACCGGCGGGAACACCGCCATGGTCACGTTGTGGCGGTGCATTTGCGCGTAGGTGTATTCCGGCAGCCACAGGCTGTCATCGCGGATCAGCACACTGGCGCCGTTGATCAGCGGGTGCATCCAGCCTTCGTGGGAACCGTCAAAGGCGAAGGACATGAAGTGCAGTTCGCAATCGGCCGGGCCGGTTTCATAGCGCTCGCCGGTGGCAATAATGTGCGCCACGAGCGGGCCGTGCGACACCGC
>NZ_LXJP01000147.1:0-792 GCF_001728855.1 Pseudomonas sp. AP19 | reverse complement strand
TGAATCGCCCCGGGTTTCCTAGACACTCTCCAGGCTCGCTGCGTAACGCTTTTCAAACTCTACCGGTGACAGCTGATTGTTGAAACTGTGGCGTCGTTTTGGGTTGTAAAACATCTCGATGTAATCGAACACATCATCCCGAGCATCCTGGCGTGTAGTGTAGATTTTACGCTTGATCCGCTCCCGCTTTAGCAGCTGGAAAAAGCTCTCCGCTACAGCGTTGTCGTGGCAGTTACCTCGACGACTCATGCTGGCTACCAGGTTGTTAGCTTTCAAGAAGCTTCGCCAGTCTGAGCTGCTGTACTGACTGCCTTGATCCGAGTGGATCATCACCTCTTGCTTCGGCTTACGTCTCCAAACCGCCATCAGCAGTGCATCAATGGCTACGTCGCTGGTCATCTGCGACTTCATTGACCAACCAATGATCTGGCGTGAAAACAGATCGAGCACCACGGCCAAATACAGCCAGCCTTCATATGTTCGGATGTAGGTAATGTCTGTGACCCAGACTTTGTTGGGTTCTCTGACATCGAATTGGCGCTTCAGTAAGTTCGGTGAGGCAACGGCTGGTTTACCGCCATATTTTCCCGGCCTCCGTCGATACCCAGTCTGAGAACGTAAACCTTCAAGGCGCATCAACCTAGCTACCCGGTGACGGCCACAGCTCTCACCAACCTCTCGCAGGTCATCATGGATCTTGCGATAGCCATAAACACCACCGCTTTCCAACCAGGAGTGTTTGATCAGTCCAAGCAGTCGCTGATCGTCCTTGGCTCGCGCAGATTTTGGTTC
>NZ_LXJP01000146.1:0-806 GCF_001728855.1 Pseudomonas sp. AP19 | reverse complement strand
GGCAAGACCGCTCAGGTAATTCCGAACGGCGTGGGTGTCGATGGCCCCTTCAATGGCACCACGGCGCACCACGAACGCCTCCGGAAAGAACGCGACAAGTTGGCGCCTGCAGTGCGCGCCGAAGCCGCCAAGGGTGTGGTAGCCAGCGTGGCAGCAAAGAACCTGGGCATGCACATCAAACGCGTGATGCTGATCGCCCAGGAGAACGGCTTTAAATTTGCCGATACACCATGAGGCGCATTAGCAAGATCGTCGCAGCGCGGCGCCGGCCTACATGGCTGGCTATACCGGCAAGTGAAATAGAAGAGGTAGGCCATGGCCAAGGACAACGCGCAGATCCAACGGGACAAACGCGCGAAAGAGAAGGTGCTGCTCGACAGGATCGGCGCCGAGAAGAGAACGCTGATTGTCTCGAAAGCGCTCGATGATGCACTTCAGGTGCTGGGCGAGCGACACGACTTTGAGGAGTGGCAGGAAACACTCTCGACGCTCCTGATCAACCTAGCAGCAGCGCCAGCCGAAGATTCCGCCCGATTCGTCAACATGTCGCGACCTGCTTTTGAAGTTACCGAAAAGCAGTCGCGACAGCTTGAGCGATTCGCCAAGACAGGCGTCGAGTTTTAAAACAGCCCATCGATCTCCTGACGTGCGACAGACGTACCTACACGCTCAGCGTCCTCACGCAGCTTATGGGTGATCGATGATTCTCTCCAGCTAGATCTAACTCTCTCTTCGCCTCTGGTGATGTCGATCGTTACGACGAATCCTTCATCGGCATCCAGGTTAAGTGGCCCCGCTAAAAAAAG
>NZ_LXJP01000145.1:0-889 GCF_001728855.1 Pseudomonas sp. AP19 | reverse complement strand
TCGGTTCAAAACTGGATCGAGTTCGCTCTGGCGACGCCGGTCACCTTATGGGCAGGTTGGCCCTTTTTTGTAAGGGCCATAGCATCTGTTAGAAATCGCAGTCCAAACATGTGGACTCTGATTGGGCTGGGGACTGCCGCAGCCTATCTTTACAGCGTCGCGGCAACCCTATTTCCCCAAAGTTTTCCCACCACCTTCATGCAAGATGGACGCATCGGCGTCTACTTCGAAGCCGCTGCGGTCATCATCTCGCTCACCTTGCTTGGGCAGATTCTTGAGCTCAAAGCACGTTCACAAACCTCCGCCGCCATTAAGTCCCTTCTAGGCCTGTCTCCCAAGACTGCACGCAAGATCAACGCCGATGGTCAGGAGGAAGACATTCCTCTTACCCATGTTCACTTGGGAGACCATTTGCGGGTCAGACCTGGTGAAAAGGTGCCAGTTGATGGCTCCGTACTCGAGGGAGAAAGTGCGGTGGATGAATCCATGCTCACTGGTGAACCTGTGCCGGTAATGAAAAGAGCAGGGGATAGTTTGATCGGCGCCACGCTTAATACTCATGGGAGCTTGGTGATGGAGGCGCAAAAGGTCGGCGCCGACACCATGCTGTCGCAGATAGTACAAATGGTCGCTCTAGCCCAACGCTCCAAAGCGCCAATGCAACGAATGGCCGACTCGATTGCCGGCTACTTTGTGATGGGGGTTATCGCGATTGCGTTGCTGACACTCTTAGGCTGGGGGCTATTCGGCCCAGAACCCAGCTGGGTCTTCGGCCTGATCAACGCTGTCGCCGTACTTATCATCGCTTGCCCCTGTGCACTGGGTCTCGCAACGCCCATGTCGATCATGGTTTCGACGGGTAAAGCCGCCAGTATGGGTGTGCTGTTCA
>NZ_LXJP01000144.1:0-914 GCF_001728855.1 Pseudomonas sp. AP19 | reverse complement strand
GGGCCAAGTGCTTGCGCTCGACTCAAAAAGCCCGGACTACTGCGGCGACCTCAATGATCTGCAGGGTCTGGCCGCCACCGTGCAACGGTTTGCACCTGACGTCATCGTCAATGCAGCGGCCTACACCGCCGTCGACAAAGCCGAAAGCGAGCCCGCCCAGGCCCTGCGTGTCAACGCAGAAGCCCCGGCGGTACTCGCCGCCGAGGCGCTGAAGCTGAACGCCTTGCTGGTGCACTATTCCACCGACTACGTGTTCGCCGGCACCGGCGACACGCCGTGGCTGGAAAGCGACCCGGTCGGCCCGCTGAGCGTCTACGGGACGACCAAGCTGCAGGGCGAGCAGGCCATCCAGGCCAGCGGCTGTGCGCACCTGATCTTGCGTACCAGCTGGGTCTACGCAGCGCGCGGTAACAACTTCGCCAAGACCATGCTGCGCCTGGCCATTGAGCGCGACAGCCTGAACGTGATTGACGACCAGTTCGGTACGCCCACTGGGGCGGACCTGCTGGCCGACGTCACCGCGCACGCGATCCGCACTCTGGGCTCGAACCCGTCGTTGAGCGGGGTGTATCACCTCGCCGCCGCAGGTGAGACCACCTGGCACCGCTATGCCCGCTTCGTGCTCGAACAGGCGCAAGCGGCTGGCGTGCAGCTCAAGGTCGAACCGGCCAAGGTGGGCGCGATCACCACCGCGGCCTACCCGACGCCGGCCAAACGCCCGGGCAACTCCCGACTCAACACTCAAAAACTGCAGAATGCCTTCTCACTGCGCCTGCCTGAATGGCAGGACGGCGTGGCACGGATGCTTAAAGAAATTCTAGAGAAATGAACATGCTTAAACGTAAAGGAATCATTTTGGCCGGTGGTTCAGGCACACGCCTGCACCCTGCAACCTTGGCAATCTCCAAGCAATT
>NZ_LXJP01000143.1:0-923 GCF_001728855.1 Pseudomonas sp. AP19 | reverse complement strand
GGGCGAATTAGGTTTTGTACGAAAAGTCGTTGTGGCTAAAATTGCCGCCATGACCGGTTGGAGGCCCGTATGGCAAGGCGTTACGAACTTTCTGATGCGTCATGGGAGCTGATCAAGGATTTGGTTTCTCCAGAACAGAAAATGGGCCGTCCTCGCAACGATGATCGTCAGGTTCTCCACGGAATTCTGTGGATCCTGTGCTCGGGCGCTCCCTGGCGCGACCTGCCTGAACGCTTTGGGCCTTGGTCAACGGTGTATCAGCGTTTTCGTGACTGGCGCGACGACGGCACATTCGAGCGAGTACTGGAGCGTCTGCATATTCGGCTGAACCGGGAAGGACTGATCGACTTGGACACCTGGATGATCGACTCCACCGCAGTACGAGCAACCCGAGCCTCTTCAGGCGCCGGGAAAAAGGGGGGCCTGAAGAACCGTTAGACCATGCCTTGGGGCGCAGTCGAAGCGGTCTGACCACCAAGATTCACATGGTGTGCGATGCCAATGGCGTGCCATTGCATTTCAGGCTTTCACCAGGACAAGCCAGTGATGTCTCCCACGCTCAGCCGCTGCTGGATGCTGTAAGAATTGCTGGCAAGCCAGGACGACCGCGTAAACGTAGCCGGTGGTTGCTGGCTGACAAGGGATACGATGCCGAGCACCTGCGCCAGTACTGCGACCGTTACCGAATGCAGCCGGTAATCCCATTGCGCGCTATGCCGCGCAAACCTCGACCTGGCTTGCCCCGACTGTTTGACCGGCCCAAATACCGGCAACGGAACATCATTGAGCGGATGTTTGGCTGGCTGAAAGAAAATCGCAGGATCGGCACTCGCTATGACAAGCTGGCCAAGAGCTTTGCAGCCATGGTCACCTTGGCCTGCAGCCTACGTTGCATGCGGCAATACTTTTCGTACAAAGCCTAG
>NZ_LXJP01000142.1:0-954 GCF_001728855.1 Pseudomonas sp. AP19 | reverse complement strand
ACTCGAACGCGAAGTGTGCGACTGTCCGAACTGGTTTCCGGAAGAATCGCACTTACGACGCCCTTGAGCACAACTCCAGGGAACGCGGACAAACGCGCTTCGGCTGCTTGTCCTATGACGATTGACCCAGCTTCCGACTCTGGTACAGCCACGGCCAGCCAGACACTGCTCAAACCATTAACACGAGCCAGCGTCTCGCCTGCGGCCACCGTCATACCTTCACGCACACTCAGTTCTTGAAGCACACCACCAATAGGGGTGGTCAGAGTCAGGTTCGGCTGAACCTTGCCACTGCGCTCAACTTGAGCAATTAACGAAGTTGGCATTCCGGTTAGCCGCAATCGCTGCCGGGCCGCTGTAAGCAAGCCAGCATCGCCACTACGCTTGAGGACGAGAAATTCCTCCTGAGCAGCTGCCCACTCCGGAACCAACATATCTGCCAAGGCGGCATTCGCTTTCAGCACATCACCAGGTGCATGGGCATACACGCGCTCGACAAAACCCGCCGTACGGGCCTGAATGACTGCAACGTCCCGTTCGTTGAAGGCCAGCACACCTACCACGTTCAGTGTCGAGGCAAATAAGCCTCGACTGACACTTGCCAATCGCATACCAAGGTTCTGAGTCAGGCTTGGATCAATTCGAATGGCAGCGCTGTCCCCGTTGGTATCTGCGTATTGAGGGATCATCTGCATGTCCATGAAGGGTGACTTACCCGGTTTATCGAATTTCTGTTGTGGGTACATTGGGTCATACCAATACAGAACTTTTCGATCGGCAGAGGCTTTGGGTTCCTGATCCGGCACGACACCAGTTACTCCGCTCATTCGCGGTTGGGCTAACCAGTAACCACCGGCAACACCCAAGGCAATCGAGATGCCGATGATTAAAGTCCCTTTCCATAATTTAAAAATCATTGAGCGGACTCCCCGTAAGAGAAATACAGGCGAGCGC
>NZ_LXJP01000141.1:0-967 GCF_001728855.1 Pseudomonas sp. AP19 | reverse complement strand
CTCGGCTCAAGGTGGTTGGCCAGACAAAAACGTTTCCAGTCATCGCTACCATATTGGCTACCCTGGTCCGAATGCACGATGACTCTGGTTTTGGGTTTACGGCGCCATACCGCCATGAGCAGCGCGTCCAGCGCCAGCTCCTTGCCTAGCGTTGGCTTCATTGACCAGCCGACCACCTTGCGAGCGTAGAGATCCAGTACGACAGCCAGATATAGCCATCCCTGCCACGTTCGGATGTAAGTGATATCGGTCATCCAAGCCTTATTAGGGGCATCGACAGTGAAGGCCCGGTTAAGTCGATTGGGGGCAATGATCGATGGTCTGCCTTTGATTGCGCGCGGGGCTTTATATCCTCTGAGCGCCTTGATTTTATTGGTGCGCATCAGTGCCGCGACACGGTGCTTGCCGCAACTTTCTCCAGCCTCGCGCAAGTCAGCAAACACCCGCCGTGCGCCATACACACCTCGACTGGCCGCATAGGAGTCGCGGATCAGCCCTAACAGCCGACCATTCTCTTTTTCGCGGTCAGAAACAGGCTTGTGTAGCCATTGATAGAACCCGGCACGAGCAACTTGCAAAACCCGGCACAGCGTAGTGATCGCGTATTGATGCCGATGCTCGTTCATAAAGCGGTATTTCACTCGGGTTCCCTGGCGAAGTACCGCGCTGCTTTTTTTAATATGTCGCGCTCTTCTTCCAAGCGTCGCATTTGGGCTCGCAGCCGCAAAATCTCGCTTTTGGCTTCGAGCAACTCGCTGGCCTGTTTCTCGGTTTTGTCAGGCGTCACGGCTTTGACCCATTTGTAGAGGCTGTGGGTCGAAACGCCGAGGCGCTCGGCTGTTTCCGCAACGGAGTATCCGCGTTCAATAACTTGCCTCACGGCTTCTGCCTTGAATTCCGGCGTGAATCGTTGGGTGCTCATAAACTTCCTCCTATGCTCAAAGCATAGGCTGGAGATGTCTACGGG
>NZ_LXJP01000140.1:0-1306 GCF_001728855.1 Pseudomonas sp. AP19 | reverse complement strand
GGTTCTTCACGGAATCCCGGGAAACACAGAAACAAGAACGCCGATTTGATGGATGATGTTCGTGCGAGCAAACACATCTAAAAAACCGGCGTTCTTATGCGCGATATTAATACTTTCCTTCCTTTTTGGGAGGGCTTTTCTGTCGTTGCGATCAAACCTGACGGCGACGCCCTTCAAATCGATCTGATCCCCCAGGCCACGCGATTTCCCACCTGTGGTGGCTGCCAAAAGCTCTGTTCAACAACTCATGAGTACTGCGATCGAGTCGTGCGTGACTTGCCGATTCTCGGTCGCGCAGTCCGCCTCAACGTGCAGCTCAGGCGTGTTAGTTGCCGTGATTGTGGCAAGCGCATGGAGGTCGTCAGTTGGCTGGATCGCTATGCCCGCATGACGCGCCGGCTGGCAGAGGCCGTTATTCAAGCCTGCGAACGCCTTCCTACACTGCATGTTGCGCAAATGTTCGGGCTGCACTGGGACACCGTTCGGTTGCTGGAGCGGCGCGCTCTGCAAGCGGCGTTGAGTGCCTTACCCAAGGCCCAGCCACGGCGCTTGATAATGGACGAGTTCGCGTTATTCAAAGGTCATCGCTACGCCAGCGTGGTGTTGGACGCTGATACTCGGCGAGTGCTTTGGATCGGCGAAGGCCGTAGCCGAGCGGCAGTCAGACCGTTTTTCGAAGAGCTGGGGCCAGAAGGGTGCGCCCGAATTGAAGCGGTAGCGATGGACATGAACACGGCTTATGACCTGGAGGTTCGCCAACACTGCCCAAAAGCGCGGGTGATTTATGACCTTTTCCATGTGGTCGCCAAATATGGCCGAGAAGTGATTGATCGTGTTCGCGTTGACGAGGCGAACCGATTGCGCCATGACAAGCCCGCTCGAAAGATCATAAAGCAAGCGCGATGGTTGCTATTGCGTAACCCGGAGAACCTGAAAAAGCCGGAACAGCAGGTTCATTTACAGGATCTGCTGGCCGCTAACCAATCGTTAATGACGGTCTACTTGATGAAGGCCGAGCTCAAAATGCTCTGGGCGCCGAGCGATGCCTGGGACTGGAGATCAGCCTGGAAGCAGTGGCTGCGTCACGCTCAAGAAAGCGAAATACCCGCACTGATCCAGTTCGCAAAGCGACTAAAGGGCTACTGGCGGGGCATCGTGAGCCGGGTACGCTGGCCAATGCACACTGGTCAGTTGGAAGGAATAAACAATCGAATAAAGGTCATCAAACGAATGGCGTACGGTTACCGGGACAGCGAATTCTTTTTCATGAAGATCAAGAGCGTCTTTCCCGGCAATCCGTGAAGAA
>NZ_LXJP01000139.1:0-1317 GCF_001728855.1 Pseudomonas sp. AP19 | reverse complement strand
AGACCACTATTGTTCTCCCAGAGTGGGACGTGTCGTTTTACCAAACTATCCTCATCACGTTGTGTGGCCAAGCCCACGCAAGGCATCAAAGTGCTGACCCACGCACAACGCTTCACGTCTTCATCCCCATGGCCGACACCCTGGCGATGATTAAACGCATCAAAGAACCCGCGCCGGCCAATCGCCGGGGCTCTCAATCCGCTCTACCGTCACACCACAAGGAAGAAGTACATGATCAAGCTGTTCTGCAAAGCTGCTGTTGTATTGTCCCTGGCCACGCTGTTTGGCTGCTCCTCGACGCCGTCGGTGGAGAAGATGCAGGCTGACGTGGCGAACTACTCGTTGCCCAAGGCCGCGGTCGCCGATAAAGGCCTGGTGTATGTCGTACGCCCAAGCAACGTGGGGATGATGGTGCGGTTCAACGTGTTCCTGGATGACAAGGAAGCCGACTCGGAGATGGGTTACAACCGTGGTAACCAGTACATTTATTTCTTCGTGACGCCGGGTCAGCACGTGATCAGTTCTAAAGCTGAAAACTGGGCTGACATGCCGATCAACGTCAAGGCCGGTGAGGTGGTTTACCTCAAGCAGGAAGTCGAAATGGGCTTCGCCGTGGCGCGCAACAGCCTCAAAGTGCTGAGCGATGTGGAAGGCCGTTATCTGGTCAAGGACGCGTCGTTGGGTACCGTGGCAAAAGAAAGCAAGTGAGTTAAAAAAGCGCTTGAGGCGGCCGGGCGCAGAGCTCGGCCGTTGTTGCTGTTTACATAAGACGGAGTGACACCGTATGGACGCAATTGCCCCCGCTAAACGGCCGACCATTCTGGCCAGCATCGGCCGTCGCCTGCTGGCCCGAATCATCGACTCTGGCATCGCGGTGCTGATCTTTTTCATCGTCAAGTTCAGCGCCGAGGTGCTGTCGGCGTTCGTCCCCGCCGTGACGGCCAAGGGCGGGTTCCTTGCGGCGTTTTTCGCAGGTTTTGCCTACCTCTTGCTCGCAGATGCACTGCCCAATGGCCAGAGCCTGGGCAAGCGGTTACTGAGCATCGCGGTCGTCGACCGTAAAACCCGTGAGGGCTGCTGCATTTCTCAGTCATTTACCCGCAATGCCGGGGTGCTGATGATCATCGACTGGGTGTGGATTTTTCTTGAGTCCAGAACCCGCCTCGGCGATATGTTTGCCAAGACCATCGTGATTCAAACCGGCAACTTGACCAAGGTACGCAGTCTTGCCGACATCTATGACGACGGGAAGCTCGGCACTGCTTGAGGGTGGTGGCTCAGGTTTCAACGTGTTGGTTAACACGAAAAATGGGGTCA
>NZ_LXJP01000138.1:0-1328 GCF_001728855.1 Pseudomonas sp. AP19 | reverse complement strand
GGGTAAGAGCACGTTGCTCTTCAACGTCAATCTGCTTGAGACGTGCTTCGATGAGTTCGCGTCGGGCGGCCACAACCGATTTCAAATCACCCTTGCCGGAGCGGTAGCTGGCCATGGTTAGTTCGACCTTTTCTTTAGCCAGCGGCAACAAGCTTTCCTGATTACGGTTGACTGAACGATTGAGGCGCTCGTAGTCGGCCAGTTCATCCTCTAGTTGCTGGGTATGCTCGCGTGACAGGGCTTCGCGCTCAGCCTCAAGCTGGTTTAGTTCGGCGTGCTTGGCCGCAATCTTGGGGTTTTGCCGAGAGTCAGGAAACAGCGGGAGATCCCATGAAAACTGCACGCTGACCATATCACCGAACTGTTGGCCGCGATGCTGATAGTCGAATTCCCAGCTCCAGTCAGATTGCTTTTCCGCCTTAGCTTCACGAATCTTGGCTTGTGCTTCTCGGGTCATCGGCACAAAAGCAGCTAGTTCGGGGTGATGTTGCAGCTTATGGGAGTAACCAGAGGTTTCGATGGGCCAATCAGGCAAGCTGCCCACCGGTTTGTCATTGGCGGCAGGGCCAATCCAGCGCTTGAGGGCAGCCCGGGCCTGCGCACGTTGGCGAACTAAATCATCCTGCAGCTCGGCCAGTTGAGCAGCTTCCTGTTTAGGTGTGACCGCATCGGCGGGTTGAGCGCGGCCACCCGCAATCTGTGACCGGACGGTATCGCTTAGAAGACGGTTTTCTTTATAGAAGTCCTGGAACATCACATCTTTACGCTCAACCGAGTAGCTACTGATCCAGGCCAGTGCCGTGGACTGTCGGACGTTCAGACGCGCCACTCGACGCTCGGCGGACGCTCTATCAACAGCCGCATCCGCGACCTCGATACGTGCTTTGCGCTTGTCGCTGTTAGGCATCTCCTGCCTGATCCCGACCACTTGCATGGTCATGAAGTCCTGGTCGATGCTCCATCTGTCGGGACCACCAATGGGGTAGTTCTGGACGCCCAGCAGTAGCTTGGGATCTGGTAGTTCGCCAGCGGGAACGGCCGCGCTGGTGGCTGCTTGAATTTTGGCGTCTTGTGCGGTCAACGACGGTGCATTGTTTTCGGCCAGCCGCAAAGCTTCATCGAGTGTCAATACGCCAGCGAGGCACGGCAATGCCAGTACGCTTGCCGCCAGGCCGGCCACAAGGGACCAACCTGTGCAATAGCACTTGAAGTTCATGTTCACGATTCCTGTGATGATCCACCGCGCGCTTCATAAGACATGCGCGCAGATATGCCATCCCGCTAAAGCGGAATGAGGCTCAGTGTGGTACAGGAATCAAGTACGGGGC
>NZ_LXJP01000137.1:0-1328 GCF_001728855.1 Pseudomonas sp. AP19 | reverse complement strand
TGGTCAGGGCACGTTGCTCTTCAACGTCAACCTGCTTGAGACGGGCTTCGATGAGTTCGCGTCGGGCGGCAACAACCGAGTTCAAATCACCCTTGCCGGAGCGGTAGCTGGCCATCGTGAGTTCGACCTTTTCTTTAGCCAACGGCAACAAGCTTTCCTGATTACGGCTGACTGCACGATTGAGGCGCTCGTAGTCAGCCAACTCATCCTCCAGTTGCTGGGTATGCTCGCGTGACAGGGCTTCGCGCTCAGCCTCAAGCTGGTTTAGTTCGGCGTGCTTGGCCGCAATCTTGGGGTTTTGCCGAGAGTTAGGGAACAGCGGGAGATCCCATGAAAACTGCACGCTGACCATGTCACCGAATTGTTGGCCTCGGTGCTGATAATCGAATTCCCAGCTCCAGTCAGACTGCTTTTCCGCCTCAGCTTCACGGATCTTGGCTTGTGCTTCACGGGTCATCGGCACAAAAGCCGCTAATTCGGGGTGATGTTGCAGCTTATGGGAGTAACCTGAGGTCTCAATAGGCCAATCAGGCAAACCGCCTACCGGTTTGTCATCGGCGGCAGGGCCAATCCAGCGCTTGAGGGCGGCCCGGGCCTGTGCACGTTGACGAACTAAATCATCCTGCTGCTCAGCCAGTTGAGCAGCTTCCTGTTTAGGTGTCACCGCATCGGCGGGTTGGGCTCGGCCACCCGCAATCTGAGCTCTGACGGTATCGGTCAGAAGACGGTTTTCTTTGTAGAAGTCCTGGAACAACGCATCTTTACGCTCAACCGAGTAGCTTCTGATCCAGGCTAATGCCGTGGACTGTCGGACGTTCAGACGCGCCACTCGACGCTCGGCTGACGCTCGATCAACAGCCGCATCCGCGACCTCGATACGTGCTTTGCGCTTGTCGCTGTTGGGCATCTCCTGCCTAATCCCGACCACTTGCATGGTCATGAAGTCCTGGTCGATGCTCCATCTGTCGGGTCCACCAATGGGGTAGTTCTGCACGCCCAGCAGTAGCTTGGGATCGGGTAGTTCGCCGGCGGGAATGGCCGCGCTAGTGGCTGCTTGAATTTTGGCGTCTTGTGCGGTCAACGATGGTGCATTGTTTTCGGCCAGACGCAGCGCTTCATCGAATGTCAATGCGCTAGCGAAGCTCGGCAATGCAAGTACGCTTGCCGCCAGGCCGGCCAGGAAGGACCAACCTGTGCAACAGCACTTGGAGTTCATGTTCACGATTCCTGTGATGATCCACCGCGCGCTTCATAAGACATGCGCGCAGATATGCCATCCCGCTAACGCGGAATGAGGCTCAGTGTGGTACAGGAATCAAGTACGTGGG
>NZ_LXJP01000136.1:0-1338 GCF_001728855.1 Pseudomonas sp. AP19 | reverse complement strand
GACCCTGAGGGATCCCCACAAATTTACCCTAAGCTCTGCGCTTGATGTCACACCTCATCACGCAGAGCCCGCTCCACTATTTCCAAGTGTCCTCGGCCTCCAAAATCTGTGCAGCTTCGCCAGTATTCCAAGCCTAGTCGCCACAATGAGAGCACTCGCTTTTCTTTGACGCTGTTGCTTTGGTAGCGTCGTTCCAAACCGCTTTCTCGTGCCAGCAGCCCTGTTAAAAAGAGAAGGTAGTTGGCCAATGCAGCAATCAACAACAACACCTCAATGCGCTTTGGACAATGGCTTCGATGTAGATTCAGGCCTAATCCCAGATGCTCACTTTTTACATCTCGGAAGCCTTCTTCGATCTGCATACGGCGCTTATAAATCGCCACGATTTTTGCTGGATTCCATTCGTCTTGCTTCAGATTGCTGGCAAGCAACCATGGCTCCCGTTCACGCCTGGCTGACTGTCGGCTGAGCTTACTTTTGGCGATTGAGCCAGTCACTCGTTGATGCTTGCGGCCCTTGGCTGAATGTCGCACGCAGTACAAATCGATCAAGTGTGGAGCGCTACGTGTCATCTCGACCCGGCCAATCGACTTGGGTGACGAGGTGGCCAACGCATACAAATTTTTCACGGGTAGCCACTCATTTTCGTCACCACGATATAGCTCACGATTTCGTATGCGAGCCACGTAATACCAGCCCTGCGCCGCTACGGCCTTCATCCAGGGGCGACGAAAACCTGCATCAGTGACCAGGACTGGGACGCATCCATCAGGCAATAATTCGGCCAACATTTTGAGCAGGCGGCTTTGATATTTCGGGCAACCCTCGCGCTCATGAACGCTTTCGTAGATAGGAAACGAGCGTCCCGCAAACGGGACTGCAGCCCTCAACAAGAAGGCGTCGCCAGGTGCATCAATTCTCGACCAGTCGACCAAGATTAAAGGATGCTTCAGAGAGCCCAACAATGCGCGCAGCATGACCCAGTAGAACAATGGCCGCTCTGCTCTCAGATGTTGATTGCCCAACAATCGATCCACTCGCTTGATCGCGTGTTTTGGATACGCCTGACCTGGCATAAAACGTCCCAGCGCTGTCAGCGTGAGGCGACGGCCTTGCAGTAATGAACTGACACAACTCATCAGCGTTGTCAGGCGGCGAGAATGGATTGAAGGCAGTGCTTGAGCGAGCGCTCTGTGTAAAAATCGAATGGCCTGCATGGGTTCGGGTTCTTGTTTTTGTGTGGTGCAAACCAAGTTGCCGACTCATGCAGGCCTCTTCAATATTCCAACCTCTTGATTTTTCGTAAGAAAAATCGGGGATCCCTCAGGGTCTGACCCC
>NZ_LXJP01000135.1:0-1386 GCF_001728855.1 Pseudomonas sp. AP19 | reverse complement strand
CGGTCTCAAGGAGCAAGTGCAACACCTCATGTAAGGTGTTGCCATGTCTACCCAATACAACCACCTGAGTACCGAGGAGCGCGTCACCATTATGGTGATGCTCTTTCAACGACAGACGCTGCGAGCTATTGCCGCTTTGCTAGGCCGTCACCCCAGCACCATTAGTCGTGAGATCAAACGCAACCCCCAGCAGCCTCACTATGACGCCATCCAAGCTACCAGCAGGGCTCAACAGCTTCGACATGCGCCTCGCCGTCAGCGGCGTTTGTCTCCAGACTCAGAGCTATTTCAAGTGGTCGTCGAAATGCTCCGCATCGGCTGGTCACCGCAACAAATTGCCCGCAGACTACGCAGTATCTGGCCAGGCCAATCCGAGCGACATGTGAGCCACGAAACTATCTACCTCGCCATCTATGCCTATCCGCGCGGCGAGCTGAAACGCCAGTTGATCAGTTATCTACGTCAGGCTGACGGCAAACGTCCTAAGCGAACCCAAAGCAATGTGCGTCGAGAACGTTACCCTGCGCATCTGAGTATTCACCTACGCCCCCCTGAGGTTGCAGATCGTCTGGTCCCTGGGCATTGGGAGAGTGATCTGATCATGGGCGCCAATAATCGCTCAGCGGTTGCCACCATGGTCGAGCGTACGAGCCGTTATGTGATTCTCGCCAAGCTCGAAGCCCCCACCGCAGAGGCGGCGGCGGAAGCGATCGTGAGGGAAATGTCGCGGATGGCGCCATCGCTCCTAAAAACCATGACGCATGATCAAGGCAGCGAAATGGCCCGTCATGCCGAAATTACTGCGCGCACGGGGATGAAGATTTATTTCGCCGATCCACACTCGCCTTGGCAGCGTGGTAGCAATGAAAATACGAACGGTTTGTTGCGTCAGTACCTCCCCAAAGGCACAGATCTCTCTCTGGTGACGCAGGCACGGCTGGACGAAATCGCTGATCTGCTCAATACCCGACCCCGCCAGACACTGGGCTGGAAATTTCCGGTTGAGGTGCTAGTAGATCATCTTCAGCTTTCCGCGACCAACAAGCTTGAAACGATAAACTGACCGGTAAGGGCAAGCCCTCCAAGTTATCTGGTGGATGCGTCTAATGGGTGTTTCTATTGGGTCATTCCAAGCCGTCACATTGGCGATGGAGGGGGGGGTGTGTATAGCCATTGTTTAAGCGATGAGGGGGGGGGTGTGTATAGCCGCTGCTGCAGCCACCGAAGGGCTTGATCACGGCTAAGCACTTGGTAGTGGAAATTGTGCTTAGTCAGGTAAGCTCGGTTCGGTCAGACGCCCATTGATAACGATGTTTTGGAAGCGGGATTGTTTCGCTTAGCAAGCTCAGAAAATTAACTGACTGTTGCACTTGCTCCTTGAGACCG
>NZ_LXJP01000134.1:0-2753 GCF_001728855.1 Pseudomonas sp. AP19 | reverse complement strand
TGTGCTTCGCACTTATTTTATTTTTATACGCCTAACCTGATCTGATATATCAGGTTTTTTCGTTTCAGCTTCGGCCTGTTCTATTGATTCGAACATTACATACTCTATTTCTTGATCATAAATAGGATGTTTTTGTATGTTTTCAGCCGTTGTTACAGCTTCGCTATGGCTCAACTCTTCCAGCAACACATCATCGGTCTTAATGCCCCTTATCCAGTCCTGCAAGGACGTTTTAAACTGGTTAAATAAGCTCTTCATCTCACCCAGTAGGGTAATGGCTTGAACTGCCTCAGCTTTGGCCTGATGGGCCTGTGCTGTGGCCTTCTCAGCCTCGATCCTAGACGTTTCTGACAGAGCTTTGGCCTTATGGGCCACCAAAAGCTGTGCCGCTGCTGATTGAGCCACTAACGTGGCTTCTTGTCTAAGTTGAATTGATTTTTCTTGTTCTTCTCTTGCTGCTTGTTGTTCCAATTGCCATTCTAACAATCTTTTACCACGACCCGGTTTCTCGGGTTTAAAATTTTCATAGTTGATACTACAATGCTTCATAACCGACGCATTAAACGCTTGTTTCATGGCTAATATCATGCCCTTTTTATCCAGCTTATCCAGTCTTTCGCCTTTGTATATGCGTGGGATTAAAAGGTTCATGTGTGGGTTATCTTGGTCGTGCAGATTTGAAAAACACTTTCTACCAAAGTCATTGACAGGCTCATCAGGTTTTAAATGCTTATGAGCTGCTCTAATAATATCACCGGATATCCTTTTCCACTGTTCATCAGTGGGTTTTTGCACTGTATCAGGCAAACTCAGCACAAAACTTTGTGCGTATGATTCGACTTTTCTACCACCCTTCTTATTCGACATATCAAAGTCCAATGTTTCACATATGGAACTTTTCACAAACTCGTTCATTTTGCCATGTAGTGGCACTATGCGAGTTTCATTTTTTGAATGGTTCTTATGTTTCTCATCCAGTAGATATTTAGAATATGTAACTAATCCATCTTGTCTTTCTTTAACTCGTTGGGATATTACTGTCCAGTTTTTGATCTTCGCCATAATAAAATTTATTGTTGATATATATGTTTTACCATGCCTTTAAATATTTGCAACTAACCCCCAGTTATTAATAGGTATTCAAGATAGGACAACCCTTCGGGTTGACGGCTTCGCCTTCCTACTTGTTGGGGGATACCCCCAAACCCCAGAAGCAAAATCAAAGTCAAAAACAGGTCAAAAGCCCAAGTCAAAAGCTTACAGTCAAAAGCGTCAATGTCTTACATAAACCGTTCCGGTTTATTCCAGATGCTTGTTTGTTTCTAAAAGCAATCCGCGTTGCTCCTGCTTTTATCACCAGAACAATCACCGGTGACGGTGCCATCACATAAACCATTCCTACCGGGATGGTTTTGTGGCTGTCAGTCAACGGCACAGCAAAAGCGGGTTGGACAGTGGTGGGGTTGCTCCCACCACCACGTCAACCCTTAAAGCTCCTGTGAGGCTGCTGGCTGCTTGATCGAGGTCGTCTGAGGTGCTGGGACGGCTTTTTCGTCCCAGTGCGTCAGACGGCCCAACAACGAACGCAGTGAGGCGTTAGCCAGCCATTTCACTGCTTTCGATTGCCTCGATGGTGCAATCCAGCCTGTGAGATCACCCCTGTCCTGATTGCAAAAAGACACCTGAGATCTCAGGTTAAAAACAGATATAAGAGGGAAAATGCCCTGTTTTTCAGATTTTTTTTAAAAAAATCCTTTTAAATCAATAATTTACGCGTGATAGGCATGAATGATCTATGTATCGTGGCACGATACATCGATGTATCGTGGGAGGATACATAGATGTCCCGGTAGGCGAGACATGCCGCACGATAAAAGATACAACCCATTGACAAAAGAAACTAATATGATAATTTGTTATTAATGAACAATTATTATAGGTATAAATGTGGAAACACAAGAACAAATAAATGCAGAAATAGCAAGACTTAGAGATAGTAATGCTAGACTTTTGACAATGCTTGAAGAGCGTGATGCAGAGAAAAATCAAAAGAAAAATATCGATTTTGTACAGTTATATAAAAAAGAACTTAAGCAGCTTCGCGGCTTAGTTAAATTAAATTCAACAGCAGCACAAATCTTGCTTGTGTTTGTTGAAAAAATGAACAAGCAAAATGCTGTTATTATGTCTTATAAGACATTAGAGCAGATAACCAAGAAGAAACGAAACACATGCTCCAAGGCAATTAAAGACCTACGAGAAGCGAAGTTTATCAACATTATTAAAGTAGGTAATGCCAACGCCTACGTTGTCAATTCAAACGTGTTTTGGTCTACCGACAACCAAATCAAAGAGAAATTTGCGATTTTTACAGCAACTGTTGTTGCTTGTGGTGCTGATCAAGACGAAGATTTTGAGGATTGGAGCAATGTTAAACTTAAAAAAATTCCAATTATTTATCCGGGAGAACAACTTTCACTAATAAATTCAGAGGGGGATGAAAATGAATGAACCTGTTTGGAGGGATACATTAAAAACAATGGTTTTTAATGACAATTACATCATATTTTGTTTTTTAAATACCAGAAAAGATGAATTAGAAGCACAAAGAAAAAAAATTGAGGAGTTAGCATTAGTTAAGATAATTCCACAGGAGACAAAAGACTTTTATCGTTATTTAAAAGAAAAAATAGAGTTTTTCGAAGATGAAATTGAAATAATTCTGAAAAACTCTGTTGAGTAGCCATTCTGGG
>NZ_LXJP01000133.1:0-1592 GCF_001728855.1 Pseudomonas sp. AP19 | reverse complement strand
CCGATTCTGTTGAAAAAGTCGGATTTTCAGATTGCCTGAACTCAAGCGCGACCACCACTGGAGAACCTACTCACCACATTGAGTGGTTTTTCGGCCCTTCGGTGACCTTCGCTGCTCTGTTATTGGGTTAATTTGAGGTTTTTTGCTTGGTGCAGGCGCACCTATCCCGTGACTGGTGGCCCTTGAGATGAAAATTTGGCCAGCCTTCGCAGGTTCTGCACCGCAGCGGCCAGCGTGAATTCATCCGTCGCGCCACTCATGCCACGTAGTCGCAAGCGATCCAATTTCAGGATGCGCTTGAGGTGGGCAAACAACATTTCGACCTTTTTACGTTCGTGGCGAGAGCGCTGATATGCCGGCGTTGCTGCAATGCACCGAGCCACATCGCGAGCGGCTTCATGGACGCTGCGAGCGATCTTGCGGAACGCAGTGTTCGGGCAGCACTTGGCTTTCATCGGACACGTAGCGCAGTCGGTCTGCCGGGATCGGAAGATGATGGTGTTGGCTTTTGTGACGTGCGAACGCTCGTTTTTGAAGGCTCGCCATTCGCTGCGTAATGGGTTGCCGGCCGGGCAGCGGTATTCCTCGGCCTCTTCACTCCAGTGGAAATCGTTACTCGAAAAGCTGTCGTTCTTGCGCTCGGTTTTGTCCCATACCGGCACATGCGGCTCGATGTCCTTTTCCTCCACCATCCAAGCCAACATCGGCGCTGTACCGTAAGCGGTGTCGCCGATGAGGCGCTCTGGCTTGATGTTGAACTGCGCTTCGACCCGATCGATCATCGTCTTGGTGCTCTCGACTTCTGCAGTTCGATGAGCCGGTGTGGGTTCAACATCCATGATCACGCCGTGCTCGGTATCGATCAGATAATTCGTGGAGTAAGCGTAGAAAGCTGGGCCGCCTAAAGCAGCGGTCCAGCGGGCTTGAGGATCCGTCAGCGACAGGCGCTTCGGTAGCGTTTCGGCCAAAGCCTCTTCATCGAGGGCTTCAAGGTACTCACGCACGGTGCGGGTGCTCAGGGCCGGATCGCTCCAGTTGACCGGTTCATCACCCGGTACACCGCGCTGCCGGCTGGCATCCGCTTTGATGATGCTGGCGTCCACGGCAAAGCCTTCGCCCTTGACCAGGCCGGCGTCCATGCAGCGACGCAGCACTTCATTAAACAACCAGCGAAATAGATCACTGTCCCGAAAGCGGCCGTGTCGGTTCTTGGAAAAGGTTGAGTGGTTGGGGACTTCATCTTCAAGGCTCAACCGGCAGAACCAGCGATAAGCTAGGTTCAAATGGGCCTCTTCGCACAACCGCCGTTCGGAGCGGATGCCATAGCAATAGCCGACGATCAGCATCCGAATCATCAGTTCGGGATCAATCGACGGACGCCCAATCGGGCTATAGAAATCGGCGAGGAAATGGCGCAGGTCGCTCAGATCAAGACACTGATCAATGCTGCGCAGAAGGTGATTGGCTGGGATGTGATCTTCAAGATTGAACGAGTAAAACAGTCGCTCCTGCCCACTCGATAACTGTCCCATCATGCTGTGTGATCCCCCTCCGGCCAATGAAGAGATTTTGCCGGAGGCCAGTCAGGGGAG
>NZ_LXJP01000132.1:0-1722 GCF_001728855.1 Pseudomonas sp. AP19 | reverse complement strand
TGTGGGCATTGCCATGGGTACAGGGACTGACGTCGCGATGAATAGCGCGCAGCTCACGCTGGTAAAAGGCGACCTGATGGGGATTTTACGGGCACGGGCACTTTCGGTTGCAACGGTAAAAAACATGCGGCAAAACTTGGGGTTCGCCTTCCTTTACAACTCAATGGGTATTCCCCTCGCCGCAGGCCTGCTCTATCCACTGACGGGGCACCTTCTGTCTCCAATGATTGCTGCGTTAGCCATGAGCGTCAGTTCTGCGTCTGTAGTTTTCAATGCTTTGAGGCTGAGGAATACCCGAATTGAATGAGCGTAACCGATGCTCACAGCCCGCTATACATAACTCTTGACCTTACCGTGGTGTCAACGTTGATCTTGTTGTTGCGGTGAAAATAGACTGCTCAGCACAAGAGGAATAACCATGTTCGTCTTAAACGTATCAGGCATTGGTTGCGGTAGCTGCGTCAGCAAAATCACCAAAGCAATTCAGTCACTGGACAGCGAGGCTATGATTTCCGTGGATCGCGCAGCAGGTAAGGTAAGCGTTGAAAGCAGTGAAAACCCAGAGCAAGTCCGTAAAACTGTCGAAGCACTCGGTTTCCCTTCCCAAATCAGCGCCTGAGGCGCTGATTCCCTCGCTGGGTAAAGTTTATTATTCACCTCGCAGAGCTTTAAGTAGCCCCTTAAATGCTCCATTTAATCTAGTAAAGGCGGTTTCGAAATGAATTTCATTTTCCGTATACTTTGCGACCTCGACCTGTTGATCCACAGTATTTTGATCAATGGAAGGTTGGTTCGGCGTACTGTAAAGCAAAGCACCGCCGTGAATATCACTTACTAATTCGTTTACGGCAATATGTTTTGGGTTTGTTGTTTTTAAAGAGAACGGAGTAGCCAAACCTCCTTTTGTTTGGCTAGCCAGTACAGCAGAAAAGTCCAAGTCCCTGGCCTTAAAGTTAGGAGTGTCGGCATTAGCGATATTATTGCTAAGTACCTCAGCTCGTTGGCTGCGAAAACGTAATGCTCTTTCTGCGGAGCCAAGCGCTTTGTCAAAATTAATACTCACCGGTGGCCACCTTTAGTTACGCTGCCATTTAATTCCCACCTATCGAACACTCAAGTGCTTAACGTAGTGCGTCCGAGCCGATGTATGATTTCAGCGAAAAACTCAAAAAACGCCACGCCATCGTGCAGTGACCGGAAACTTACAACGCCGCACAGGTAAATTTTAGATGGTGGATGGAGGTTATGTGTCGTTGGATAGCTTAGACCTTACGGACTAATCACTCTGCATCTCAAGAGAAATATCGCAACCTGACACAACTGTAATATTGGCCTAAGCTTCCTGACAGGGGATGAGTCTTATAGTCCTATTGAGCCTCAAGCTCACCCCCTAGAGTCAACGACTGATGTGGATTCAGGGGTCACCAATAATCATCCGAGGCCCCCCAAATGAACCCTATCAAAACCTTGTTCGTCATCGCGGCTCTGACCGTCTCTTCTTTGGCTATGGCTGAAGGGGGTGGTGACCGGACTTTCGCACGCATGGAAGTGGCCAGGAATAATTCGATGGAATCGTACCGAGTAGCTCAAACGCAAAATGCCCAACATCCCGTCGCTGAAAGCAAAGCCAAGGCGATGGATCACAAGAATTGCTAAATAGCTAGCCCTCCAAGCTGACAGAAATGTAATCACTGCGGTGGTTTAAATGTGGCAATTTCTGAG
>NZ_LXJP01000131.1:0-1737 GCF_001728855.1 Pseudomonas sp. AP19 | reverse complement strand
TTCAGAAATTGCCACATTTAAACCACCGCAGTGATTACATTTCTGTCAGCTTGGAGGGTCCAGCTATTTAGCAATTCTTGTGGTCCATCGCCTTGGCTTTGCTTTCAGCGACAGGAGGTTGGGCATTTTGCGTTTGAGCCACTCGGTACGATTCCATCGAATTATTCCTGGCCACTTCCATGCGTGCGAAAGTCCGGTCACCACCGCCTTCAGCCATAGCCAAAGAAGAAACGGTCAGAGCAGCGATGACGAACAAGGTTTTGATAGGATTCATTTGGGGTTCCTCGGATGAGTATTGATGCCCCCTGAATCCACATCAATCGTTGACTCTAAGGGGTGAGCTTGAGGCTCAATAGGACTATAAGACTCATCCCCTGACAGGAAGCTTAGGCCAATATTACAGTTGTGTCAGGTTGCGATATTTCTCTTGAGATACAGAGTGAATAGTCCGTAAGGTCTAAGCCATCCAGCGTCACATAACCGCCATTTACTCTTTAAAACTTACCTGTGCGGTTGTGTAATCTTCCGGTCACTTTCGCGGAGGTTTGACGTTTTTTCGTTCGCACTTGAATTGTATCTCGACTCGGATGCACTACGTTAAGCACTTGAGTGTTCGATATAGGTGGGAATGCTAAATGGCAGCGTAACTTAGCGTAACTAAAGGTGGCCACCGGTGAGTATTAATTTTGAAAAAGCGCTTGGCTCCGCAGAAAGAGCATTACTTTTTCGCAGCCAACGAGCTGAGGTGCTTAGCAATAATATCGCTAATGTCGACACTCCTAACTTTAAGGCCAGAGATTTGGACTTTTCCGCTGTCCTGGCTAGCCAGACAAAAGGAGGTTTTGCTACTCCGTTCTCTTTGAAAACAACAAACCCAAAACATATTGCCGTAAACGAATTAGCAAGTGATATTCACAGCGGCGCTTTGCTTTACAGCACGCCGAACCAACCTTCCATTGATCAAAATACTGTGGATCAACAGGTCGAGGTGGCAAAATATACGGAAAATTCGATTCATTTCGAAACTGCTTTTACTCGATTGAATGGAGCATTTAAGGGGCTACTTAAAGCTCTACGAGGTGACTAATAAACCTCACCCAGCGAGGGAATCAGCGCCTCAGGCGCTGATTTGGGAAGGGAAACCGAGTGCTTCCACAGTTTTACGGACCTGCTCTGGGGGTTCGCTGCTTTCAACGGTTACCTTACCTGCCGCGCGATCCACGGAAACCGTAGCCTTGCTGTCCAGTGACTGAATTGCTTTGGTGATTTTGCTGACGCAGCTACCGCAACCAATGCCTGATACGTTTAAGACGAACATGGTTATTCCTCTTGTGCTGAGCGGTCTCTTTTCACCGCAACACCAGCATCAACGTTGACACAATGGCAAGGTCAAGGGTTATGTATTAACGGGCTGCGAGCATCGGTTACGCTCAATCTATTCGGGTATTCCTCAGTCTCAAAGCATTGAAAACTACAGATGCAGAACTGACGCTCATGGCTAACGCAGCGATCATTGGCGACAGAAGGTGCCCCGTCAGTGGGTAGAGCAGGCCTGCGGCGAGGGGGATACCCATTGAGTTGTAAAGGAAGGCGAACCCCAAGTTTTGCCGCATGTTTTTCACCGTTGCAACCGAAAGTGCCCGTGCTCGTAAAATCCCCATCAGGTCGCCTTTTACCAGCGTGAGCTGCGCGCTATTCATCGCGACGTCAGTCCCTGTACCCATGGCAATGCCCACG
>NZ_LXJP01000130.1:0-1884 GCF_001728855.1 Pseudomonas sp. AP19 | reverse complement strand
AGTCATCACGTGCCAATGACGTTCACCTTTCAGTTCCTCCCCAGGATTGGCCACGTGCCAAGCCTCGACCTTCTTGTGGGCATTTTCAATCATCACCACGGCAGCGTCGACCATAGCGCCGATGGCGATGGCAATCCCGCCAAGGGACATGATGTTGGCGTTGATACCCTGATAGCGCATCACGATGAAGGCGATCAGCACCCCAACCGGCAGGGAAATGATTGCCACCAGAGATGAACGCAGGTGCCAGAGAAAGATTCCGCAGACCAACGCGACGACGATGAACTCTTCGATCAGCTTGTGGCTGAGGTTTTCCACGGCACGATCAATCAACTTGCTGCGGTCGTAGGTGGTGACGATTTCAACCCCCGCCGGCAGACTGCTTTTCAGCTCGTCGAGTTTGGTTTTGACCGCCGCAATGGTTTCACGAGCATTCTTCCCGCTGCGCAGAATCACCACGCCGCCGACGGTCTCACCTTCACCGTCGAGTTCGGTAATGCCTCGACGCATCTCAGGCCCTAACTGAATCGTGGCAACATCGCCCAACGTGACCGGCACACTGCCCGCGCCCAGTTTGAGCGGGATGGCGCGAAAGTCATTGAGCGTCTTTAGGTAGCCGGAAGCTCGTACGATGAACTCTGTCTCCGCCATTTCCAGCACGGCTCCACCGGTTTCCTGATTGGCTTTGCCGATCGCCTCGGTCACCTCAGACTGCGTGATACCCAAGTTCGCCAACTTTAGCGGATCGAGCTGGACCTGATACTGTTTGACCATGCCACCTACGGTGGCAACTTCCGCAACGTTCGGCAGCGTCTTGAGCTCGAATTTGAGAAACCAGTCCTGTAGGGCTCGCAGTTGCGCCAGATCGTGCCCACCGCTGCGATCAACCAACGCGTACTGGAAAATCCAGCCAACGCCAGTGGCATCAGGTCCTAAGGCTGGCTTAGCACTGGCTGGTAGGCGGCTTTGTATCTGGCTCAGGTATTCCAACACCCGCGAGCGGGCCCAGTACAAGTCAGTTCCGTCTTCGAACAGCACATAAACGAAGCTGTCGCCAAAGAAGGAGTAACCGCGCACAGTCTTGGCCCCAGGTACCGAGAGCATGGTGGTTGCCAGTGGATAGGTCACCTGGTTTTCGACGATCTGTGGGGCTTGGCCTGGGTAAGGTGTACGGATAATTACCTGAACATCCGACAGGTCTGGCAATGCATCGATGGGCGTACTTTGAACCGCCCAGATCCCCCATGCCGTGACGAACAGCGTCGCCAGCAACACAAGAAAGCGGTTGGCCACCGACCAGCGAATAAGGGCCGCAATCATGGCTGGCCCCCAGAGCGTTCCAGACGTTCAACACGCAGACCATCGTCCGTCTGGCTAACAGCGATCCGAACCTTGTCGCCCGTTTTTAGGCCCTTCATCAGAGCAGGAGTGGCGAGAGGGAAAGTCATCGTCATGCCTGGCATACCCAATGTCTTGAAGGGACCGTGGGCGAGCGTGACTTCTTTGTCGTTGATCTCAACGATCTGACCATCGGCCTCATGCAAAGCGCCAACGGGCATAGTAGATGGCGAAACGTCCAATGAGCTTGCGACAACGCCCTTGAGACTGGCCTCCGAGTCGAGCAGGAACTGGCCAGAGGTCACCACTTTCTGCCCCTCTTCCAAGCCTTTCAATATCGCCGTCTTGCCATCGTTATCCTGGCCTAGCTGCACCTCCACCGGGCGATATCGACCAGCGTCTTCAGAGAGCATGACCAACGCACGTCGACCGGTACGAATGACGGCCTCGCTCGGCACCCACAGAACACTTTGCTCCGTTGAACGATTGAGGCTTACCTGTGCGGTCAAACCTGGTCTGAGTCGGCCATCTGGATTGGGTAACTCA
>NZ_LXJP01000129.1:0-1884 GCF_001728855.1 Pseudomonas sp. AP19 | reverse complement strand
GGTCATCACGTGCCAGTGATGCTCACCCTTGAGTTCCTCCCCTGGGTGGGCCATGTGCCAGGCCTCTACCTTCTTGTGGGCATTCTCGATCATCACCACTGCGGCGTCGACCATGGCGCCGATAGCGATGGCGATCCCGCCCAAGGACATGATGTTGGCATTGATGCCTTGGTAGCGCATGACGATGAAAGCAATCAACACCCCCACTGGCAGGGAGATAATTGCTACCAGGGATGAGCGCAGGTGCCAGAGAAAGATCCCGCAGACCAACGCGACGACGATGAACTCTTCGATCAGCTTGTGGCTGAGGTTTTCCACGGCACGATCAATCAACTTGCTGCGGTCGTAGGTGGTGACGATTTCTACCCCGGCCGGCAAACTGCTTTTCAGCTCGTCGAGTTTGGTTTTGACCGCCGCAATGGTTTCACGAGCATTCTTACCGCTGCGCAGAATCACCACGCCGCCGACAGTCTCACCTTCGCCATCCAGTTCGGTGATGCCTCGACGCATCTCAGGCCCCAACTGAATCGTGGCAACATCGCCCAGAGTGACCGGCACACCGCCCGTGCCCAGTTTGAGTGGGATAGCGCGAAAGTCATTGAGCGTCTTCAGGTAGCCGGAAGCTCGTACGATGAACTCTGTCTCCGCCATTTCCAGCACGGCCCCACCGGTTTCCTGATTGGCCTTGCCGATCGCCTCGGTCACCTCAGACTGCGTGATACCCAAGTTCGCCAACTTAAGCGGATCAAGTTGGACCTGGTACTGTTTGACCATGCCACCCACGGTGGCCACTTCCGCAACGTTCGGCAGTGTCTTGAGCTCGAACTTGAGAAACCAATCCTGTAGGGCTCGCAGTTGCGCCAGATCGTGCCCACCACTGCGATCAACCAGCGCGTACTGAAAAATCCAGCCAACCCCTGTGGCATCAGGTCCTAAGGCGGGCTTGGCACTGGCCGGAAGGCGACTCTGTATCTGGCTCAGGTATTCCAACACCCGCGAGCGGGCCCAGTACAAGTCAGTTCCGTCTTCGAACAGCACGTAAACGAAGCTGTCGCCAAAGAAGGAATAACCGCGCACAGTCTTGGCCCCAGGCACTGAGAGCATGGTGGTTGCCAATGGATAGGTCACCTGGTTCTCGACGATCTGTGGGGCTTGGCCTGGATAAGGTGTACGGATAATTACCTGAACATCCGACAGGTCTGGCAATGCATCGATGGGCGTACTTTGAACCGCCCAGATACCCCATGCCGTGACGAACAGCGTCGCCAGCAACACAAGAAAGCGGTTGGCCACCGACCAGCGAATAAGGGCCGCAATCATGGCTGGCTCCCAGAGCGTTCCAGACGCTCAACGCGCAGACCATCATCCGTCTGGCTGACAGCAATCCGAACCTTGTCGCCCGTTTTTAGGCCCTTCATCAGAGCTGGAGTGGCGAGAGGGAAAGTCATCGTCATGCCTGGCATACCCAATGTCTTGAAGGGACCGTGGGCGAGCGTGACTTCTTTGTCGTTGATCTCAACGATCTGACCATCGGCCTCATGCAAAGCTCCGACGGTTACAGTAGATGGCGAAACGTCCAATGAGCTTGCGACAACGCCCTTGAGACTGGCCTCCGAGTCGAGCAGGAACTGGCCAGAGGTCACCACTTTCTGCCCCTCTTCCAAGCCTTTCAATATCGCCGTCTTGCCATCGTTATCCTGGCCTAACTGCACCTCCACCGGGCGATAGCGGCCAGCGTCTTCAGCGAGCATCACCAACGCACGTCGACCGGTACGAATGACGGCCTCGCTCGGCACCCACAAAACACTTTGCTCCGTCGAACGATTGAGGCTTACCTGTGCGGTCAAACCTGGTCTGAGTCGACCATCCGGATTGGGTAACTCG
>NZ_LXJP01000128.1:0-1991 GCF_001728855.1 Pseudomonas sp. AP19 | reverse complement strand
GGTTCTTTCCGAGTCATCCCAGCGATTTTCATTAAGCGTGACCGTACCGGTATCGACGAAGCTGATCAGTTGCACTTGCCCTAACCATCGATCAGAGAATTGCGGCAGCAAATATCGGGCTTCCACGGTCGCCAGATAACCTTCATCACCAAAGGCTTCGCCTTGGGGATAAGCCCGTACGCCGTCTATACCACCGAGGTACATCTTTTCCGAGATATCCAGGTTTTTAGAGGCCACTTGTCCATTGACCGCGCCATAAAGCGAAAACGCATCCGTAACACGCTGCAATCGCATGACACTGAAACCCAACTTGTCGTAATGGCCGTTACTGCGGGCCGTAAGACCATCCGATGAGCGTGCTTCTGGAGTTTCGATGTCAAGGTTGCCCGTTGACCAGGTCACGGAACCCGCCGTCATCCCGCCACCGCCAAAGTCATCGCGGTGATCGCCACGCAGCGTTGTCATCAGTACCTGGGCGTTCCTGTCGACGTGGGACGACACTAAGTCGATTCGGTCTTCGAACGTTTTGTAATCAAAACCCATCTGTACATAAAGATTGCTTCGGCGTGAACGAAGCAGTGGGTAGCTGCCATAGACACTGGCAATGTTTGCCGTGCCGTTGGCATGTAAATCACTGAACTCCCTGCCCAGCTCATACTCCAGCCGGCTGTAGGCTACGCCAGCCGTCGCCTCGCCAAACTGCATCTGATAAGCCGCGCGGGCATAATCCAGACCTTCGAAGCTGGAGAGCGCGCGAAGTGTGGCAACGTCCCCCTGCCCTGCCAGATTGTTGATATTCAAGGTCCCGCCCAAACGGTACTCACCGGTATAGCGGTTACCTGCGTTATCGGCGTCGATGCTGCCTGTCACCCGTTGTCCAGGTGTCACGTCGACAATCAGGTCAGCAGCGCCCACCGATGCGCCGGGTACCAGCGTAGACCGTACGTCTACGCCAGGCGTGTCCGACAGCAGCAGCAAATCTCTTTCGAGCGCAGAAGAGTGGATGACATCGCCGCGGTGCAGGTCGTCCACCGCGCCATTGGCCAACCGGTCGGAAAGATTGCTCTGATTACGCATCGATACGGCACCGTATTGGCCTTCGATGACCGTGATCGTTACAGCGCCGTTCTTGATTTCCTGGGCTGCCAAGTAGGCCTGGGCAACGAAATATCCCTTCTGGTGATAGAAATCGGCAATCTGCGCGGCCATCGTCTGCAATTGGCCAAGACTTAGTTCTTTGCCTGCAGTGAAGCCCGTGAGCTTAAGCAAGTCGGCTTCGGAATAGAGCCGCTGCCCCGTCAGATGCAGCGAATTGACCTTTATACGGACGTTGTCCGAAGCAGGGACTGCGGGAGTCCGGGATGGCTCGACACGAATTTCCGGCTCCACTTTTTTCAGTGTGGGAGTAGCGGGAATCTGTTGTATCTGGCTCCCTGCGCCTGGAGGAAGCTGTACCGCATAGACCCCTTGGCTCAAGGTCAATAGCACACACGCCACAAACTTCTTCTGCACAATAATCCTCTCGGTATTTCTACCTGATGGTATTTCTACCTAATACAAGAGTCCTGTGGTTCCACAGGCTCAGTGCGTTCCAAATAACGTCATGCGAACCCTGTAGCCAATGCCCTTTAAAGCATGTCCAAAAGCGCAAGGTGCGTTCTTGACACTTCTAACCGCGCCCACAGTAAAAAAACATCCACTATGGCGGCCTGCAAATCTCAAACGAACTTTTGCCTGGAAGCTATGAATTTTTGCTTGCAGTAAAATCTCTACAAACAACTCTTCGGCTACAGGACGGATTACTTTAATTTAGAGTGTTACTTTCTGTGCTTGCTCATCAAAAAAATACATTCAAGCGGCAATCAGCCCCTCTAGACTTGAGGAGGAATAAAATCGCCACAGGAAAGTATTAAGAAAAGGGATGAACAGCACCTTGGTCACCATAGTTTATTCAGGCCATTTGTTTTTGCAAGCGGGATAATACGCCTATA
>NZ_LXJP01000127.1:0-2035 GCF_001728855.1 Pseudomonas sp. AP19 | reverse complement strand
CCGATTGCTGCCCGTCACAAACGGCAAAAATCGGCCAAAAGGAGCCGGTCACCGAGAAAAGAACTCCGCCGCGTTTTAATACTATCGGGCGCCCTTACCTTTGGCACGATACCGACATTAGGTTCTTCTGTGTTCGACAGAAGCGACTTTGATCAGCTCTCCACTGAGCAACTGACTTTTTGGACCGCGCACAATGATTGCCCCGGTATGGACTCCCGCTGTGCCTTGGGAGGAAGGCTATCTCACCTGCTCTGCATTGATTGGCGCCAGCCTCCTTTTCCGGTCCTTTCAATTTGTAACAACGTCCTGACGCAATTACGATAGAGTCTTTTCACACCAACAGGACTCTCCAAGCAATGGACATGCGTCGCCTTTTATCCTTCTCCTGCAGCAAAGCTATACTTCCTCTTTTCCTCGGACTGTGTTCCGGTAATGCACTGGCCAGCGGCCTCAGCGAAAGCCTGGTCTCGTGTGAGCCGTCATTTTTCAAACACCTGTATTCCCAGCGCGCCGATCTGGGGAAGACCGTCAAGCTGGCCCGCAACGATCAGCACGGCCTGGCCTGGCCGCCAGTGCTGGACCGCCGCAACTTCAACACTGCTTTCCAGCACTTCACCCCCGCTGTCGACGACCAGGGCCTGCGCCTGACTAGCTACTACGACCGGATCATGGACCTGGGCGAGCAAGGCATTTACTACTTCTGGGGTTTCGAAATCGATGCCAGCCGCGAGCAAGTCATGGCCAAGTTGCCGCATGCGGAATGGCAGGAGGCAGGCGAGTACTTCATTTCTAAACCACGGATCAAGGCGGACGCCAATTCCGCCTGGCAGAACAACCCTGCGGCGGCCTCGGGCATCGCTCCGGCGGCGGGTTCCGCGGAAAAGCTCCTGATGCTGAGCGTCGAGGACGGGAAGACCCGCCTGCTCTGTTCGTTGCAGGGCAGCGTCGATGAGCTTCTGTTGCAGCAGGAACGCCCGGACCTGGCACAGGGAACCACACGATGAGGCGCCTGCCATGCCTAGCAGCGGTATTGCTGCTGGGTGGTTGTGCCCACGGCACTGTGCCGCAGAAAGCCGTGGCCGAAGCGCCGGCCACGACGCCTGCTGGCATGTTCAAACTGCTGGAGGACGCCAAACTGGCAACCTACTTCGACGCACACTCCGTCGCCTTGTACCAGGGCAATCCGCATTTGCGCCAGTTCTACCTAATCAACAATTACCTCGGACTCGCCGCCCCTAGCGGTAAACTTCCAGAGATTCGCAGTTCGCGGGCGATCCAGGTGATCAACTGCGAGCGGGACGAAATGGCGCAGTTCGGCCGGGTTTATTTCTCCGAACCCTTTGCCCTGGGGCATGAAGTGACGCGCAAGAGCGATACTCCGCAATGGGGACCGTTGGAGCGGCAGTCGTTGATCGGGAGGTTGCGCGATTCGGTATGCAAGATCGATGCGGCGCATCTTCGGGCGGGTAATCCGGGGTAGCTGTATCTTTGCATGAGCAGGCGGCTATCACGGCGTGCCTGCTTTCAGGTGGCAGGGGTGGTGTCTTTCCTCTAAACGACGGAACTGGCCGTTTTCGGCCATTTTGCGCTGCTAGGTCCGCAGCCAATAGTAGAGGTCGTACTTCGACTTCATGTGTTGAGGATGCTGGTTATCGGAGTCGGGATCTGGAATGGCGACTCGGCGAGTCCAGAGTGGGAACCACTCACCATCCCGCACATCGCTATCGCTAACCATTCGCACATTCTTCAGCATGGTTCGCTCGCAGGCACCGAATTGGACGAAATTGACCTGCGCCTCGATCAAGCTACATCTATTCGGTCCATCCACCTGGTGAGGGTAATAGAGTTGGAACACGTCATCCTCCCAGAAACAAATTGGGCAAATATCGTATGACCCTGGGTGTTCCTCGAAGACTGCATATCCGCAGCATGGGCAGGTAAACATCAATTTTCACTTATGGGTGGCAGTCTACTCTTGGTCGATTTTAGCAACATGCTGAACGGCTGCAATGGGTCGATTCTGTTGAAAAAGTAG
>NZ_LXJP01000126.1:0-2645 GCF_001728855.1 Pseudomonas sp. AP19 | reverse complement strand
GGTCGCCATACCCCTGAAGGGGTTTGTACGAGTGGGAAATGGCTGGAGAAGGGCAGAACGAGAGGACTGGACAAGGTGATAGGAGGCTTGATGATCGAGACTTGCAGCATACCGCCAGTTTTGCATTCCTGGCCCGGCTTACAGGGTTTTCCATGCTCGGTGGGACTTTTCATGTCGTGGCAGCAGTCTTGCCCCATACCATCCATCATCGCCATGCCCATGGTTTTCATCGGGCATGGTTCAGTCGATGCCTGAACACCCGCCATCCCGCTGAGGGGAAGCGCCAAGCTAATCAGGAAAATTAGGCAAAACCGCAGGTAGCGTTTCATGAGCTGGAGTGTAGACGGTGCAAATGGCCCTTACAATTCACCCTTGAGACTCCTTTGTCGGCTATCACCAACCGCTATGCGGCGCTCATTTCCATTACTGGGCTTAAAGTACCTAACCATGCTATGAGACAAATAATGATGACTGCCATTGAAAATTCGAGCTTCATGCTACGGCGCAAGGCATTGACCGCGACAGCATAGTCTCCATTTCGAACAGAACGTTCCAAGAGCGGGCTTAGGTGAAAACGGTTGAGCGTCGCTAATACGATCATCCCGGCAAAGAGCAGGACCTTCAAAAATAGCAACTCGCCATAAGTGCTGAGCATCACCTCATCGAGATTTGGCCCAACGATAAATAGGTAGTTCGCCACTCCCGTAATGCTGATGATCACTACAATCACCGCGCCGGCCGATTCAAACCCTGTCAGTACCCGAGCAAGAATTCGTGCTTCTCGCTCACCTTTCAGTGATTTCAAACGCAGCAGCAGGGCAAATGCCGCTAGCGCACCCAACCAACCGCCTGCGGCCAAAAGATGGAAGATGTCGCTAATAAAGTGCCAGTAGCGACGGCTTCCCTCGTCCATTGCTCCGTGCCCCGTCCATGCCAGCGTCGCTAGCGCAATCGCGCCACAGACAGTGACAATCCAAAGACTCAGTGTTGGAAAGCGCTTGTTCAGGGAAACGCCAATAATTGCCGTCACCAACGCCCCTATTCGGACCATCCAGGTCAAACCGACGTCAGTCCCCATGAGAACCATTTGAAAAATATGGTGATGTAGCTCCATAAAGCCCGATACGCCACTCATTGCTTTCGCAAGCAACAGCATGGCTGCAAGGGACAGAGCTACACCTACAACAGATGTACCGTAAAGAAGCGACTCAAAATTCAAAACCGCTCCCGATACTCTTTCTTTACCCCTCAGGCTATAAAGACCGAAAATTGCCAGTCCAAATAAGAGCATAAGATCGAAATAAAGGGCAAAGCGAACAGCGATATTTATTGAGTCGCTCATGAATCATTTCACTTTGAAGGAAAAGTTACCGGTAATCGGGTGAGTGTCCGAGGAGACGGCACGCCATTCGACTTTATAAGTACCCGTGGTCAATGGCGATGCGGGCGTGATAACCATCGTCTTCGGATCACTGCCACCTGCAACGCCGGCTTTTACGCCCATAGGAGAGTTCGGCATGCCAGGCATATCGGTCATGATCAGTTTGGCACCAGAGAACTGAGTCGTTAGATTCTCAGAAAAGTGCAGTTCAATTTTAGAAGGAGCCGCCGCATCCGACCCTTCAGCGGGAGTAGAAGAAACCAGCTTTGGATGCGCCTGAGCAACTGCACTCAGAAGCAAACCCGCAGTCAGCGCAACAGCTACGGTGGTAGTTTTAAGGAATGACATGCAAGACTCCTCACAGCAAGAGCTGTTGGTTCTAGGTTTTTTAGGGAATATCTAGTTTTTACTTTTTGACGCTTGTTAAAGCCACTGGCGAATACCTAGCAGATTCCGTGTCCTAGGGCGGGCTGGACAGGAAGAAATCACAAGAACTCTAACGTCACAGTGCGAGTACACGATGCCACATGAACGCAAACTATTCGATTACATTTCAGTCAGCTTGAGGTGGGATTTTGGACACTGATAAGCGCGTATACAGGGCCGAATACGTGACTCCCTTTGCGACGCGCCAAGAGGTTTCCGTCATCCACGAACGTTCCCTTTGAGCTAACCACATGCTGCTAGATATATATGAGCAACGGGCCTTACGCCTTTTTTTCATCCGCACAAGGGAGTTCAATATGAAAGGCTGTTTTTCCGCTTGATGACGTACACCAAATCTTGCCGTCATGCGCTTCTATGATTGATCGAGTGATCGACAAACCTAGCCCTGCATTGCTTGGGCTCCCTTCTCTGCGAGCCGGGTCCACGCGATAAAAACGATCGAACAACTTTTCAAGATGCTCAGGCGCGATTGGCTTTCCAGGGTTCTCCACGGAGACCGATATTGAAGTTCCTTTCTGCCGGATATCGACACTAATACACTCCCCTTCGGGGGTGTACCGGAGTGCATTTGAGAGCAGATTAGAGATGGCCCTGTCGAGCATAAGGACGTCACCTCGGACGCTCCCCCTCCCTGTGACTTTGAGGTCGATCCCTCGCTCATCAGCAAGCAAGCGGTAGTATTCGAGTAATTTCTCTACTACCGCTACCAGGTCTATCGGTTTGTTTTCATGTGTAATCAGACCGTTGTCTGATTTCGCCAGAAAAAGCATGTCATCAATCATCCGGCCCATACGTTTTAAATCATCAAGATTTGAGT
>NZ_LXJP01000125.1:0-2700 GCF_001728855.1 Pseudomonas sp. AP19 | reverse complement strand
GCGTGATTATTTCGAAGCGAAGACTTTGTTGATTTTTACACTGCGAAAAATCCAGTGATTTGGATGACAGTGAGGGTTTTATTTCCCCGTTGCATAAGCGAGTCTTGAAAGGGCGATCCTGTTATCTGATCGAGGTGCCAACCACAAATGCCTCCTGACTCTTGAAATTCAAGATGCGCCTGGCGGCAGACACTGCATGGTTGGAGAGCGCTTCCATGCGTGGCGATTGCAAGGCCCAGTCGTGCCAATACAACGCAACCTCGGTGAAATGGCCAGGGTCCAGATCCACCAGATCTCCACTTTTAAGCAAGGTGCTGGCTTTCATCTGTGGAACCATGCCGTAGCCGAGGCCATGACGTATCGCCCGAAAGCGCGCTTCGGGGAGCGACAGGTAGTGGCTCGGAAAGGCATCTGCATGCAAGCCTAAGCGCGACTGTAAAAATTCTGACTGCAATGTGTCTTTGCGAGAGTAGGCAAGCACCGGTGCCTTGCGTGCGGCGTCGCGTGTCAGCCCTGACGGGAACCATCGCTCCTGAAACGCCATCGATGCCACCAGTTGGTAGCGAACCAACCCTAGCGGTTCTGCAAAGCAGCCACGCATCGGCACTGGGCGCGTGCCTATGCAACCAATGACTTGCCCACTCTCCAACAGGGCGTACGTATGATCCTGATCATCGACCACCAGCTCCAGAAGAATGTTTTCGCTGATAAAAGTATCTGCCAATGCCGGGAAAAACCATGTGTTCAAGGTGTCGCCGTTGACGCCTATCACCAAGCGTAAATAGTCCTCGCCGTTTCCTTCTATATCGTTGAGTAGTTCTTCCTCGAGCACGGTCGCGCGACGGAGGTAATTCATCAACTTTCTCCCTACCTGAGTCGGCTCGCACGGCCGGCCCCGCACCACTACTGAACTCCCCAGACGCGCCTCAAGTGCATGTATTCGCTGCGAGACTGCCGACGGAGTCACGTTCAGGTATTCCGCAGCCTTTTCGAAACTGCCACCTTCGATGACGGCAAGAAATGCCTGCATTTGCTTCGCATCGAGCTTCATTGTCAAACTCCTGATTAAGTATTTCTTATCGGTACTGAAATATACTTCGTTTAACTTCACTTTTACTTCGATGCATCCCATGATGGCCTCAGGGCGACAGACGGTGAGTTTCGCCCATGCAGTGCCCGACCCGATCGTCGTCCACAGTTGAAGGGCGGCGCAGTGGACGTGCTGGTTTACCCCAGGAGTTAACCATGAGATGTCTGTTGGTGATGTTGCTCACGTTGATGTTGTGTGCGTGCACAACATCGGTTCGTAATTGGACCAGAGTAGACGGGCGCACGACTGATAGTGCGCACGACAAGGCCCAGTGTCAGTACGAGGCCAAAGCAGCGACGGCAAGTTATCACTCTTCGCCTTCGGCTAATGACAAAACCTCCGGCATGGGCAATGCCGTGGGTGACGGGATTGTTATTGCGCAAAAACAGATTGAACTGATGAACGACTGCATGCGTTTAAAGGGTTATGTCGGACAGTAAAAAATAGACACAGGGTGGGCCGTTGATAGCCGCCTTGCTGTTCCATTGCGTTGTTTGCCAGTGGTTTGATGCCGTCAATGTTTTTCTGATTATTCAAGAATAAGGTGTTTGGTTTCCAGCAAAGCACAGTCAAATTTATTTGTCAGTGCTCGCGTTATCGGCCGTCTTGACTTTGCATATATGTTTGTCATGGAAGTTTGCCTCCAAAAGGACTTTAGAGAAAGTAGTTGTAAAAGGTGTTTAAAAATGAAAACCGAAAAAGTTCTGGTTCTGCGAACATGCGCTAATAATATGGCCGACCACTGTGGTCTGATCTGGCCTGTTTCAGGAGTGGTCGAATGCAAGTTTTGGGAACCCACCATCAAGCTTGAAAACGGGTTGGCTGGCGTTTTGTGGGGGCAGGGCGCGAGTGCGCAGTTGAGCCCACAGGCAGACGCGAAATGGGTGGTGTGTGAAGTGGCAGTGGGTGAGCTGATTTTCCTCGAAGAAGATGAGGGCGTAAAATTTTCGCGTGCTGAAGTTGTTCACGTCGGCACGCGAAGCAGTGCACTGGACTTTATTTATAACAATGCTTGCAAGTATGAAGCCTCCACGACAAATTTGATTGAGGCATTTGTTAGTCCTGACGCGCAATCAGCGACGACGTCTGTCCTTCCCGCCCTGCCGGTTACTACTAACACTGCTCCCGATGTCGTCAATCGTCGTACCACTGTGCGTCATCCGCAAACGCTGGAAACGGCCGTGTATGGCAGTACGCTCACTGGCGCTAATCAGAGCCAACTCATTGCCGGCTACGGCAGCACTGAAACTGCCGGAGACAGCAGCACACTTATTGCGGGCTATGGCAGTACCGGAACGTCGGGTTCTGATAGTTCGATCATTGCCGGCTACGGCAGTACACAAACCGCCGGCGATGAAAGCTTCCTGATGGCGGGGTATGGCAGTACACAAACAGCCAAGGTAGGCAGTGATCTCACCGCAGGCTACGGCAGCACCGGCACCGCCGGCTCCGACAGCTCGCTGATTGCCGGGTATGGCAGCACGCAAACGGCCGGGGGCGAAAGCTCCTTGACCGCCGGTTACGGCAGTACCCAAACAGCTCAAGAAGGCAGTGATCTCACCGCCGGTTATGGCAGTACGAGTACCGCCGGCTCCGACAGTTCGCTGATT
>NZ_LXJP01000124.1:0-2762 GCF_001728855.1 Pseudomonas sp. AP19 | reverse complement strand
GCCTCTCGATGAACGCTTGAAACCTGATACACCGCAACTTAAACGATTCAGGCCCCAGGCGAACCTTTCTCCGCAAACGGGCGTCCGAGCTTAAGCACTGTTGCTTATCGCCCGCCGCGAGGTTCACATTTGAAAGCCGCCATCATCAAAAAGTACCGTTTGGTCATCAAGACCATGGGCTATGTGGGCTGGTCCCTGTTCTGGCTCTTGTTGTGGGATGTCGCCGTCACGGTGGACTTCATGCTGTTCCTGACCACCAAGATCACTTTGCCGCTGATGCCCCTTACCCTGCTGGGTTCGGCACTGGTGGTGCTGATCAGTTTTCGTAACAGCAGCGCCTATAACCGCTGGTGGGAAGCGCGCACGCTGTGGGGCGCCATGGTGAATAACTCACGTAGCTTCGCGCGCCAGGTGCTGACCCTGCTGGATGATGCGGACGGCGACGTTAACCCGATCAAAGCCACCCTGCTACGCCGCCATGTGGCGTATGTGAATTGCCTGGCGGCGCACCTCAGGGGCAAGCCGTGCCCTGATGAAGTGCGCGCGTTTATCCCGGCCGCAGAGTTCGCGCGCAACGGCGCCACCAACAACTTTGCCAATGACATCCTCACCGGCTCGGCGGCATTGCTGGCCAAGGAGTACAAGGCGGGGCACCTGGACAGCATTCGCCTGGCACGCCTGGAGTCGACGCTGGTGGACCTGTCCAACGCCCAGGGCGGCATGGAGCGTATCGCCAACACGCCGCTGCCCTACCCCTACGTGTACTTTCCACGGCTGTTTATTTCGCTGTTCTGCCTGATCGTGCCGGTGGGCCTGGTGGAGTCCCTGGGTTGGTTTACCCCGCTGGCGTCGACGGTGGTGGGCTTTATGCTGCTGGCAATCGAGCGCATTGGCACCGACCTGCAAAGCCCGTTCCGCTCCAGCGAACACCAGATCCAGATGGAAACCATCTGCGAAACCATCGAGAAAAACCTGCAGTCGATGCAGCGTGATGCCCTGGGTGGCGACCGTATCGGTTGACCACCTGTCTTCCCAGCGTTTAAGCCCTCAAGTGCCCGCTGCCCCGGTCGATATACCGGGGTAAGCATGGGCCGCTTCCTTCCTTAAAAACACATGCGACGTGCACCGTTCCCCCTTGCCAAAACTATAAATACCCGCGGGAGAAGTCATGAATATCAAGCAAAAGCTGACCTGGGCATTTGCCGCTGTCGCGTGCGTGCCGGTTATCCTGGTCGCCGTGCTCGTCGTGTTGAACCTGCGCGAGGGGGCCCTGGCCAATTTCCTCGACAGCAGTGGCCGTGAGATCCGCCAGATCGACAATGGCATGAAGCAGTTTTTCGACGGCATCAGCCAGAACGTCGAGTACGTGGCCAAGGACCCGCGCGTTGTCGCGGCCAAAGACCTGAAGAGTTACGCCGGCGCCGACGCCGCGCAAATCCCGCTGACGCCGACCAACCAAGAACTGTTGGCGATTTTCGACCAGTTCGCCAAGAGCCACCCGAGCACCGCCTACTTGTCCCTGGGCTTGAAGGACGGCGGCTACGCCAGTTGGCCTGATGACACCAAACTGAGCAACTACGACCCGCGTGTGCGCCCTTGGTACCAGGCCGCCGTCGCCGCACCGGGCAAAACCGTGCGCACCGGGGCCTACTACTGGGCGCCGGACGATGTGACGCTGATCGGCACCGTGCACACGGTTGCCGATGCCAGCGGGGCGATTCTCGGTGTGGTCGGCCTGGACGTGTCGCTCAAGCAACTCACCGAGCTGGTGCGCAACATCAAGCTGGGTGACAGCGGCTACCTGATGCTGGTGGAAGCCAACGGCAACGTGCTGGTGGACCCCAGCGATGCCAAGCACAACTTCAAGCCCCTGGCGGACCTGGGCGCCAACTACGCCGAGCTGGCCAAGCGCGGCGACGGCGTGACCCAGATCGACATCGACGGCGTGGCCTACATGGCCAACGTGGTCAGTTCCAAAGATTTGGGCTGGCGCTTCATCGGCCTGATCAAACGCGATGAAGTGATGGCGCAAGCTTCCAGCCTCACCTGGCTGATCGCAGCGATTGCTGCGGTGTTGGCGGTGATCTTCGCAATTGTCGGCGCCAGCTTCGCCCGGGTCATCGTGCGGCCGATTCGCGGGGTCGCCGATGGCCTGCAAGAGATTGCCGAAGGGGAAGGCGACCTGACCCGCCAACTCAAGGTCCAGGGCAAGGACGAAACCGCCAGCCTGGCGGGCTGGTTCAACCAGTTCCTGGGTATGATCGCCCAGCTGGTGCAGCGTATCGGCAGTGCCTCAACCGACTTGCAAGCCGCTGCCGCCGACACCAGCGAAGTGGCCAACAACATGAACCAGGCGGCCGGTCGCCAGCGCGAAGCCGTGGAGCTGGTGAGCACCGCCTTCAATGAAATGGTGGCCACCGCCAACGAAGTCGCACGCTCGTGCAGCGCCGCCGCGTCGAGTGCCGACGAAGGCTACCGCGACGTGCACGACGGCCAGCAGCACATCGGTGAAGCCACCGGCAGCGTGCTCAAGCTGAGCGAAGACCTGCAGCGCTCGACCCAGACCATGCAGTTGCTGGAACAGGACAGCAAGAACATCAACACCATCCTCGACACCATTCGCTCAATCGCCGAACAGACCAACCTGCTCGCGCTCAACGCAGCGATCGAGGCGGCACGCGCCGGGGACCAGGGCCGTGGCTTTGCGGTGGTCGCCGACGAGGTGCGCGCCCTGGCCCGGCGCACCGCCGACTCCACCGGCG
>NZ_LXJP01000123.1:0-2942 GCF_001728855.1 Pseudomonas sp. AP19 | reverse complement strand
GTGACCTTGCGTGGAACAGTGCCAAAGGTAAGGGTAATACAGACGAGACGCTGCGCCAGACTCAAATGGTTGCGCAGGGGAAAGTAGCCATCCAGGCAGTGGATGGTCTGAAGATTGATATCAAGAAAATCGACCAGCACTCCGTCAGCGAGACCATCGACGTGATGGTCAAGGCAGATCCGCAGCTTGCTTGGCTAAAAGACGCTGAGAAGCGTGGGGATGTGGACTGGCGGCAAGTGCAGGAAATGCATGACTCGTTCAAGTACAGCCATTCCGGGCTTGGGCAGGGCGCGATGCTGGCGATTATTATCATCGTGACGGCATTGACTGCGGGAGCTGGGAGCGTGATGGCTGGCGGCGCCGCGGGCGCCACGGCCGGGTCCGGTACTGCCATGGCGGCAGGAGGGATCTCCACTGTCGGGGCAACTGCGGGCACGTTCGTTGGTGCCGGTTGGGGAAATCTTGCAGCAACAGCCGTGATTGGTTCGGCAACCAGCGGCGCAGTGATCAGCGCGATAAACAATAAGGGAAACCTGGGTGCCGTTGTTAAGGATGTGACATCCAGTCAAGCGCTGAAGGGTTACGTTGTTTCAGGCATCAGTGGCGGGTATGTGCCAGATAGCCTAGGCACTCAACTCGCCGTACGCTCTGCTCTGAATACAGTGGCTAACGGTGGGAAATTTAAAGATAACGTCGTGCAGGCCGCAATCGGGATGGCGGCAGATGGCTTGAGCGGAGCCATTTATAACAAGGTAGGTGATGCACTTCTTGGAACTAACCTCTCCACAAAAGTAGCGGTACACGCCATTGTCGGCGGATTGATTGGCGAGGCGGCGGGTGGAGATTTCCGCACCGCTGCTTTGGCCGCGGGTGCTAACGAAGCGCTGATTAGCTTGGTTGGTGACAAGATTTTCCCTGGAGACCAGCATGAACGCCTATTGGCGATGACGTCTCAGTTGGTGGGGATGACGGTCGCAGCGGCTGCAGGTGGTGACGAAAAGGCTCAGGAAAAGGCCGCGTGGGTAGCCCAACAGGCCACTGTATATAACAACCTCAAGCATGCTGAGGCTGAAGGTCTGCTTAAGGAAATCAAGGATTGCCGTGCAACGAAGACCTGCGGCGAAGACAAGCTTAAAGGCATTCTGGGTAAATACGAGAAACTGTCTGCTGAAAATTCCGACCCCATCAAGTCATGCAAGACGCGCAGTTGCGTAGACGATATCGTCAATAGCTCTATTCGAATGGACGATCCGGTTGCCCAGGAGCTGCTGAAGTTACTGCGACAAACCACCTATGATGTGCCTGGCTTGCTGCAAGGTAACCCTGGCGAGCCCATGTCGCTGTCCCCGAACCCGAGTGGGTGGGGAGATATGTTTGCGATGGACAAACAGGTAGCGTTTGCCAAGAGCCTGAAAGAGGGTTGGCTGACGCCGCAGGAAGCTGCCGATCTTGATCGTTGGAACGCTTCCACCACTTGGGTGGATCGGATGTATGGGCATAAGCTGGAGCCGGGTGAGAAAGCTAATATTCTTACTGGTCTGGGTGTGGCCGGTGCGATGGCGTTAGTGGGAAGATCGGCTGCTGGGTCTTCAAGCCCAAAAGCTACACTGATTGAATTTTTACCGAAGGCTACCCGAAATAGTGCGGGGCAGATTGAGGCAAATATTAGTCAGGGAAGTGCTATGAAAACACTTGAATCTAGTGGCTACAAGAAAACGTTTTCTAAGGATGGCTCAGTCACTGTGCTAACTAACGGTGATAAAACATATCGATTTTATCCATCTTCAACGTCCACCGGGCAGCCTTCAGCGTCATTAAGTATGGAAGGCATAAAAAAACCAATCGTAAAAATTAGATTTTCAGGGAAATAGTTATGGCGGTTTTGAAAATTGAAGGTTTGGAATTGTCTCTATTTCTCGACAAATTGTCAGGTGTCGTTGATTTCGATAAAGACTTACCGAAGAATATCTATTTTGCGGAAAATCTGTCATTTTGGTTTTTTGAGCGACCGCTGCTTGATTTTCATGAGCTTTTTTTGGGGTTGATTTCTGAAAGCCTTTGTAGTTTTGAATCGGATGTCTTTATAAAGTTTTCAGGAGGCGAACAGTTAGCTGGTTCCTGCTTCTCTATTGGTGGAAGTGATGCGGGTAAAGACGCTTGCTGGATAACTAAAGGGTTCGAAGATTTTTTTAAAGGTACTGTTGGGTATCCGATTATTATATGTAATGGGAGATTTGATTGGCTTGCGTATGAAAGCGCGAACGAAGAGTATGGCGTTATTGCTTTGAGGGGTGTAGATCGAAAAACAAGACTCTATAATTATTTAAATGCTAATTTCATTTCCTTGGATGAGTTAGCTGAGTTGGAAGCTGGTTCCTTGGCAGAAAGTGTAATTGCAAAAGCGTTGATTTCCTCGTATCGCCGTTAGTTTGGAAAAATGGGGTCAGACCCTGAGGAACCCCCGATTTTTCTTACGAAAAATCAAGAAGTTGGAATTATTGAAGAAGCCTGCATGAGTCGGCAACTTGGTTTGCACCACACAAAAACAAGATCCCCGACCCATGCAAGCCATCCGATTTTTACACAGAGCGCTCGCTCAAGCACTGCCTTCAATCCATTCTCGTCGCCTGACAACACTGATGAGTTGTGTCAGTTCGTTACTGCAAGGCCGCCGCTTGACGCTGACAGCGCTCGGACGTTTTATGCCAGGTCAGGCGTACCCCAAACATGCGATAAAGCGGGTTGATCGGTTGCTGGGCAATCAACACCTCAGAGCAGAGCGCCCGCTGTTCTACTGGGTGATCCTGCGGGCGTTGCTAGGGTCGATGAAGCATCCATTAATCTTGGTCGACTGGTCCCGAATTGATGCTCCCGGCAACGCGTTTTTGTTGAGAGCCGCGATACCGCTGGCGGGGCGCTCATTTCCTATTTAAAAGAAAAAC
>NZ_LXJP01000122.1:0-3355 GCF_001728855.1 Pseudomonas sp. AP19 | reverse complement strand
ACTGGCAGGGGGACTTCAACCGAAGTCACCAGTGTCAGATAATGGTTGCAGCTGAGAACCATGGCTTAGCGTACAAACATCTCAGTGCTCTGTGATTTCCCTTTATTTCGCATAACCCGTTAGTCACGCCTTATGGCATAATGCCATTATTGCTCATGGAGACTCATCTTGCGCTCGAACCTGCCTGTCACAACCGTTGAACAAATATTTCCAGTCCAGCAGCGATTGATCTCTGCTACGGATACGAATGGGAATATTTCCTATGTGAATGACGAGTTTATGAGAATAAGTGGCTATTCTCGTGAAGAGTTGTTGGGCAGTCCGCACAATTTGGTTCGTCATCCCGACATGCCTCCAGCTGTTTTCGGGCTGATGTGGGGCTATCTGAAGGCTGGCAAAAGCTGGATGGGTATCATCAAGAATCGCTGCAAGAATGGTGACTTCTATTGGGTCAGTGCGTATGTGACACCTATTCTCGAAGATGGCCGCTTAACAGGCTACGAGTCCGTTAGAGTCAAGCCGACTCGGGAGCAAATTGATCGCGCACAAAAGCTGTATGACCGGTTGCGTGCAGGTAAAAATTCCATTCCCCAAAATCGTCATTATGCGGCATTCATGAGGAGGATGGTCTTACCTGCAACTGCGGCTGCGTTGGCAATAGGTGCGGCTAGCGTGCTGCCAAGCCTGGCAGCACAAGCGGTAACTGCCGTGCTCTTTCTCGTTACAGGATGGTGGTCCTATACGCGGCTGGAACATCAGTTGAGTCATATCATGAAATGCGCCCCTGACGCTTTTTCAGATCCGATTAGCGCCATCACTTACAGCGATACGTATGGCCCTTCAGCGCAGTTGGAAATGATATTGATTAGTGAGGATGCACGCCTTAAAACCGCACTGACTCGGCTAAGCGATCTGGCCAGCCAAGTGGCTGAAGCCGCTGCGCATTCCTCTTTACTCTCGAACCAAACTGAAAATGCCTTGCTGGAGCAGCGAGCGGAAACGGACATGACGGCAGCCGCCATGACGGAGATGGCGGCCTCAATCAACGAAGTGGCAGGGCATGTTCAAAAAACCGCCATGGAAGCGCAAGCAGCAAATGAACTGGCTGAACAAGGTGATAAAGTCGCCGGTACTTCCCGTGAGGCCATTCAGTTGCTGGCCAGTACCGTCACGAATATCAGCACTGCTGTGGATTACCTTGCCAATGAAACCCAGCAAATTATGGCTGCTGCGGGGGTGATTCAAGCCATTGCTGATCAAACCAACCTACTCGCTCTCAACGCTGCAATTGAAGCGGCTAGGGCTGGTGAGCAGGGTCGTGGTTTTGCGGTAGTAGCTGATGAAGTCCGGGCCTTGGCCGCTAAAACCCGCGTATCGACTCAACAAATTCAAAACGTCATTGAAACCCTTAAAAAAGGCGCAGATGAGGCTGTGAGCATTGCCAAACTCGGTATTCGCGAGGCCGACCACGGTGTACAGCAAGTTATAGAGGCGCAGTGTGCTCTCCAAGGCATTCGCGATGCTGTTGAACGGATCAGTGGTATGAGCCAGCAAATGGCAGCCGCTTCAGAAGAGCAGGCTAGTGTCGCTGAAGATATTGCTCGGCAGATTAATAACGTAGCGGGAACGGTTGAGAGAACAGCGAAGAATGCTAACTCCGCCGTGATTCGTGGCCGCGAACTTGAAAGTACATCCCGTGGTTTAAACTCGTTGGTTGAACGGTTCAACAGGTAGTGACCTTATGACTATTTTGGTGAATTAGGTTTATATATGAGTGCAAGATACCGTGCAGCGGTGGATGCGGCAGCTATTTTCTCGGAAACCGATAAATCCGGAATAATCACCTATGTCAATGAACAGTTCTGTGATGTTTCTGGCTATAGCGCACAGGAGTTGATTGGGCAAAACCACCGCATACTAAACTCAGGGCAGCATCCCCCTGAGTTCTTTATTGATATGTGGAAAAAAGTTTCACGTGGGCAGGTATGGAAAGGTGAAATTTGCAACCGTAAAAAGGATGGCAGCCTGTATTGGGTAGAGAGCACCATTGTACCCATGTACGATGATGCCAGCCAGCGGGTGCAGAAATACGTTTCCATTCGTTTCGATGTGACCGAAAAGCGGAAGTTTCTGGAAACCTTGCAATGGCAGGCTGAGCACGACGAGCTGACGGGTCTTCCAAATCGTTTTTTGCTGTCCAAAGCGCTTGATCAGGCTATTATCAAAGCAAAGAGCCAGCCCAGCACGCTTGCCGTGGGCGTGCTTGATCTCGATGGGTTTAAGCAGATTAACGACCGCTATGGCCACGAGATAGGTGATCGTCTGTTAGTGGCGGTGGCTGATCGCCTGAAACATAGTATGCGTATCGAAGATACCGTAGCCCGTTTGGGAGGCGATGAGTTCGTGCTGATTTTGGGTGTGCGGGATCCCAAGGTGTTGGAAAGCGCCCTGCAGAGGCTTTTAGCTGCCCTTTCCGCCGTCTACATCATCGATGGCATAGGCATTAATATTTCCGCCAGTATCGGTGTGACGCTCTATCCAAACGATAATGAGAATGCCGATACACTGCTACGTCATGCCGATCAGGCTATGTATAAGGCCAAACAAAGTGGCCGTAACTGTTTCCATTTGTTTGATGTATCAAAAGATAAGATGGATAAATCAGCTTTTGATACCGTAATACGGGTTCGCCAAGCGTTACATGATGGTGAGTTATGCTTGCATTATCAACCAAAAATAAGTTTGAGCAGTGGGGCAGTGATTGGTTTTGAAGCACTATTGCGTTGGCAGCATCCGCGAGATGGAATTATATTACCGCAGTATTTTATACCGTTGATTGAGCAGAGCGATCTGATCGTGGAGATCGGCGAGTGGGTCATAGATCAGGCGCTCAGTCAAATAGAACAATGGGCGGACTTGGGTCATTCGTGGTCTGTGAGTGTAAACATTGCAGCATTACATTTGAAAAAAGAAAACTTTGTAAAGTCCCTAAAGTTTTTGCTGGACAGCCACCCTAATGTTTTGCCGCAGATGTTGGATATTGAGATTACCGAATCAGTGGTGATAGAACACTTACCACATGTCACTCAGTGCCTCATTGCTTGCCAGGATCTGGGTGTGACATTTTCGTTGGACGACTTTGGAACCGGGTATTCATCGCTGAGCTACCTTAAACAACTGCCCACGCAGTCAATCAAGATAGACAAATCTTTTATACGCGACATACTCATCGATAAAGACAGCTTGGGGCTGACTAAGGCGATCATCGGCCTAGCGAAATCGTTTAACCGCGAGGTTATTGCTGAAGGGGTGGAAACGGTTGAGCACGGAGTGTTGCTGATGAACCTAGGTTGGG
>NZ_LXJP01000121.1:0-3599 GCF_001728855.1 Pseudomonas sp. AP19 | reverse complement strand
AAAGATTATCTTCGTAGTCCTCAATATTCCTTTTTCTAGATAAAACCACTTCAGTGTGAGTCATCAAATTACTGACCGGCGTTCGTAATTCGTGAGCAATGTCCGCAGAGAAGTTCGATAAACGAACAAACGCATCGTCCAATCTGGATAACATTGCGTTGAACGACAACACCATCTGCTGGAGCTCTTTAGGAACGGGACCTAACGGAATACGCTCTTTGAGTGATTTAGCTGACATTGAAGCCGCGACCTGAGTAACTAGGCGGATAGGCCGTAGGCCACTACTCGCGACCATCCAGCCCAGTGCAGCACTGACCAGCGCGCTGATCACCAGCCCTATCCAAAACCAGCGTTCAAGCGTCTCGAAGAAAGCCATATGTTGAGTAACATCAAAGATCAACATCACGGTCAATGGCTTGTCTTGCCCTGTCACAATGGCTTGTGCCGTCACTCCTCGAAATACCTGCTCCTCATCTCGCCACTCCCAGACATTGCTGTTTGTGATTGTTCGGTAGTCTTCCGGCACTACGATCGGACCAGGATCAGCAAACAGGAGCTTGCCGTCACCATCGATGATAAGTGCTGTCAAATCACGATGAGCACCAAGCAGCGCCTCCAGCTCGGGCTTAACATCACTGAACTGATCAATGCTATTCAACCCAGTCAAAATTCTTTGCGTCGAGTGAAGCTTTTCGTTCAGCGCCTGCTGATCCAGCATCTTGAAGTGATGCCGGCTAAGGTTGTTAAAACTGAGTCCGGCGACGGTGAGCACAGCTGTTACAGCAAGCATGAACATCAGGCTCATGCGGGTAGTCAGTGACATTCGCTTCATTCCGACCCCGAGTCCGGTGCGTCCAACATGTAACCCATCCCCCGAGAGGTGTGGATCAGCTTGACCTCAAAATCATCATCAATCTTCGCTCTGAGCCTCCTGACCGCGACCTCGATGACGTTGGTATCGCTGTCGAAGTTCATATCCCAAACTTGGGAAGCAATAAGTGACTTGGGGAGAACCTCGCCTCGACGACGGAGCAGCAATTCGAGTAACGCAAACTCTTTGGCTGTGAGATCTATACGTTTGCCTCCACGGACAACCCTGCGCTTGAGCAGGTCAACCTCAAGATCCGCCAATTTCATGTGGGTTTGGGAGGGGGCTGTGCTCCCTCTTCGCAGCAGCGTTCTGACGCGGGCCAGCAATTCAGAAAATGCGAAGGGTTTTATAAGGTAATCGTCTGCCCCCAGCTCAAGTCCTTTGACGCGATCCTCAACGCGGTCTCGCGCCGTGAGAAAAAGCACGGGGACATTTTTTCCGGATGCTCGCACCTTCTGAAGTACTTCCCATCCGTCCAGCCCAGGCATCATCACATCGAGAATCAGCAGGTCATACGCCTCGCTCAAAGCGTGCTGAAGCGCGTCTTGGCCATTGGTAAAGCGATCAACATTGAACCCCGCCTCAGTGAGTCCTTGCTGCAAATAGATACCTATTTTGGGTTCGTCTTCCGCAACCAGAAGTCTCATGGGGGTGGCTCTCAAATAATTGTGAGGCTGAGTCTGCAACGAAATGCTTCTGCCAACCAGCAACTGACAGAAAAGTAATATTGGCTTCAGGTAGTTGTCAGCGAGCGCTGTCTAGGGTTCAAACATGAGTACTTCTTGGTGCTCGACCGACTCTTCAGCATGAAACCTAAGGGAGCCGGAAAATAAATCCATAAGGAGCTGTCCTATGAATCGCCTAAAAGTCCTTTTCTTTGTGAGCTCGATACTCGTCTCGGCTTCTGCGTTGGCTGAAGGTGGCGCAGACCGGATCGCGGAGCGTATGGAGAGCCTGCGCGACAAAGCAGAAGCAACCTTGGTACAAGCTGAAAAAGCCCCTGAAGGACAGCGCCATGTACACATGGCCGAGCATATGAAAATGCTGGGCGAAATCATGAGCCAGCTCCATCAAGATCACCCAAACGCATCAATGTCACCTCAGCAGCACCTCGCCTGGATGGAAAAACACGATGCTATGGTTGATGACGTTTTGAGCCAAATGCAGCGCGAGCACAAACTGATGCTTTCTGAAAACCATCAGTGACCAACCAGGTCTCATTGGTTTTTTTGAACCGGTCCTCTAAACACGGCGTCATTCGGGCGCCGCGTTTTCTTTTGAAAACTTACAGAAATGTAGTGTTCAGGTCAGTTAAGTGGCAGCTCCGCCCCTTTAGCATAGCCAGTGATTCGCTCTTAACCCACGAGGTCACCATGAAAAATAAGCTTATTACCCCAGTTATTGCGGCAATCACCCTACTCTTCGGTGCTACAGCGATGGCCAGCGCAGGTCATGGGAAAGAGGATATTGGCCAGCCTGGAGTCGCCTCTGAGGTTACTCGCACGGTTGATGTGGAGATGGGTGATATTTTCTTCAAAACTAAAAACATCGACGTAAAGCCCGGTGAAACAGTTCGCTTTGTACTTCACAACAAAGGGGCGCTGCTGCACGAGTTCAATATCGGTCAGGCCGCTGCTCATGCGGCGCACCAAAAAGAAATGGCGAGCATGTTCCAGAATGGAACGCTTACACCCATCGGTGCTGGGAAGATGACGGGCAACATGGGCCACAGCATGGGAGGGATGAAGATGGTCGGAATGGAACATAACGACCCGAACAGCGTGCTGGTCGAGCCAGGAGCAACCAAGGAGTTGATCTGGACCTTCAACAACAGCGCCGGACTTCAATTTGCCTGCAACGTGCCAGGTCATTACCAGTCGGGGATGGTCGGTCAATTTGACTTGAAGTAAGCCTGAGCTGACAGCTAAAACCGCGTCGACGCGAGAGTTGACTACGCTCTGAGGCAGAGATCAGAGCAACTCGCTCACACTGGGGTCTAGATCATGAATAACCATCAGCATCCGTTTGGAAGCACCACCCCTCCATTTTGGAGGCGCAAAACAGGCGTTGTACTGATCATGCTCATCGCGATCGGTGCCTTCTACGTGGTGCGGGAACATTTCAGCCACGTTTATCCGTATTTGCCCTATCTCATTCTGTTGATCTGTCCATTGATGCATTTTTTTGGGCATGGACATGGCGGACATGATCATGGCGATCAGGCAGCAACCAACAAGGACGAAAAATAGCTATGCCCACTACACCGAGCCATCACGATCACGGTCCCGCCCACGCTGCCTCGCCCCCTGACGGTGATCTACGTGACCCGGTGTGCGGTATGACGGTTACGCCTCCAAGTAAATTTGGCGAGTCTTATCAGGGACAGATGTATCAATTTTGCAGCCAGAAATGCCAAGAGAAATTTCGGGCAGATCCAGACCACTACAGTGGTAATCATCCCAGCACTGAACCCAGCATCTCCGCTACAGAGCCTGTGCTACAAGTAGCCACTGAATTTACCTGTCCTATGCACCCGGAAATAAGACAGCCAGGGCCCGGCAATTGCCCTAAATGTGGCATGACATTAGAACCGGTCATGCCCGCGCTAGATGACGATGACAAAACCGAGCTCCGGGATTTCGCTCGCCGCTTTTGGTGGTCGCTGCCTTTAACCGTGATAGTGACCCTTCTAGCCATGGCGGGTCATTCATTACAATTCTTCCACGGC
>NZ_LXJP01000120.1:0-3604 GCF_001728855.1 Pseudomonas sp. AP19 | reverse complement strand
ACAGATTATCTTCGTAGTCCTCAATATTCCTTTTTCTAGATAAAACCACTTCAGTGTGAGTCATCAAATTACTGACCGGCGTTCGTAATTCGTGAGCAATGTCCGCAGAGAAGTTCGATAAACGAACAAACGCATCGTCCAGTCTAGATAACATTGCGTTGAACGAGAGCACCATCTGCTGGAGCTCTTGGGGAACGGGACCTAATGGAATACGCTCTTTGAGCGATTTAGCTGACATCGAAGCTGCTACCTGAGTGACTAGGCGAATAGGTCGTAGTCCACTACGCGCTACCATCCAGCCCAGTGCAGCACTGACCAGCGCGCTTATCACCAGTCCTATCCAAAACCATCGTTCAAGCGTCTCGAAGAAGGCCATATGTTGAGTAACATCAAAGATCAACATCACTGTCAATGGCTTGTCCTGCCCCGTCACTATGGCTTGCGCCGTCACGCCTCGAAATATCTGCTCCTGGTCTCGCCACTCCCAGACATTGCTGTTTGTGACCGTTCGGAAGTCTTCAGGAACTACGATCGGACCTGGGTCAGCAAACAGGAGCTTACCGTCACCATCGATGATAAGAGCTGTCAAATCACGATGAGCACCAAGCAGTGCCTCCAGCTCAGGCTTAACATCACTGAATTGATCAATGCTGTTCAACCCAGTCAAAATTCTTTGCGTCGAGTGAAGCTTTTCGTTCAGCGCCTGCTGATCCAGCATCTTGAAATGATGCCGGCTGAGGTTGTTAAAACTGAGTCCAGCGACGGTGAGCACAGCCGTTACAGCTAGCATGAACATCAGGCTCATGCGCGTAGTCAGGGACATTCGCTTCATTCCGACCCCGTCCCCGAATCCGGCGCATCCAGCATGTACCCCATGCCTCGAGAGGTGTGGATAAGCTTGACCTCAAAATCATCATCAATCTTTGCTCTGAGCCTCCTGACAGCAACCTCGATGACGTTAGTATCGCTGTCAAAGTTCATGTCCCAGACCTGGGAAGCAATAAGCGACTTGGGCAGAACCTCACCTCGACGACGGAGCAGCAATTCGAGCAACGCAAACTCTTTGGCCGTTAGATCTATACGTTTGCCTGCGCGGATAACCCTGCGTTTGAGGAGGTCCACCTCCAAATCAGCCAATTTCATATGGGTTTGGGAGGGGGCAGTGGTACCTCTACGCAGCAGCGTTCTGACGCGAGCCAGCAATTCAGAAAATGCGAAGGGTTTGATCAGGTAATCGTCAGCCCCCAGCTCAAGTCCTTTTACCCGATCCTCAACTCGGTCTCGCGCCGTGAGGAAAAGCACAGGGACATTTTTTCCGGATGCTCTCACTTTCTGAAGTACTTCCCAGCCATCCAGCCCAGGCATCATCACATCGAGAATCAGCAGGTCATACGCCTCGCTCAAGGCGTGCTGAAGCGCGTCTTTGCCATTGGTAAAACGATCAACATTGAACCCCGCCTCGGTGAGTCCTTGCTGCAAATAAATACCTATTTTGGGTTCGTCTTCCGCAACCAGAAGTCTCATGGGGATGGCTCTCGAATAATTGTGAGGCTGAGTCTGCAATGAAATGCCTCTGCCAACCAGCAACTGACAGAAAAGTAATATTGGCTTCAGGTAGATGTCAGCGAGTGCTGTCTAGGGTTCGAGCATGAGTACTTTCTGGTGCTCGACCGACTCTTAACCATGAAAGCTAGAGGAGCCGGAAAACAAATCAAAAAGGAGCTTCCTCATGAACCGTTTAAAAGTCCTATTCTTTGCTAGTTCGATACTCATCTCAGCATCTGCGTTGGCTGAAGGTGGTGCAGATCGGATTATGGAGCGCATGGAAAGCCTGCGCGATAAAGCCGAAGCGACCTTGGTACAAGCTGAAAAAGCTCCTGAAGGGCAGCGCCATGTTCACATGGCCGAGCATATGAAAATACTGGGCGAGATCATGGGCCAGCTTCATCTAGATCATCCAAAAGCATCAATGTCACCTCAGGAACATCTCGCCTGGATGGAAAAACACGACGCCATGGTTGATGACGTTTTGAACCAAATGCAGCGCGAGCACAAACTGATGCTTTCTGAGAACCATCAGTAACCGAATAACTCCTACGGGGCTCTCTGAACCGCCCACTAGACACGGCGTCATCTGGGCGCCGTGTTTTCTCAGGAAAACTGACAGAAATGTAGTGTTCAAGTCAGTTAACGCTCAGCTCTATCCCTTTAGCATAGCTAGTATTTTCCACTGGCTCTCGAGGTCACCATGAAAACTAAGCTCATTACTCCAGTTATTGCGGCAATCACCCTACTCCTCGGCGCTACGGCGATGGCCAGCGTAGGTCATGGGAAAGAGGATATCGGTCAGCCTGGAGTCGCCTCAGAGGTCACTCGCACGGTTGATGTAGAGATGGGTGATATTTTCTTCAAAACTAAAAGCATCGACGTAAAGCCCGGTGAAACGGTTCGCTTTGTACTTCACAACAAAGGGGCGTTGCTGCACGAGTTCAATATCGGCCAAGCCGCTGCTCACGCGGCGCACCAAAAAGAAATGGCGAGCATGTTCCAGAATGGAACGCTTACACCCACCGGAACTGGAAAAATGTGGGGCAACATGGGCCATAGCATGGGAGGCATGAAGATGGTTGGAATGGAACACAACGACCCGAATAGCGTGCTGATCGAGCCAGGGGCAACCAAGGAGTTGATCTGGACCTTCAACAACACAACTGGACTTCAATTTGCCTGCAACGTGCCAGGTCATTACCAGTCGGGGATGGTCGGTCAATTTGACTTGAAGTAAGCCTGAACCGACCGCTAAAACCGCGTCGACGCAAGAGTTCGCTATGCTCTGAGGCAGAGATCAGAGCAACACGCTCACACACGGGGTCTAGATCATGGATAAGCATCAGCATCCGGCTGGAAGCACCTCCCCACCATTTTGGAGGCGCAAAACAGGCGTTGTACTGATCATGCTCATTGCGATCGGTGCCTTTTACGGGGTGCGGGAACATTTCACCCACGTTTATCCGTATTTGCCCTACCTCATCCTGTTGATCTGTCCATTGATGCATTTTTTTGGACATGGACATGGCGGACATGACCATGGCGATCAGGCAGGAACCAACAAGGAAGAGAAATAGCTATGCCCACTCCACCGAGCCACCACGATCACGGTCCCGCCCACGCTGCCTCACCCAATGACGGTGGTCTACGCGACCCGGTGTGCGGTATGGCGGTTATACCTCCAAGTAAATTTGGCGAGTCTTACCAAGGACAGACGTATCAATTTTGTAGCCAGAAATGCCAAGAGAAATTTCGGGCAGATCCAGAACGCTACATTGGTAATCATCCCAGCGCTGAACCCAGCAGCGCCGCTATAGAGCCCACGCTACAGGTAGCCACTGAGTTTACCTGTCCTATGCACCCGGAAATAAGACAGCCAGGGCCCGGCAATTGCCCTAAATGTGGCATGACATTAGAGCCCGTCATGCCCGCGCTTGATGACGATGACAAACCCGAGCTCCTGGATTTCACCCGCCGCTTTTGGTGGTCGCTGCCTTTAACCGTAATGGTGGCCCTTCTAGCCATGGCGGGTCACTCATTACAAATCTTCCATGGT
>NZ_LXJP01000119.1:0-3698 GCF_001728855.1 Pseudomonas sp. AP19 | reverse complement strand
TATCTGCCCGGTGTTGCGCTGCTCGTTGAGGGCCGCCACGTCTGCGGCATACTTCTGCCGCATGGCCAGATCGGCGCGCATCCGGTCCCGCGCCTTATCACCCATGCCGACGCCGGCCAGTTCCTGATCGAAGCCGTCTGTGGTGGTTTTTGTGCTGAGGGACTGAGCATTTTTGAACGCCGTCAGCTTCAGGTCATCCTCGTTGGCCTTCTTCAGCTTGTTCAGTGCATCCAGCTCAGCGGCCATGCCCATGAGCTTTTTCTTTTGCGCCTCACTCAGCTTGCCAAGCTTGCCCTCCTGAAGCTCGAAAGAAAGCTTCATCACCTCGGTGGCGTCTTTCTGTTTGTCACCGGTGGTGTTGATCAGCTCGATCTGGCGCTTGTAGCCCTCCTCGGCTGTGTCGAAGGACTTCAGTTGTTGCTTGGCCGCCGACTCTGCTTCGCTCGTATTCTTTCTCGCGGCCTTCGCTGCTGCATCGTCGGAGGCCTTCTGCGCATCCTTCGCGGCGGCCGCGGAACGGATCGCGACGATCATCCCTTCAGTGAGATCCTTATTCTCGGCAATAAACCGATTCGCAGCCTCAAGAGCGGTTTTATCTTGAGCGGCACCGAGTTGCTTTTGTAACTGCTCTAGATACTTTTGCCCGACGCCTGCGGCTGCAGCTTTGGCGGCAGCGTTCTCCAGTTGGGCGCGTGTGTTTTCATCGGTCTGGCCGGTGAGTGCAGCAAGTGCTGCTTTAAGATGGGAAACATTTTCAGCATTCTCAGCCGCAGCGCCACCACTTTTCTCCAAAGCGTCTGCCATTTCAGCAGTCACGCCGGGAACCACGCGCACCTGATCCGCCACCGACTTCCAGTCGACAACCATTCCGGCCGACTGATCAGAGGACGCTTTCTTGATGATATCCATAGCCGACTGGAATTCAGGCGGCAAAGGAGCTATGCCTGCCATGAACCCTGAAGCGCCAGCGAGGCCGGCGTTTGTCAGGCTACTTTGAAACTCAAAAGCGATTGAGCCCGCGGCGGTAGTTAGATTACTCTCAGCGTCCTCAATGGAAGCCTTAAGCTCCCGAAGGGTGACCGATTGCGTTGCCCTGTTGAGCTTGTTGAATTTATCAACGAGCTTATCGATTGGGTCGCCGAGGTCGCCCAGTTTTTTCTCGAGTACGCTGGTATTGTCCCGCAGCGTGAGAAACGCGGTGGCGGCACCAATAGCTAGAACAGCAATGCCAGCCGGTCCGCCAAGAACTCCCATTATGCCTAGCGATGCGCGACTTGCAGCAGCCTGAGCTGCAGCCACCGCATTGGTTGCACGGGTCTCTACCATCCTGGCTTCAGCGAGCTGCAGTGACATTTGCGTCTGTACGGCGGTTCCGCGCGCAGCAACTGCTTCTTTCTGCGCGAGAAAAACGGAAGTTTGGGCCTTCTGTTGCTCGGCCTGAGCGGCAAGCAGAACGGCAGTGGCCTGAGCCTTTCTGGCTATAGCATCAGCGACAGCAGCCCTGGTCGCGGAAACCGAGGCGGCGGCAGATCCAGCAAGCTGACGCCCATAACCTGCCAATGCGCCAATCGCAACCACGCCTGCGATATCCGCAAGAGTCGCAAAGTTATCCCCGAGGACGCCGATACCTTTGGCCAGAATCCCGGTACCGTCAGTGGTTTCGTTCAGCCGACCAACGTAAACAGAGAACGCGTTGTTGAGGTTTTGCATTGCATCGCGTACCGCGACGCCCATGCTATCAGCCAACACGCCGTTGGCTTCTGCGGACTTCTGCAGCCCCTTGGTCAATATGTCGAGACCCAGCTTTCCCTGAGCGCCAAGACTTCGAATTTCTTCAGAGGTCTTCCCTGTTGACTTGGCGATAGTGTCCACAACAGTCGGCATGGCTGCGAGGATTGATTGCCATCCGTCCGCTTCTACCTTGCCGGTTTGAAGTGCCTTCGAGTATCCGTCGATGGCAGAACTAGCCTTATCAGCAGAAGCTGAGTTCGTCACCAGGAGAAAGCTGAAGCTATCCATAACGTCCAGCGCCTGGCTGGTGTTATAGCCCATAGACTTCAGGCTGCCCGAGGTACGAATATACAGCTCTTGAGCCTCGGCGAGCGGCCGATAGGTTCGCTTGGCAGTGGAGAGCAAGCGATCCTGCACAAGGTTGTATTCGTTTACGCTACTAGTGGCCATTCCGATGCGATCAGACATCTGACTGAATGAGTCTGCTGTCTCAATGATCTTGCCAACGGAGGCAGCACCAACCGCTACTGCAAGGGCGCTCTTGATCATTCCTGCAGCGCTTTGGGCTCTCTCTCCCGCGCGATCAAATGCACCATCGATACGGCCCAAACTCTTGTCGATCTTGCCTGCCGACTGACCGACGGTGGAATCTGCCCGCGCCATCTCTTGACGCAGCTGCGCCGTGGTAGCCTCAATGCGGACGAGCATCCCCTGTACGTCGGTATCAGCCATGGTTTTCTCCAGACAATAAAAAACCCGCAAAAGCGGGCTTCGGTTGAGAGTTGATTTATTTTCTAATCGTGGGAGTTTCTCCTGTTGGCCGCATCAGTAATTTTCCGGATACGGCGCTCCTCCCTGGCCTGCTGCCTGGAAGGGCTGGACGATACTCTTTGCCACGCGTAAACAGCCAATAGGATCACTACAACTGCACCCAGCGAGATACCAATGATGCCGCCAGCAGAAAGCGCTATGGCGGCAATTCCAAAGAAAAACCCAGGGGCTAGCGTTACGGCGATTACCAGAAGTAGGACCACCATTATGATTTGCATAGGCTTTGCCTCCATTCAAACCAGCAGCGTACCAAATAAGTGGAATCTACCCAATTATGCCGCCGGCCTGCCCGTAAGCGCCTGCCGCAGCTTATCGGCCACAGTCGATGGGGATGGCTTTTCAGCCTTGGGTTTCGCCTTTCCGCCACCAAAGGGGTTCGTCATCTGTGCCCATTCGATCTTGGCGTCCATGGCAAGGAACAGTTCGGGCATCGGCGTAGACCAGGCCATGGCCGGTGTCCAGCCCAGCCAGCCCGTGGCCACCGCGTAGAGCCGGTCGACGTAGCTGCCGTCCTCGACAGCACTTACGCCGCCGCCGGCTTTTCCTTTCCCACATCAGGGCCTTTGGGGTTGTACAGCGCCACCAGGTAAGCGTTGAGTTGCACGGAAACATCCAGCACGCCCGCTTGCCAAACCTGCTCAGCCACAGCCTCGGCCTGCTTGCCTTTCAAGCCAGCACCTCCGGCGATGATCACCGCGCACCCTTCGATGCTCAGGGCGTTGATCGCCTGGGAAGCACCGCGCAAGCCGCCGAAGTGGGCCTCAATGGCGCGCACGGCGCCGAGGGTCGGCATGAGAGTGTAGGTCTCGTCGCCGAGCTTGATCTCGACGGTACCGTGAAGGGTCTTACTCATGTGTCGAATCCTTGGGGTTCGGGGCCGAAGCCCCGGAGGTTAGGCGGCGGCAGACGGGAGAATTTCCAGGATGTCGGAGTTGATGCCGATCGTGACGTTGCGGCGAACCACGTTGTCAGCGGCGCCGGCGGCGACGGTGTTATTCATCACCTTACCGCGCAGGTAGAACGTAGTCGGCAGGAGCGCCGGGGTGGCGGTAGGGTCGCCATCGTTCAGGGTGATCTTGATGTTGTAGTCGCCCTTACTGCGATCCTTGTGAGCGATCTTCAGCTTGGCTTGGCCA
>NZ_LXJP01000118.1:0-3936 GCF_001728855.1 Pseudomonas sp. AP19 | reverse complement strand
GATCTGCCCGGTGTTGCGCTGCTCGTTGAGGGCCGCCACGTCTGCGGCATACTTCTGCCGCATGGCCAGATCGGCGCGCATCCGGTCCCGCGCCTTATCACCCATGCCGACGCCGGACAGTTCCTGATCGAAGCCGTCTGTGGTGGTTTTTGTGCTGAGGGACTGAGCATTTTTGAACGCCGTCAGCTTCAGGTCATCCTCGTTGGCCTTCTTCAGCTTGTTCAGTGCATCCAGCTCAGCGGCCATGCCCATGAGCTTTTTCTTTTGAGCCTCACTCAGCTTGCCAAGCTTGCCCTCCTGGAGTTCGAAGGAAAGCTTCATCACCTCCGTGGCATCTTTCTGTTTGTCGCCAGTGGTGTTGATCAGTTCGATCTGGCGCTTGTAGCCTTCCTCTGCAGTATCGAAAGCCTTGAGTTGTTGCTTGGCCGCAGACTCAGCTTCGCTGGTGTTCTTTTTAGCGGCCTTCGCCGCGGCGTCATCAATCTCTTTTTGGGAGTCTTTGGCCGCAGCGGCCGAGCGGATCGCAACAACCATGCCTTCCGTAAGCTTGGTGTTCTCAGCGATAAATCGATTCGCCGCCTCCATGGCGGTTTTGTCTTTCGCGGTGCCCAGGTCCTTCAATAACTGGTCAAGGTACTTTTGGCCAACCTCTGCAGCGGCAGCAATCGCTGCGTTGTTCTTACCTCGCGCCGTCGTGTTGGCGTCCGTCTCGCCAGTAAGCCTAGCAAGCGTCTCACGCTGCTTATCCAATACCGCAGTGAGATCGGTAACTTTCAGTTGACCCGTCTCAATAGACTGGGCCATTTCCTCCGTAACGCCAGGTATGAGACGGATCTGATCAGCGACCGCTTTCCAATCAACCGCCTGCCCCTTAGAAGCATCGGCGACCGCTTTGTTGACAATATCCATTGCCGACTGGAACTCGGCAGGCAATGGAGCAATGCCGCCCATAAATCCTGAAGCGCCAGCCAAACCAGCGTTTGATAGTGCGGCCTGGAACTCGAAAGCAATTGATCCCGCTGCCCCAGAGAGGTCAGCTTCTGTATCTTTGATGGAAGCGCGAAGCTCTCGTAAAGTGACCGACTGGGTCGCGCGGTTGAGCTTATTGAATCGCTCAGTCAGCTTATCGAGCGGGTCGCCAAGATCACCGAGCTTCTGCTCAAGAACGCTGGTGTTATCCCGCAAAGTAAGGAAAGCAGCCGCGGCGCCTATCGCAAGGGCTGCTATACCAACTGGACCTCCAAGCATCCCGACAAGGCCAATGCCGGCGCGACTCACCCCCGCCTGCGCAACACCCACAGCGTTGGTTGCACGAGTCTCAGCAAGTCGAGCCTCTGCAAGCTGGAGAGACATTTGCGTTTGAACAGCCGTACCACGAGCTGCGATCGCCTCTTTCTCGGCAAGGAACACCGAGGTCTGTGCTTTCTGTTGCTCCGCTTGTGCAACCAGCAAGACAGCTGTTGCCTGGGCCTTTCTTGCTGCCGCATCTTTCAGCGACGAGTAAACAGCCGCCGCACCCGATGAGGCGGCCATTGCACCGTACCGAGAAAGGGCTGCGACGGCGGCAATGATCGATACATCCGCAAAAGTGGAGAAGTTATCACCAACTGCTCCGATAGCATTCCCGAGAACACCTGTGAAATTGGTTGTCTCGTCGAGGCGTCCGATATACACGTCGAAAGCGTTGGTCAGATTCTGCAGCGCATCCCGGACTGCGACCGTCATGCTGTCAGCGAGCTTACCGTTGGCCTCGGCAGTCTTCTGCAAACCTTGGGTCAGCAATTCAAGACCAAGCTTACCGGCGGCGCCGAGCGCGCGAATTTCTTCGGCAGTTTTGCCAGTGGCTTTAGCTACGGTTTCGACAATGGTAGGCATTGCGGCAAGCATCGCCTGCCAACCATCTGCATCTACCTTGCCTGTCTGTAGTGCCTTTGAATAACCGTCGATGGCCGATTTCGCCTTATCGGCGGATGCTGAGTTGGTCACCAATAGGAAACTGAAGCTGTCCATAACATCCAGCGCCTGGCTGGCGTTATAGCCCATTGACTTCAGGCTGCCCGATGTCCGAATGTACAGTTCTTGCGCTTCAGCGAGGGGGCGATACGTGCGCTTGGCAGTATCTAATAGGCGCTGCTGGACCACGTCGTATTCAGCAACGGTGGATGTGGCCATACCGATGCGGTCAGACATCTGCCCGTATGAGTCGGCAGCCTCGATAATCTTCCCGATACCGGCCGCGCCAATGGCGCCAGCCAATGCGGTCTTGATCAGCCCCGATGCGTTAAGCGCTCGATCTCCTGCACGATCAAAAGCGGTGTCTATACGCCCAAGACTCTTGTCGATCCTTCCGGATGCCTGACCTACGCTGGAGTCTGCCCGCGCCATCTCTTGACGCAACTGGGCCGTGGTCGCCTCGATGCGGACGAGCATCCCCTGTACGTCGGTATCAGCCATGCTGTTCTCCAGGCATAAAAAAACCCGCCAGAGCGGGTGTTTTGTGAATCATCGATCAATCTAAAAAAAACTTCTGCTTGGTCCCGATAATCGGAATGAGCGAGAGAGCCCTATCCAAATATCCAACTCCAAAACTTCCAATTAGGAGAACCTCAACATTAGGTAACGCTTGATTTCCTATCTGCACATCTCGCATCGTTACCATTGAGTACGTACCGGTACCCTTCGAAAGATCGGCCTGATAGGTGCATAGCGCATTACCGGCGCCTCGGCTGGTTTCTAACTCAACCAAAACTTGAGGTTCGGATGGCTCAAGTTCGCCGCGCCTTATAAGAGCCTGTGTTGCCGTACCAAAGTCTTCTATCTTTCGTTTATTTGGATCTGGCTGAATAGCCACAACGCTAACAAATTCAACAGGCCCTACGCCTCTAAGCTTATCTTTAACGACGCTTATGCAGTTTCGCATAATTGCAGCGGATAGCGCTTTTTTTGGCGGGACAAGCGCAACAGATACTGCTATTGCGATGACGACCACAGCAATGCATACCAGCAACGATTTCGCTAACTTGCCCATGCGACTCTCCATCATAGTTGGATGGGCAGAATAGCAAATTCCATCTATACAGCTTGCCTGCCGGTGAGTGCCTGTCGGAGCTTATCCGCCACACTCGACGGGGATGGCTTGTCAGCCTTGGCTTTCGCCTTTCCACCGCTGAAGGGGTTCGTCATCTGCGCCCATTCGATCTTGGCGTCCATGGCCAGGAACAGTTCGGGCATCGGCGTAGTCCAGGCCATGACCGGTGTCCAGCCAAGCCAGCCCGTGACTACTGCGTAGAGCCGGTCGACGTAGCTGCCGTCCTCGACAGCACTTACGCCGCCGCCGGCTTTTCCTTTCCCGCATCGGGGCCCTTTGGGTTGTACAGCGCGACCAGGTAAGCGTTCAGCTGCACAGAAACTTCAAGTACGCCCGCCTGCCAAACCTGCTCGGCAATTGCTTCGGCGTCCTTGCCGTTTAGTCCAGCCCCGCCGGCGATGATCACCGCGCAACCATCGATGCTCAGTGCGTTGATGGCCTGGGACGCCCCGCGCAGCCCGCCGAAGTGGGCTTCAATGGCCCGCACAGCACCGAGCGTCGGCTTCAAGGTGTAGGTCTCGTCGCCCAACTTTACGTCGACGGTGCCATAAAGGGTTTTGCTCATTTCGCGAATCCTTGGGGTTCGGGGCCGAAGCCCCGGAGGTTAGGCGGCGGCAGCCGGGAGAATTTCCAGGATGTCGGAGTTGATGCCGATCGTGATGTTGCGGCGAACCACGTTGTCAGCGGCGCCGGCGGCGACGGTGTTGTTCATCACCTTACCGCGCAGGTAGAACGTAGTCGGCAGGAGCGCCGGGGTGGCGGTAGGGTCGCCATCGTTCAGGGTGATCTTGATGTTGTAGTCGCCCTTACTGCGATCCTTGTGAGCGATCTTCAGCTTGGCTTGGCCC
>NZ_LXJP01000117.1:0-4307 GCF_001728855.1 Pseudomonas sp. AP19 | reverse complement strand
ATCCGTGGGCCGCCGCAATGGGCCATCCTTGGCCCAGTGCGGCTAACCCGGCGTCCTGCCGGGTTACCCACGGATTCAAGCCTGCGTTCGGCCAGCGTGGTTAACGGGGCCTGTCAGATCAAGATCAACAGCAGATCAAAATCAAAAGCAGAGCACGGCGGCCTGACAGCCGGCCTGAGTGGTTGAAGCAAAAGCAGGGCAAAAGCACAGCAACAGCACTTTTACCGGATGAAATGAGATCCAAATGTGGGAGCGGGCTTGCTCGCGAATGCGGTGGGTCAGTCAGCTCATCTGTCACTGATGCGCCGCCTTCGCGAGCAAGCCCGCTCCCACAATGTTGACCGAGTTCAGTTGCCAGCACCGCAGTGCTCTGCTTTTCTGTGGGAGCTGGCTTGTCGGACCGCCGAACCGCTGCGATGCAGACACCTCGGTACATCAGGCAAACCCAGTCGCAGACCCCATGCCAGCTCCCAGATTGACCCAATACAGTCCGAAGAGCAGCCCACCCTCTGCCTGATGTACCCAGTTCCAAATGTGGGAGCGGGCTTGCTCGCGAATGCGGTGTGCCAGTCACCCACTCCATCAACTGACACACCACTTCGCTTGTGCTTTTGATCTAACCACTCAGGCCGCCGTGCTTTGCTTTTGACTGTGATCTGTTTTTGATTTTGATCTTAGGCGCCCCGTTAACCACGCTGGCCGAACGCAGGCTTTGGAGCGTGGGTAACCCGGCAGGACGCCGGGTTAGCCGCGATGGGCCAAGGATGGCCCATGGCGGCGGCCCACGGTCCAAAGCCTTCGTTCTGGCACACCGAGCCTAGGCGAGGTGCCGAGTGGTGGGGTGTACGGGACAACCACAGCACTCAACCCGTAAAAAATGTGTAGATACCAATGGCCACCGCAGGCAATCCAGCTCCCACTGTTTGATTGTATTCGGCCGTTAGAAAGTCAGCTGCTCTCGCGCACCTGCAACTCAAACCCCATGTCCACCACCGGCTTGGCAATTTTGTTGCCCGCCATGATCGTCAACAAATGCTCCGCCGCGCGCCGCCCAATCGCTTCACGCGGTGTGCTGATGCTGCTCAAGCGCGGCACCATGAAGGATGACGCCGGCAAATCGTTAAAGCCCAGCACCGCCACGCGCTCCGGTACTTTGATGCCGTGGCGCATGGCTTCCAGCAGCGCGCCCTGGGCCAGGTCGTCGTTGCCAAAGAAAATCGCATCCACGTCCGGGTGCGCCGCCAGCAGTTGCAAAAACAGCTCGCCACCCAGGCCGACGGAGGAGGGGCGTGGCGTCAGCAGTTCCAGCGCCGGGTCGTACAGGCCAGCCTGTTGCAGGGCGCGGCGGAAGCCTTCACCGCGCAGTAACGTGCGTTGGTCCAGCTGCGCACCGATATAGGCCAGGCGCTTGCGCCCTCGGGACAGCAAATGCGCCGCTGCCGTTTCGCCAGCACTCAGTTGCGAAAACCCCACGCAGTTCACGCCGGCGTTAGGGTCCAGGTCCATCATGTACACACACGGCACATTGCTGGCCTCGACCATCCGTCGCGCGCTTTCGGTGCGGTCAAAGCCGGTCAGCAGCAAACCCCGTGGCTGGTAGGCCATGTAGTTGCGCAGCAGGTTTTCTTCTTCATCGCGCGAATAGTGCGAGTTGCCGATCAGCACTTCGAAGCCCTTGGGCCGCAGCACTTGGTGGATGGCTTCGAGGGTTTCGATAAACAGCAGGTTCGACAACGACGGCACCAGCACCACCACCGAGTGGCTTTGCGCCGACGCCAGGGCGCGGGCAGCCGGGTTGACCACGTAGTTGAGTTCGGCGGCGGCCAGTTGCACTTTTTCCACCAGTTCGGTGGCCACCGTGCTGATGCCGCGCAGGGCTCGGGAGGCGGTAATCGGGCTGACGCCAGCCAGGCGCGCCACTTCATTGAGGGTCGGGCGACCGGTTGTGCGGGTATTTTTATCGTTCTTGGAGGTCATCAGGCGGTTGCCAAACAAAAATCGAGGCACTAAGGTAGCGCTGTCTCCAAACGGCTGCAAATGCTTGAACATTGGGTTGCCTGATCCGCTCTGTTCTTGTGTAGGTCGTTTGGCGAGGATGCACGCGTCACTCCATAAAAAAAGACAAGTCGGCGCGGGAAAAGCCTGTTTTTGCACTAGCCTTACAGCGTGCGAAGGTAGCGCTATCTGCGTCCTGAGGTGTTTCATGAGTCAACCTGTTACCGCCCTGGTCATCATGGGTGTTTCCGGCTGTGGCAAGTCCAGCGTCAGCGAAGCCTTGTGCCACCTGAACGGCGCCACCGCCATTGAAGGCGACAGCTTTCACCCTGCCGCGAACATCGAAAAGATGAGCGCCGGCCACCCCCTCAACGACGACGACCGCGCCGGCTGGCTCGACATCCTCTGCGATGAACTGCGCCGCGCACTGAAGGCCGGCGAACACCCCGTGCTCACCTGTTCAGCCCTCAAGAAAAAATACCGCGACCACCTGCGCGAAGCCGCGCCGGGCCTGGGCTTTGTATTTCTGGAGCTGACCCGTGAAGTCGCCGCCGACCGCGTGTCCCATCGCCCCGGCCATTTCATGCCGGCAAGCCTCATCGACAGCCAGTTCGCCACCCTTGAATCGCCCGTGGGCGAGCCGCTGACCCTGGCGCTCAACGCCAGCGAAGACAGCATCCAGGACCTGGCCGAGCAAACCAATGCCTGGTGGCTGCAACACGGCTTTGAACCAACTCACTGATTTTTTGCCGGAAAGGTAGCGCTATCCCCGGCGAGAAATTCAATACCCGCTTTAATAACAACAACAAACAGGAGAGACCCCCCATGTTTGGCATGTCCCAAGAGTCCTACCTGCTGCTAGACGCAGTGGTCACTATCATCGGGCTGATCTTTTTGATCACCAAGTTCAAGGTGCACCCGTTCATTGCACTGATCATCGCGGCCGGCTTCCTCGGCCTGACCTCGGGCATGCCCGTGGACAAGATCATCAAGGCCTTCCAGGACGGCTTCGGCGGTGTGCTTGGCTTTGTCGGCATCATCCTCGCGCTGGGCACGATGCTCGGCAAAATGATGGCTGAATCCGGCGGCGCCGATCAGATTGCACAAACCTTGATCCGCGCCTTCGGCAAAGAGAAAGTCCAGTGGGCGATGATGTTCGCCGCGTTCCTGGTGGGCATCCCGCTGTTCTTCGAGATCGGCTTTGTGCTGCTGATCCCGCTGGTGTTTATCGTCGCGCGCCGCACGGGCGTGTCGTTGATCAAAATCGGCATCCCGTTGCTCGCCGGCCTGTCGGCAGTGCACGGCCTGGTGCCACCGCACCCGGGCCCGCTGCTGGCCATCGGCGTGTTCGGCGCGGACATCGGCAAGACCATCCTGTACGGCCTGATCGTTGCCCTGCCGACCGCCATCATTGCCGGTCCGATCTTCGGCACGTTTATCGCCAAGTACATCCCGGGCAACCCGTCCCAGGAACTGGTCGACCAACTGGCCCGCGAGCCTGCGTCCAAAGACTTGCCGAGCTTCAGCATCACCTTGATCACCGTGCTGCTGCCGGTGTTCCTGATGCTGCTCAAAACCTTCGCTGACGTCGCACTGCCGGACGGCCACGCGATCCGTAACTGGATGGACATGATCGGTCACCCGATCACCGCGTTGCTGCTGGCGCTGCTGCTGTCGCTGTACACCTTTGGCCATCGCCAGGGCATTCATTCCAAGCAAATCCTCAAGTTGCTCGACGCCAGCCTGGCACCGACGGCGGCGATCATCCTGATCATTGGTGCCGGCGGTGGTTTCAAGCAAATGCTGGTCACCAGCGGCGTGGGTGATGTGATTGGCCATATGGCCGTGAATGCGCAGATCAACCCGATCCTGCTGGCGTGGCTGGTGGCGGCGGTGATTCGGGTGGCCACCGGTTCTGCGACCGTGGCGACCATTACCGGTGCGGGGATTGTGGTGCCGGTGGTGGGCATGATTCCAGGCGTGAACCGTGAGCTGCTGGTGTTGGCGACGGGGGCGGGGTCGTTGGTGTTGTCTCACGTCAACGATGCAGGGTTCTGGCTGGTGAAGCAGTACTTCAACATGACCGTGGCCGAGACCTTCAAGACCTGGACGGCGATGGAAACCATCCTGTCGGTGGTGGCGCTGATCTTTATCATGTTGCTGTCGTTGATGGTGTAAGCAACACCACACGACATGGGTGAAAACCCAATCCAAATGTGGGAGGGGGCTTGCTCCCGATTGCTGAGTGTCAGTCACTGCATCTGGTGACTGACCCACTGCTATCGGGGGCCAGCCCCCTCCCACATTTTTTT
>NZ_LXJP01000116.1:0-4516 GCF_001728855.1 Pseudomonas sp. AP19 | reverse complement strand
CCACAGTACGACAGCCGTTCACTAAACCCACGCAAGCCAAGGCAACCTCCTTTTCCAAAGACGCAGTTCAGATTCACAACAGAGTCAGTATTTGATCTTTAGTAATCTGAAACGTCTGTCAGGTACGACGCCTGGAGAATACTTATTTGGCAGCGACCCGTCACAACGGCGACCAGCCTGCGACAGATTTTTATACCCTGCGACAGTTTTAATTCTCTGAATTTAGCGGGGACCATCGCAGGATGTACTTATGCTTGTGGTCGTGCGCTAACGTTTTAGATCGTTTTGGTTACGAGACACAAGCCCAGTGAGTACGGCACGGGCCCTTTGACGTCGCAAACAATCCAGTGAGCATGAGATGCTGCTATCATCCAGGGTTCAGCGGGGGTGAACGTAAACAAAGGTGATTTGCGGAAGCGTAGTAAGCGTCTAGCCAACACACCTTACTGACCCCAAAGCATACTCCGAAGCTACCAACAAACACCTGAACACCGCTTCTCCAAAGGATAGGCGCTGCGAAATATGCCCGATCCTCGTAGAGACTATTCAAGCTCTGGCTAGAATCAATTATTGTCGATGCCGAGGTTCCAACCATGACCCTAGCCCAACTCCTCCTATTTCTCCCCGCAGCAGCAATCGTTGCCGTCTCACCGGGCGCCAACAACCTGCTTGCATTCGCAAATGGCAGCAGGCAGGGTTTGCTGCCTACAGTGGTCGGTCTGTCAGGTCGGTGTACGGCCTTTGCATTGATGATCGCAATGGTGATTGTCGGTTTAGGCGCATTGCTAGAGGCGTCTGAACCCGCTTTCCAGATTATTAAGTGGGTAGGTGTCCTTTACCTCGCCTATCTCGGCGTAAGAATGATGATAGGCCGTGATTGTCACGAAGATGGGGCTTCGGTATTCCAGCCTGTCGATGCCTACTCCTTGGCACGCAGGGAGTTCATGACTGCCATGACCAACCCCAAAGCAATCTTGCTCTTCACTGCTTTTGTTCCCCAATTCATTGTTGCTGGTACTGGCGCCTCCTTCACTGCCCAGTTCGTCGTTTTAAGTGCAATCTACATTGCGGTCGAGTTTATCGCCGCTATAGGCTGGGCCCTTGCTGGCAGCATCATTCGATCTCTGCACCCTTCGAAGCGGAAATTGTCGATCATCAATCGCATAACGGGTGCAATGATGCTCGGCGCAGCCGCCTTATTGGCTACAGCCAGACGAACTTAAGTGTGTACGTCCGAGCGTCACCCTTACATGATTAAACGGGCTCCCACTTATGCGGAAGCAACTGCTTGATTTCACTCACCCGCTGCGTCGGCAGGCGTCTGAGAACGTCTTTCAGATAAGCATACGGATCATGACCATTCAGCCGTGCAGACTGGATCAGGCTCACGATCGCTGCCGCACGTTTACCGCTGCGCAGCGACCCTGCAAAGAGCCAGTTCTTCGGCCCAAGAGCCCATGGCCTGATTTGGTTTTCGGCCCATTTGTTGTCTATGGGTACGGCACCGTCATCAAGGTAGCGCGACAGCGCTGCGGCCGTGTAAGACCCGACTTGCTGTGACAATGCGCTTTCTAGACTGGCGCTCACGACTAGACAAAATCCATGTTCGAAGGCAAGTCTGAAAGTGGTGGCGACGTAGGGATGGGCGTTAACTTGGGTAAACCAACTCAGACGGCCTATGGGTCACAATTTATTGGTATAAAGGACGGTAAGGAGATTCGCTCCTCGAAATATTGCGATCCTATTATCTAAAATCGGGCGTGTAAGCCCGTCACAGGAGAGGCGATGTCAAAATCCTATGTGATTGGGATTGCAGCTGCAATTTTCGCTACGTTCAGCTGGGCGCTTAATTTTCTGTCTCCTTACATGATGGGAGATTTTGGACCGGTTGATTTTATTACATTGAGATTCATCATCTCTGGCTGCATTGGTCTTGTTGTTATTCGTGTTTATTGGCCTGGCGATCCAGTTTTAAGCTGGCGTTCAACTATGATGGCCGGGCTGCTTGGCGTCCTAGGATATGCTCTTTACATAGGATGCATTATGGGAAGTGTACTTCACGGTGGGGCTATAATCGCACCCGCATTTTTGAGCGCTACGCCGGTTATAGTTGCCATCACAGGCAATTTGATCAACCGAACAGTTTCCTGGAGCAGCTTCTGTGCACCCATAATTCTGGCAGTTTTTGGTTTGGTTGCAACGAATTATGGAATTTTGGTCAGCGTTTTAGATGGAGGCGCGCCCTCGTACCTTGTGGCAGTAGGTTATGCGTTAGGCGCAGTATTGGCTTGGTTAATGTTCAGCATATTAAACCAAAAGATATTGGCAAAAATTCCCCAAGTACATTCAGGTCTTTGGACTGGACTAATGATGAGTGGAGCAGGTGTCAGCGTCCTGCTTTTCTTACCTTTCGGGCTTGTGTTTGGGGTATATAGCTACCCGCACATTGACCTACGTTTGGACAATACTCTACCGGTTTTCGCCGCAGCATCAGCGCTGGCATGTTTTGCCTCCGTTGGAGGGGCATGGGCTTGGAACATTGCAAGCCAGCGGTTACCCATGGCCCTGTCTGGGCAGCTCATTTCTGTAGAAACGATCTTCGCCGCTGCGTTCGGCCTTATCGCCGAAAACCGTCTACCTACCGGTCTTGAGATGCTGGGAGTAATAGCCCTGTTAACAGGTGCCACAATCGCAATAAAGGTCATGACGTGTTGGCGCTGATTGAAAACTGACCCACCCTGCCGATTGAAAATTGACCCAGGGCGGATTGCTGATTTTGGCATCAGCAATTGTGGATAAGCTTAGCAGTCGTGTCCCGGTGGAAGAGGCATTAAAGCCCCACCGCATGTGGGCATGCGGCAGGGTATTTTCGGTGCGGATCAAAACAGCTCATCGTCCTCGGCACCATCATTGTCTTTGCGCTTTCGTTCACGTGATTTGATCTTGGTCTGGGCGACCAAGCTGCTGTGTTGCAGGCGGTAGGACTCGTTGCCCGTTTCGACGATGTGGCAGTGGTGTGTCAGCCGATCCAGCAACGCCGTTGTCATCTTGGCGTCACCAAACACGCTCGACCATTCCGAGAAGCTGAGGTTGGTGGTGATCACCACGCTGGTGTGCTCGTACAGCTTGGACAGCAAATGAAATAACAGGGCACCACCGCTCTGGCTGAAGGGCAAATACCCCAGTTCATCGAGTATCACCAGGTCTGTTCGTAGCAGCCCTTGAGCGATGCGGCCCGTCTTGCCGTCGTACTTTTCGCGCTCCAGCAGATTGACCAGATCCACCGTGGAGTAGAAGCGTACGCGTTTGTGATGCGTCGTGATCCCGGAAACGGCCAAGGCGGTGGCGAGGTGTGTTTTGCCTGTTCCAGGCCCGCCGATGAACACCACATTCTGCGCGGTATCGGTGAACTCCAGGTTGGACAGATCCCTGATCAGGCGGGCATCTGCGCTGGAAGCGCTGAAGTCGAAGCCGGCCAAATCACGATGCATGGGAAGTTTGGCCATGTTCATCTGATGATTCACTGAGCGCACCGCTCGATCTGCATGTTCTTGTTGAAGCAGATGTTCGAGCAGCCATTTCGAGGATGCCGTCGAAGCTTCTCCTTGCGAGGCTAGTTCTTCCCAGGCGCTGGCCATGCCATGCAGACGCAGTTCTTTGAGTTCCGCCATAAGATCACGCATTGCGAGTCTCCTCATCGGTGGTACGGAGCCGGTCGTAGCGTGCCGTATTGGCGACAGGCGCTATCTTGAGTTGAAGGCTGGTTTCGGCGGACGGAGGGGCTGCTGTCGATGTCAGTCGAGCCAGGACATTCAGGATGTGGTCAGCACTCAAGCTGCCTGATTCCAGTACCAACTCCACAGCCACCAATACGGCGTCGAGCCCGGCGATGGGAACCGCCGCCAGTACCTGAGTCATGACTCGATCACCATTGGTGTGCCGCCTCAGACCGCGTTTTAGCAGTTGCAACGGCTTCGGCAGATCGGCAAACGGAGCGCCATTGCGCAGCGCACCGGGCTTGCGTTCGATGAGCGGGATGTAATGCTGCCAGTCAAAACTGACCTGATCTCGATCAAACAGGCGCTCGTGACTGGCAATCATCGTTTCATCGGCGATGACCACCACCCGTGTGGGATACAAACGGCTGCTGACCCACTGACCGACCCGCTCACACGGCACCGAGTAGCGATTTCGCGCCACGCTGATCAGGCAGGTGCTGGAGACCCGTACGGTGCGCTCGACGTAGCCATCAAAGGCAGTCGGCATCGGCATCAATTCGGCGCGTTCCAGCTCCAGGACGTCCGCCACTGTCAGCCCGTTGTATTGCGGGTGCACCAGTTCGTCCCAGAGCGCACGGCAGCGTTGGCCGAGCCAAGCATTCAATTCCTCGAAGGTATGGAACATGCAGTTTTGAGCATCGAGCCAGATGCGCCGTCGGCTGTCTTGAACGTTCTTTTCAACGATGCCTTTTTCCCAGCCGGAGGCCACGTTGCAGAAGTCCGGATCGAATAGGTAG
>NZ_LXJP01000115.1:0-4813 GCF_001728855.1 Pseudomonas sp. AP19 | reverse complement strand
CCGCCGTATCGGCAGTGGCGTGGCAGTCAGATGAACCCTTCACAGTTGCGGGGGCAGCCGCGGCTTGAACCGCGTTCCCTTCTTAGCTTCGACCTGGGCCGAAGAACCTCGAAGGTGCAAGGCTACGCAGTGCGGGGAAGCGGGTCAACGTTGATTGATACACGGACCGGGGCGCTCGCCGTCGGCGGCTTGAAACAATTCCAGATCTTATTAACCGAACGCTCCGGGAACCGCCATAACCGCATTCGACACCTATGAGTGAACAGACCTCAACATAAAACGGAAATCACCATGACGCTCACGATTCCTCCCTATGTCAATTCACACTTGCCCGCAGCTCTCCTCCCTCAGCAAGCCGCGCCTACGACTGCACGTTGGACGGAGCCTGTTGACCAACTCCACCCCCGAGAACTGGCGCAAGCACTCCAAACCTATTTTGATGCCATGAGCGATCCGCGCTTTACCGAGACCATTACCAAAAAGTCCCTTCAGCGAGTGGCAGATGGACGACCGCTGAACGGGGTGCCGCCAACCCACACGCAGATCGAGATTGCCCAGGAAGTATTGAAGCGCAAAGACCTCTTCCAGCAGCTGGACTTTACCAGCGGCAAGGACGGTCAAATCAGCCGAGACGATCTCGCGACTGAGACCGGTGACTTCCAACGCCTGAGCGACCGTGCGCTGATCACCCTGGTGGGCAAACACTTCAACGAATTTGGCGGCGGCGACAAATACGTGAACTTCACCGAGTTGCGAGAAGCTTCCGGTGAACTGCCAAGCGCTAACACCTTCAGCCCGCAAGCGAGAGGGGTCGCTCAGGCCCTGCTCAAACGCAAAGAGTTGCTTGACCGCCTGGATATCGGCGTGGGCTTTTTGGGGTTCTCAGGAACACAAGATCAGCGCTTCGATCAGCGCAACGTTGAGTACACACGCACCCACAGCTCGCCGGAATTTCGCTACCCGGACTGATCGATCGGGCCAACCAGCGGGTGGCGGCTGGCGAATATCGAGAGCCGCCAAACCTCCATTTGACGCGTATCCCCCGCCCATGCTCTCCTACACCTCTTGTTTCGGGTGCCCTTCACAGGGTGAAACGGGAAACCGGTGACTCACGTCGACACGTGCGAAGTCCGGTGCTGCCCCCGCAACGGTAAGCGAGCGAAGCGTCACAGCCACTGTGCCCCTGGCATGGGAAGGCGATGCTTTCAGGACTCTGTTCACAGAGCCCCCTCGCAAGCCCGGAGACCGGCCCGAAAAATCAGATAACAAACCCGCGGTGGGCGGGCGCTGTTCAGAACCCTGCGTGCCTGGCTCGCGGGGTTTGCATGCGCTCGTTTCACCCTGACACCCAGAAGGGACGCGCCATGTCGATCATCAGCAGCACCTCGCACACCACCAGCAGCACCGCCACCCTGAGCCAACGCCTGAGTGCCGCCATCGGCGCGTCGATTCTGGGCGCGTGCCTGGTGTATTTCGCCGGCTTCTCGCATATCGAGGCGGTGCACAACGCGGCCCACGATACCCGCCACAGCGCCGCGTTCCCGTGCCACTGAGGCCTGCCGACATGATCAAGCGTATTGCCCAAACCGCAGGTTTCACCGGCCTGCTGGCCGCCCTGTTGCTGACCTTGCTGCAAAGTTTTTGGGTCGCCCCGCTGATTCTGCAGGCGGAAACCTTTGAAAATGCCCCGGTCGCCGAAGTGGCTCACGCACACGCCGCTGGCGCCGCAGCCCACACCCACGACGCCGAAGCCTGGGAGCCGGAAAATGGCTGGCAGCGTGTGCTGTCGACCACCGGCGGCAACCTGGTGGTAGCGGTCGGTTTCGCGCTGATGCTGGCCGGTCTCTACACCTTGCGCGCACCGACCCGCACGGCCCAAGGGTTGTTGTGGGGCTTGGCCGGTTACGCAACCTTTGTACTGGCCCCCACCCTGGGCCTGCCGCCGGAATTGCCGGGCACTGCTGCCGCCGACCTGGCGCAACGGCAGATCTGGTGGATCGGTACCGCGGCCTCTACCGCTGCGGGGATCGCGCTGCTGGTGTTTGGCCGCAACGGGCTGCTGAAAATACTGGGCGTGGCGATTCTGGCCGTGCCACATATCATCGGCGCGCCGCAGCCTGAAGTGCATTCGATGCTGGCACCCGAAGCCCTGGAAGCGCAGTTCAAGATCGCCTCGCAACTGACCAACGTCGCCTTCTGGCTGGCCTTGGGCTTGATCAGCGCGTGGCTGTTCCGCCGCAACCGCGACGGTCAATACGCGGCATGACACTGGTGGTCGGCCTGGGTTGCCAACGGGGCTGTGATGTTCACAGCCTGCTCAGCCTGTTTGACACCGCCCTCGCCGACGCCGGCATTGCGCGCCATCGCATCACGGCGTTGGCAAGCATTGATCGCAAACAGGCTGAACCGGGCTTGCTGGCCCTGGCCCGACTGCTGGAACTGCCCTTGCAGTGTTTTGGCGCAGAACACTTAACCGGTTATGAAGACCGTTTGAGCCACAAGTCAGCCGTCGCCTTTGCGCATACTGGCTGCTATGGCATCGCCGAAAGCGCCGCCCTGGCCCTGGTTGAACAGCTCTCCCAGCGCCCTGCCCGCCTGTTGATTACGCGCAAAAAATCCGCCCAGGCCACCTTTGCATTGGCATGCGCCGACTAAAATCCCGATAATTGCCCTCCTCGATCATGAGCAATCTTCATGCTCGCCCGTTTTTCAACAGGAATTCCCCATGACCGTCTACTTTATCGGCGCCGGCCCCGGCGACCCGGAATTGATCACCGTCAAAGGCCAGCGGCTGATCCGCAGTTGCCCGGTGATCATTTACGCCGGCTCGCTGGTGCCCGCCGCCGTATTGGAGGGCCATCAGGCGGAACAGGTGGTCAATAGCGCCGAATTGCACCTGGAACAAATCATCGAGTTGATCCAGGCGGCCCATGCAAAGGGCCAGGACGTGGCGCGTGTGCACTCCGGCGACCCGAGCCTGTATGGGGCGATTGGCGAACAAATCCGCCATTTGCGCGAGCGGGGCATTCCCTTCCAGATTATTCCCGGGGTCACCGCGGTGGCGGCCTGCGCGGCATTGCTGGAGGCGGAACTGACCCTGCCGGACATCGCCCAAAGCGTGATCCTGACCCGTTACGCCGACAAAACCAGCATGCCCGCCGGTGAGGCGTTCGACAGCCTGGCGCGTCATGGCACGACTATGGCGATTCACCTGGGGGTCAACCACCTGCACAAAATCGTCGCCGAACTGCTGCCGCACTACGGCGCGGACTGCCCGATTGCCGTGGTGCACCGCGCGACGTGGCCGGATCAGGATTGGGTTGTCGGCACACTGAGTGATATTGCCGAGCAGGTCGCCGCCAAGGGTTTCCGGCGTACGGCACTGATCGTGGTCGGACGGGTGCTGGCAAGCGACCGCTTCAGCGAGTCCTCACTGTACCGGGCGAGCCACGCGCACCTTTATCGCCCCTGAAGAATGCGGGGGTCAGCCCCTGCACCTCTAACTGAACGACCGCGTTCGCGAGCAAGCCTGCTCACACAGTTGATCTTATTTGTTAGAAAGACCGCGCAAGACACTGAATTTAAAGCATAAAAAAACGGCGCTCACGGGGCGCCGTTTTTTTGTTCGCAGTGAACGCCTTACTCAGTAGTAGGCGTTTTCTTTCTGCGTGTGGTCAGTCACATCGCGTACGCCCTTGAGCTCTGGAATGCGCTCGAGCAGCGTGCGCTCGATGCCTTCACGCAGGGTCACGTCGGCCTGGCCACAGCCTTGGCAGCCGCCGCCGAATTTCAACACGGCGATGCCATCGTCCACCACGTCGATCAAGCTGACCTGACCGCCGTGGCTTGCGAGCCCCGGGTTGATCTCGGTTTGCAGGTAGTAGTTGATGCGTTCGTTGACCGGGCTGTCGGCGTTGACATTCGGCACCTTGGCGTTGGGCGCCTTGATGGTCAACTGGCCGCCCATGCGGTCGGTGGCGTAGTCGACCACCGCGTCGTCGAGGAAGGCTTCACTGAAGTTATCGATATACGCGGTGAAGCTTTTGAGCCCCAGGGCGGTGTCTTCAGGTTTCTCTTCCCCAGGCTTGCAGTAGGCGATGCAAGTCTCGGCGTATTGAGTGCCGGGCTGGGTGATAAAGACGCGGATGCCGATGCCTGGGGTGTTCTGCTTGGACAGCAGATCAGCCAGGTAATCGTGCGCGGCGTCGGTAATGGTTATGGCAGTCATGGAAACTCCTCACAGGCTTGCCGCCAGTTTACGCCAAATTATTACCGAGGTACAAAGTCCTAGTGTTTTTGTCGGGATAGTTTTTTATGTGGGCGCCTCGGGAGGCGTACCTAGCCGTTGCTGCGGTCACGGCCGCTTAGGGCTCCGCCCTTACGGCCGGTCACTTGTGAAAAGAGCCCAACTGCACCCAAAAGGCACTTGCCCCACCACTCGGCACCGCGCCCAGGCTCGGTGTGCCAGAACAAAGGCTTTGGACCCTGAGCCCTCGCCATCGGGCGCCTGAGATCAAAATCAACAGCACAGCACGGCGGCCTGGCAGCCAACCTCAAGGGTTAGATCAAAAGCAAAGCTGAGGCAGCCTTACAGCCGAGCTGATAACGGAAGACAAAACTCGGTCAAATTGTGAATACGCGCTTGCTCGCGAAGGCAGCGCATCAGTGACAGATGAGCTGACTGAACCAACGCATTCGCGAGCAAGCCCGCTCCCACATTTGGATCTCATTTCATCCGGTAAAAGTGCTGTTGCTATGCTGTTGCTTCAACCACTCAGGTCGGCTGTCAGGCCGTCGTGCTCTGCTTTTGATC
>NZ_LXJP01000114.1:0-5626 GCF_001728855.1 Pseudomonas sp. AP19 | reverse complement strand
GGGGTTGTACGCCGGAATCCCAGAAATTTCCGTCAGCCCAGCTCCAGTCCCGCCACGAGCGCATCCAGGTCGATGAACTTGCCGTCAGTCTGGAAGGTGTAATGCCCGTTCAGCAGGATGTGCCGCCAGGCCGCTGGCGACATCTGCGTGATCAACGCCAGCGCCTTGGCATTGCCAGCTGCCTCGTACTTCGTCAGCAGCAGGGACAGGATCGCCGAGTTGTAGAAGATGATCGCGTTGCCGATCAGCCTGGCGCACTGGTTGCTGATCTCGATTTCGATGTCGGTGCGGCCGGTCAATTCCTTCTTCCCACCGACTTGGGCGATGGTCGAGCGTAGCTGGTGATAGGACTCAATGCGGTTCTGCGAGCGGTGAACATTACGCTCCAGTTGCGGGTCGCGCAGGTAGCGCAGTGTGTAGATACTGCGGATGAGCTTGTCGAACTCGAAGATTGCGCGCCGCGTCGGGTTCGGCGCCGTATAGGTGCACAGCTTGCGGATCAGCGTGCCCTGCGTCATTTCCTTCAGGCCCAGTGTGGCGACGATTCGGTCGATGTTCGCCTTCTCACCGACGATGAGTTGCCGGTCGATCTGGCCAGCCGGCCGGATCAGGCATTTCTCGTACAATGCCAGATCATCGGCGCAATACAGCTCCTGCAACTGGTCGTCGAGGTCGGTGAAGCGCGGCTCGAAACGAAGTCCGAACCAGTGCAGGATGGCGAAGTTGGCCTTGTTGATGCTGTGCATGTCGCCGGTGATCGCGCTCGGCACGATGTCCGACGTGTTGCGGTACCAGATGTCGAACACGTGGTGAGCCTCGTACTCGTGTGCGCCTATCAGGTAGCCGTTCAACGGCACGTGATTGCACAGCAGCGTGTAGGCGACGACGCCCTTGCCGCGGCCGAAATATTTGCGCGAGTAGCGCGCCTTCACAGTTGGTCGCTCGACGCCGAATTTCTGCCCATCAACGGCACCGTACAACGAATCGAGGTCGAACGAGTAATGCGGGAAGATCGGCAGTGCGGCGATGGCGTTGCTGATGCAATCGTTGGCCACATGTAGCGTCGCCTGGCGCAGGTACTGCTGGTAGGTACTCTCCAGGACGTGGTACGGGATGTCGCTGGTACGTGCCATAACCTGGTTGCCGTGGTTCATGGCTTGGGCAATGATCACCGCCATCAGACTGTCGGCGTCGGCTACCTTCTTCGCATAGCGTGGCTGCAATGGTGTCAGCGCCGACAGGAACTGGCACTGGCCGTTGACGAAGCGAAACACGTCGGCGACATCGCAGTATGGCAGTTGCTCGTAGAGAGCTTGCTCGCGCGCCTTCTGGTTCTCCCCCTTGGGCTTGCGCCAGGTCAGTCTCTGCGTGTCCTTGTCGTATTCCAGGTGCGTCAGCTTGCCCTGTTTCAGCTCGCGATTGAACGCCACCCATTGCGCACGCAACTCGGCCGCCAGTGCATCGAGCTGGGCACTGACCGGCTGCCGCAGGAAGGGGATGTCCATCTGCGCGAGCACGGCGGCTTTCTCGTCCATCGAAACCAACTCGTCGGACAAATGCCGGTGCTGCAAGCTGTCGTCAATGTAGAGCTCGCCCGCCTGGAAGCGTTTCCTGACCTGACGGTAAAGCCAGAATTCGTAACGATCGGCATGCAGGCCTGTCGGCGTGCCTTCGGCATCGAACATCAGCAGGTACGGACGCAAGCGTTTCGGCAGCGTTGCCGCCGGACATTCGTCGAGTGGCCGTTGTGATAGGCGCTGCTGCTTGGCGAACACGCTCTTGGCCCAAGTCAGCGCCGCGAGCCATGGGTTATCGGGGGCCGTGCCGGCGAAGTCGAGCGCGACGTACAGCGGCCGTAGATGGCGTCGAATGCGTTCGGCCAGGCCGTCCACCGCCTGCCAGTGCAGCGCCAGTTTGTTCAGTGGCTTGACGCTCATGCGCTGCGCCGTGTTTTGCAGCAATTCCCTGGACATGATTTTGTAGGCGCGTTGGCGCACCTCGCCGAACGGCGTCGGATCGGCCACGCTGTCGTCCACGTACAGCGACAGCAGGCGGCCAACCTGCGGCGTTTCCTGATGGCGTCGCAGCTGTTCGGCGACAAAGGACTGTTTCGCACCCGTGCGGCTCTCGTCCTCAAGTTTTTTCATGTGGAAGGCCATCGCGTCGACCAGGTTGTCGGTGAGCTGCCGGTAACGTACCCAGGCATAGCACAGCAGGTAGAGCCGGGTCTGCTCCGCCTTCAGGTGGCGCAGGTCATGGACGGTATAGAAGTTCGCCAGGCTCGCGTAGTACAGCAGGTTCTGCTGCGAGATGCCGAGCTTGGGCAGCAGCGCCTTGGCGATCCCGTGCAAGGACTTCAGCGTGGCGCGCTTCTCGCGCTCCCCTGCCATCTGACGCCAGCCGAAATCTTTAGCGTCCTGCTTGAGCGCTGCCAGTTGAGACAGGGTGTCGTCACGCACCAGGAGCTGGCCCAGCGCAGCTTTGGCCGATTCGTCCAACACTTCTGCCAGCAAGCCGCCCAAGCGCCTGCGTTCGGTGGACAGGGCTTCACTGACCAGCTCTTGTAAGGTGGTGTGGCCGGGCCGGATGATTTTGTGCTCGCTGAGCCAAACGATCAGTTCGGCGGCCACGAATCCTGGCATTACGTCGCGCCGCACGATCTGTTCAGCCTGCTGTGCCAGTTGCGGCAGGAAGCTAGCCGCCCACGACCGGTAGCCGAACAGTTCGGCGATCTGACCCCTCTGGCTGTAGTGCTCATGCTTGGTGATCGCCTTGCGTTCGAACGCTTCGCCGTGGAAATAGCGACTCAGCACGAAGGCGCAATCGTCCTCGACCTCATGCCAATCGAAGCGGAAGAAAGCATGCTTGGCCTTGAAGTAGCCGATCTGCAAGACGCAATAGACTTGGGCCTGCAGGCTAGGCCGGCTGCTGGCGAACGCCAGTTCAGATTCGGTCAACGCCAGGTATTCCAGCCGCTGAGCATCGTCGAAGTCCGGTAGGCCGTACAAGGCTTCCTGCTCTGCGTCAGAAAAGACGGTGAGTAGCTTATTCTTGTTGCTCATCGACCGTCCTTCCCGCACCACGCCAACCTGCTCGCGTCAATGTTTCGATCAACGTAGTGCGCTTGACATTGAAGTTGCGGCACACCGCCGCCTTAGACATGCCGCCATCGAGCGCGGCGACGATGGCGTCCAGCTTCTCACCAGTGATCGCCTGCGGCCGGCCGCCGATCCGGCCGCGTTTGCGTGCGGCGGCCAAGCCCGCGACGACGCGCTCCTGAATCAAGGCGCGCTCGTACTGCGCGAGCGCACCGAACACCTGGAACAGGAATTCGCCCGAGGGCGTCGTAGTGTCCAGGTTCTCTGTCAGCGAGCGGAACGCCACCCGCTTGTCCTTGAGCGAAGTCACAATGGCGAGCAGGTGCGACAGCGAGCGACCGAGCCGGTCGAGTTTCCACACCACCAGCACATCGCCGGCTCGAACGAACTCAAGCGCCCGCGCCAAGCCGGCACGGTCATCCTTCGCGCCAGAGGCACGATCCTCAAACAGGTGACGCGGATCGACGCCGGCGGCGAGCAGCGCGTCGCGCTGCAAGTCCGTGCTCTGGCGGTCGGAGTCCGACGACACGCGCATGTAGCCAACCAACATAGGCGGATAACCATCAAAAACAGGTTTCCGCATAATAGTGAATAGCGATAGAGTTTTCCGTACATTTTTGAGGGGGTGTTGCACAGGTAGCACAGCGGCGGCTGACAGCCTGTCGCAAAACAAATGTTTTACGACACCTCCTTGAGGTTGCCGCGTTTACATCATTACCTGAACAGGTATAAAATTCCGTCATGACAAACAAAGAAAAACCGCTCGAATGGATCGCGAGCAGCCACAAGGATTTGATGGCGTTGCCGTCCGACGTGCGTCGCCGTTTCGGTTACGCGCTCTCGTTGGCGCAGATAGGCGATCAGGATGACGCAGCAAAGGTGCTCAAGGGGTTCGGTGGTGCCGGCGTGCTGGAGGTCGTCGAAGACGATGCCGGCGGCACCTATCGAGCGGTATACACGGTCAAGTTTGCGGAAGCGGTGTTCGTCCTGCACTGCTTCCAGAAGAAGAGCAAGAGCGGAATCGCCACGCCAAAGGCCGACATGGACATCATCCGCGCTCGGCTGAAGGTGGCCGAGGTATTGGCACAGGAGCTACGAAATGCAAAAACGAATCATTGAAGGCGTCGAGGTTCAGCGCAGCTCGGGCAACGTCTTTGCCGACCTTGGACTGCCTGACGCTGAAAAGCTCAAGATCAAGACCGGCCTGGTGGTCGAGATCAGGAGGGCCATGCGCGCCCTTGGGCTGACTCAACAAGCGGCGGCCAAACGCATGGGCATCCCGCAACCGAAGGTGTCGGGCATGATGCGCGGCGACTTCACCAATCTATCCGAACGCAAGCTGATGGATTGTCTGAATCGCCTCGGCTACGACATCGAAATCAAGGTACGGCCAGCAGCCGAGCCGATCGGGCATCTAACGCTCGCAACCGCTTAATCGGAGCCCTCCTGATGGCAGCCCGCATCACCGACGACGAATGGGACGAACTGACTCCCGAGAATTTCGATACCACGGCACTGCTGCGTGCAGTCGATGCCGTGGACGTGCTGCGCGGCGATTTGAATGACAGCGCAGACGGCGCACCTCCGCAACTGCGCACCGACCTGTTGAAGCTGCATCAACTGGCAATGGCCGCGTTCAACGAGGGATCACGCAGCCGAGTGGCTGAGCTATTTGATCTCGCCGTGGATCTTCAGGATCAGGTTGATCATCTGATGACCTCGCTGGAACAAGTGCAAGAAACCCTGTCCCGGTTGACGGCGCTCTACCCAGAAAGCCTGTCCTGAATGTTCTTGGAGACAACCACATCATGAGCCGCAGCCGCCGCAAAACGCCCATCGTTGGGCACACGACCTGCCGTAGCGAGCGCGAGGACAAGAAACTCTGGCATCAGCGCTGGCGAACTCACGAGCGCACCGCGCTGGCCAGCGCGTCGCCGGAAGCTCTATGCGCCCATCTGCCTCTACTGGAAAACCAGGTCAGCAACGTCTGGTCGATGGGTAAGGATGGCCGCTCCTACTGGCCCATCAAGCGCCAGGCCGCCACGGCGGATCGCATTGCCAACCACAAGGGACGCAATCCGCAAGAGCGCGCCTCCCTGAAAAAGCGTCTGCTGCGCAAGTGGATGAGCAAATGAACCTGTCCACCGGCTATCGCTTGGGCGCGAATCGCTGAAGAAGCAGAACTCCCAGCCGGCTACGAGGGCACGGCGACGCCAGAGGCGCATCGGGCCTGCGAGGTGATCCAGGAGCGGATTCGAGAGCACGTCGTCGCCACCAATGACATGCGGCTGTTCGGCCTGCTGCACCTGCTTGGGCAGGCGTCGCTGCGCATGGAGCAAGCGCTGTGGCCGGAAGAATATGCGCGGATGACCCGCGAGGTCGAGGAAGCTCTCCGAGAGGCCGACGACCCCAACGCCAAGTCGTACACCCACGAAGAAGTCATGCGGGCGATGCAGGAACTCATCGACCAAGCGCGAGACAAGCCATGTTGATCGGCTGACGGAAATTTCTGGGTTTCCGGCTTACAA
>NZ_LXJP01000113.1:0-5765 GCF_001728855.1 Pseudomonas sp. AP19 | reverse complement strand
AACGCCCTTGGGCAGGCCGGTGGAGCCGGAGGTGTAGATCACGTAGGCGAGGTTGTCGCCGTCGAGTGCGACCTGTGGATCGGTGTCGTCAACCGTGGCCCAGGCCTCGGCCTGATCAACCGCAAGCACTGCCAGGCCTTGCGGAATCGGCAGCCGCTGCTGCACCGCCGAGTGGGTCAGCAACAGCTTGGCGCGGCTGTCCTGCATCATGTACAGCAAGCGATCACGCGGGTATTCCACGTCCAGCGGCACATACACGCCACCAGATTTCATCACCGCGAGGAACGCCACCATGATCTCGGCACTGCGCGGCATGGCGATGGCCACGCGCACTTCCGGGCCCACGCCACGGGCGATCAGCGCATGCGCCAGGCGATTGGCCTGGCCATCGAGTTCCCCGTAGGTCAGCGTTTGCGCAGCGAATTTTACCGCCACTGCATTCGGGTTTTCCCGGGCACGGTCGGCGACCAATTCGTGCACCAGGCGCTTGGCCGAGTAACCCGAATCGGTGCAATTCCACAGCTGCAGAATCTGTTGCTGCTCTGCGGTGTCCAGCAGCGGCAATTGGCTGAGGGTTTGCTGCGGGTTGGCAACCATGCCCTGCAGCAGGTTCTGCCAATGCCGGGCCATACGGCGCACAGTGTCGGCTTCAAACAGGTCCTGGGCATACCCGAAGGTGGCCCAGATGCCCTCGGTGGATTCCTGAATATCCAGGTCCAGGTCGAAATGCGCGGTCTTGCTCTCCCAGTCCAGCCCTTCGACCCGCAATTGCGCCAGTTGCTGCTGAACCTGGGCCTGGCCCACATCGGTCTGGTGGTTGAACATCACTTGGAACAACGGGTTGTGGCTCAGGCTGCGCTCCGGTTGCAGCGCTTCCACCAATTGCTCGAACGGCAGGTCCTGGTGAGCCTGCGCATCCAGGGCGCGCTGGCGCGTGTGTTGCAGCAACTGCGCGACGCTCATCTGGCCATGCAGGTCAGCCTTGAGCACCTGGGTGTTAACGAAAAAGCCGATCAGGCGCTCGGTCTCGCTGCGATTGCGGTTGGCAATCGGCACGCCGACGCGGATCTCTTCCTGGCCACTGTAGCGGTGCAGCAAGGTCTGGAACGATGCCAGCAACAGCATGAATAGCGTCACGCCTTGTTGCTGGGCCAGCGCCTTGAGGTCGCGGGCCAGTGGCGGTGCCAGCTCGATAGGCAAACGCGCGCCACGGTGGCTCTGCACCGCTGGGCGTGGGTGGTCGAATGGCAACTCCAGCACGCTCTGCTCACCGCCCAGCACCTCGCGCCAATACGCCAGCTGACGGGCTTTCTCGCCCGCGTCCATCCAGTTGCGTTGCCACACCGCGTAGTCGGCGTACTGGATCGGCAGTTCCGGCAATTGCACGCCCTGCCCCTGGCTGTAAGCGGCGTAAAGCTGCACCAACTCTTGCACCACCAACTGCATCGACCAACCATCGGACACGATGTGATGCTGAACCAGCACCAGCACATGCTCGTCATCCGCCAGACGCAACAGGGTCACACGCAGCAACGGCCCCTGTTGCAGGTCAAACGGCTGGGCGATTTCAGCTTCGACGCGCGCCTTGAGGTGGGCTTCCTCGACATCGGCACGCACCATCGGCAATGACGCCAGCGGGTCAATCACCTGCACGGCGCCCGTGTGCGTCTGGCGCACATGGGTACGCAGGCTTTCGTGACGGGCCAGCAATGTATCGAAACTGCGCTGCAACGCCGCCGTGTCCAACCGCCCTTTCAAGCGCAAGGCACTCGGTATGTGATACGCGGCGCTTTGCGGCTCCAACTGCCAAAGGAACCATTGGCGCTCCTGCGCATACGACAACGGCAACGGCTGGTCACGCCCCACCGGCAGCAGCGCGGGAGCCGTGGGCGCAGTCGGCGAATGGGCTTCAATGGCCGCGACAAAGCCATCCAGGCGCGGCTGCTCAAACAGCGTCTTGAGTGGCACTTCGAGGTCAAGCGCCTGGCGTATGCGCGAGACCACCTGCATGGCGAGCAGGGAATGCCCACCCAGCTCGAAAAAGTGCTGAGTCAGGCCCACACGCTCAGTGCCGAGGATATCGGCCCAGATCGCGGCAACCTGTTGTTGCAAGGCCGTTACAGGCGCTTGCCAATCGGTGTGCACCGACGCGGCATCCGGTTTGGGCAGCGCGTGGCGGTCGAGCTTCCCATTGGGGTTCAACGGCATGCGCGCGAGGAAGATCAGGTGCGTCGGCACCATGTAATCCGGCAATTGCTCGCGCAGGCTGGCCTTGAGCTGTTCACCGGCAACCCGCTGCGCTGGCGCGGACAGCGCTTGCGTGGGGACCACGTAAGCCAGCAACTGGTTGTCAGCGGCCAGCAGCAGCGTTTCACGCACGCCTGCCTGGGACAACAGCAACGCCTCGATCTCACCCAGCTCGATGCGGAAACCACGGATTTTCACCTGGTGATCGACGCGCCCGACATACTCGATGACCCCATCGGCGCGACAGCGGGCCAGGTCACCGGTGCGGTACAGGCGCTCGCCCGCGCAGCCGAAAGGGTCGGCGACAAAACGTTCGGCGGTCAGCGCAGGTCGCTGCAGATAGGCTCGCGCCAGACCACTTTCACTGGCGATATACAGTTCACCCACGGCACCGACCGGCAGCAGATTCAAATCGCGGTCGAGCACATACAGCGCACGCCCCGGCAGCGCGCGGCCGATAGGGCTGGCGCTGGCACCGATCACCGTCGCGTCGTCGCTGCAGTCCAGCACGCTGGACACCACCGTCGCCTCGGTAGGCCCGTAGGTATTGAGCAGGCGTACATGGCCGAGCCCCGCGCGACGCCACAACGTCGGGCCATCCAGCGGCATGGCTTCGCCGCCGATATGCACCTGGCGCAGTGCACCGTAGGCACGTGGGCCGGCCGCCAGGCAATCCTGCAAGAAGAGTTTCCAGTAGGCCGTCGGCAAGTCGGCCAAGGTGATGCCCTGGGCGATAATCTGCTGGTACAGTTCGGCCCCGTCCCACAGCTGCGGGCCACGCAGGACCACGCTGGCGCCGACAGTCAGCGCCGGGTACAACTGCTCGACGAAACCGTCGAAGTTCAGGGTCGCAAACTGCAACACCCGATCATCCGGGGTCAGGCCCGAGTAGCCCGCAGCGATGCTCGCAAACTCACTCAAAGCCGCATGGTTGATCGCCACGCCCTTGGGTTTACCGGTAGAACCCGAGGTGTAAATGACGTAAGCCAGGCTGCGCGGTTCGAAGTCGAGCCCGGGATTGTGTTCGGCACACTGCGCCAGTTGCGCATCGGCCAGATCAATGTCCAGGGCCACTACGTGCTCAGGCAACGGCAAACGCTCACGCAGGGACGACTGGGTCAACACCCGCTGTAAGCCACTGTCTTCGAGCATGTGCACCAAGCGTTCACGCGGGTATTGCGGGTCGAGCGGCACATACGCGCCGCCCGCCTTGAGCACCGCCAGCAGGCTCACCACCATGGCCAACGAGCGCTCCACGGCAATGCCGACCAGCACCTCCGGGCCTACGCCCTGGGCGATCAGGTAATGGGCCAGACGGTTGGCCTGGCGATTCAACTCGCCATAGCTGATGGCCTGCTCATTCATGGCCAACGCCTGGCGTTGCGGATGCCGCTGGGCCTGAGCTTCGAACAGCTGATGCACCGCGTGCAGGTCGACGCCGGTCGCCGGGGCGTTCCATTCCTGGCGAATCACCGTGTGTTCGGTTGTGCTCAGCATCGGCAGGTCGCTGAGACGGCTGTGCGGTGCGCTCACCACTGCTTGCAGCACGTTCTGCCAATGCTGCGCCAAACGCTCTATCGTCGCGGCGTCGAACAGGTCAGTGGCGTAGGTCAGCGCGGCCCAAATACCTTCCGGGGATTCATGGGTGTCCAGGCTCAGGTCGAAGTGCGTGGTCTGGTTGTCCCAATCCAGCTCCGAAACGCGCAAGCCGGGTAATTGCTGCCCTTCGCGTCCGCCCTGGGCGTCGGTCTGGTGATTGAACATCACCTGGAACAACGGGTTGTGGCTCAGGCTGCGCTCGGGCTGCAGTGCCACCACCAATTGCTCGAACGGCAGGTCCTGGTGCGCCTGGGCCTCCAGCGAGCGCCGCTTGGTTTGCTGCAACAGTTCGACGAAGGTCATCTGCCCGTCAAGGTCAGCCTTGAGCACCTGGGTGTTGACGAAAAAGCCAATCAGCCGCTCGGTTTCGACACGGTTTCGGTTGGCATTCGGCACGCCGACACGGATGTCCGATTGCCCGCTGTAGCGATAGAGCAAGCTCTGGAACGCGGCCAGGAGCAACATGAACGGGGTGGCGCCCTCTTGCTGCGCAAGGCGCTTGATACCGCTGACCAGTACCGGTTGCAGGTGCACCTGCACGCTGTTGCCGCGATGGCTTTGTTGCGCCGGTCGCGGGTGGTCGAGGGGCAACTCCAGCACGGGCTGTTCGCCGCCCAGCAGTGCTTGCCAGTACGCCAACTGACGGGCTTTCTCCCCTGCTTCCATCCAGCCGCGCTGCCACAGGGCATAGTCGGCGTACTGGATCGGCAAGTCCGGCAACGCCAGGCTGCGGCCCTCGCAGCAGGCCGCATAGAGTTGCACCAGTTCGTCAACCATCACCTGCATCGACCAACCATCGGAAATGATGTGGTGCTGAACCATCACCAGCACATGTTCATCGTCGGCCAGCTGCAACAGTGTCACGCGCAACAGCGGCGCCTGGAGCAGATCAAACGGCCGTGCAACCTGCGCTTCCACCTGCGCCATCAATTGCTGTTCGTCCGTTTGCATCTGCACGATGTCGACCCTGGCCTCAGGCATCACCACCTGCAACAGCTGCTCACCGTCCTGTACCAAGCGGGTACGCAGGCTTTCGTGGCGGGCCAGCAAACGGTCGAAACTGTGCTGTAACGCCGCGAGGTCGAGCTGGCCTTGCAGGCGTAGCGCCCCAGGAATGTGATAGGTGGCGCTGTGCGGGTCGAGCTGCCAAAGAAACCACTGGCGTTCCTGGGCGTAAGACAATGGCAATGTGTCGAGATCATGCCGGGTGGGGGCAATCGGCAATTGCGCGAAGCTCATGCCGCGCGCTTGCAGGCGCTGATAAAACTGCTGGCGTTGTTCAAGCGGCAGGCGAAGAAAGCGCGAGACCAGATCGATGTTCGGGTTGGAAAGCATGGTTCAAATCGCCTCTAGTTCGCTCAAAAAGTCACGTAGATCATCAAAGTCTTCCGCGCTGCCCGCACGGAAAGTGGCAGCGGCCTGGACATAGGCACGCAGCGTCTCGGTCTGGAACACTTCGACCAGCGGCACCTCCAGGCCCAACTCGACCTGGACCCGCGACGTGATCTGGATCGCCAGCAAGGAGTGGCCGCCGACTTCGAAGAAGTTGTCATCCAGGCCCACTTGCGGCAGGCGCAGCACTTGGGCCCAGATCGCCGCAATTTGCTGTTCCAGTTCGGTTTCAGGTGCCACATAGCGTTGCTGCATCAGGCTCGCATCCGGCGCGGGCAAGCCTTTGCGGTCGAGTTTGCCGTTGGGGGTCAGCGGCATGTGCGCCAGGAACATGAAGTGCGTGGGCACCATGTAGTCCGGCAGCCGGGCCTTGAGCGCGCGGCGCAAGGTGTCACGGAACTCGACCTGGTTGATCAGCGCCGGATCGGTCGGCACCACATACGCCACCAGTTGCTTGCCGGTCGGCCCTTCCTGCGCCACCACCACGGTTTCACCGACGCTGTCCTGCTCACGCAGACGGGCTTCGA
>NZ_LXJP01000112.1:0-5989 GCF_001728855.1 Pseudomonas sp. AP19 | reverse complement strand
TTTTTTTTGCCTGCCTGGCCTGAAAACACGCACAAAAAAAACCCGGATCAATGATCCGGGTTTATGCGTACGGGCGCCCCTTATGCCATGGCCGCCACCAGGCTGTTGATGAACGCGGCGCTGTCGATGATCCCGTCGTGATCCGTATCGATCATCACCGAACGCTCGATGCGCCCCTGGCCAATCACCCCGGCCATGTTCTGCTCGATCAGCGCCTTGAAGTGCCCCGCGCGGCTCAATGACGCCCACCAGCAACTGACCGGCGCCTGGATCGGCTTGAAGTCAGCCACGGTCATGCGCTCGCTCAATGCCCGGTCAACTTCCCAGGAAATCTGCGCGTCATTACCACGCAGCAGCGCGTCCTTGATGCCGGTGAACGCCTCACCCAGGGTCTGCTCGGCCCAGGCCACAAACGCCTGCCATTGCCCGGCTTCATCCGCAGCCTGACGCCGACACTGTTGCCACGCCCCTTCAATCTGCTCGGCAAACGCCGGGAACATCGCTCCAAGCAACGCCGCACGGCGCTCATTGGCTGATACCTCGCGATCATCCTCGCTCACCACCGCATCCCAATAAGGCGTGAGCCACTGCGGCGGGGCCGAATCAATCCAGCCGACAAATTCAACCTCACGCCCGGCTTGCTCCAGTGCGTAGGCGACTTCCATCGCCAGGTTGCCACCCAGCGACCAACCCGCCAGGCGATAGGCGCCCTGTGGCTGAGTTTTCAACAGTTGCGCGGTGTAATCGTCAACCATCGCCTGCCACTCGGGCACCGCGGCGCCCTCTTCCACCAACGCCCGGCAGATCACGCCGAACACCGGCCGCTGCTCCCTGAGTGCCAGGGCAATGGCGGTGTAGCAATGCACCGAGCCGAAGCTTGGGTGGAACATGAACAACGGCGTGCCTTGGGTCTGGCTGTTGAGCTTGACGATCACTTCGCTGCGCACCTCGCCCTGCACGCAATTGACTTGGCCACGCACGGTGGGGTTGAGCATCAACTGGCTGACGGACAGGTTGACCCCGCTGACTTGCCTGATGCGCTCCTTGAGCAGCAGCACGCGCAATGAATGGCCACCCAACTCAAAGAAGTTGTCGTTCAGCCCGACGCGCTCAACACCGAGCACCTCGCTCCAAATCGCCGCGACCTGCTGCTCAATGTCGCTTTGCGGCGCCTGATACGCCTGCGCAGCCTGTGCTTCAGGCTTAGGCAGCGCTTTGCGATCGAGCTTGCCATTCGGGCTCAACGGCATCTGTGTCAGCACCACCCATTGCGCGGGCACCATGTAATCCGGCAGTTGTGACGCGAGGTGAGCGCCGAGCAAGGCTTTCCAGTCCGCACACGGTTCCTGCAACACCAGGTAACCCACCAGGTGCGTGCCGTCCACGGCCAGCACGGCGGCTTCACGCACGCAAGCATGCTCCAGCAGACGTGCCTCGATTTCACCCAACTCGATCCGCAGCCCGCGCAGCTTGACCTGATGGTCGATGCGCCCGGCGTACTCGATCACACCCTCGTCGCGATAGCGCGCCAGGTCGCCGGTGCGGTACAGGCGTGCGCCGCTGCCGAGCGGGTCAGGCACAAAACGCTCAGCGGTCAGCGCCGGCCGACGGTGATAACCCCGCGCCAGACCGATGCCCCCAAGGTACAGCTCGCCCAGCACGCCCAGCGGTGCCGGCGCCAGGTTGCTGTCGAGTACATAACACCCCAGGTTGGCAATGGGTCGGCCAATCGGCACGGCGTCCTGCCCTTCATCAACACAGGTCCAGTGGGTCACATCAATGGCGGCTTCCGTCGGCCCATACAAGTTGTACAACCGCGCACCGGGCAGCTTGGCAAACACCTGCTGCTGGGCATCCACCGGCAATGCTTCACCGCTGCACACAATGCGTTGCAGGCTATGGCAGGCGCTTACCGCCTCGTCCTGCAAAAACGCTTGCAACATGGACGGCACGAAGTGCAGCGTGGTGATCTGCTCGGCGTTGATCAGGCTGACCAACCGCGCCGGATCGCGATGCTCCCCGGGCGCGGCGACCACCAGCCGCGCGCCGCTCATCAGCGGCCAGAAGAACTCCCACACCGACACGTCAAAGCTGAACGGGGTTTTCTGCAACACGCTGTCGCTGGCCTCCAGGCCATACGCCTGCTGCATCCAGCAGAGCCGATTGGTGAGCGCCGAATGCCGATTACCGGCCCCCTTCGGCTGCCCGGTAGAGCCCGAGGTGTAGATCACATAAGCCAGGTTTTCGCCATCGACAGCACTGTCAGGATTGTGCGCGCTATACCCCTCAAGCCACGCCTCGCCGGTCTCCAGTACCAGGTGTTGAATGCCCGCCGGGATCGGCAGTTGCTCCAGCAGATGAGCCTGGGTCAGCAGCCACCTCACGCCACTGTCCTGCACCATGTAGGTGAGTCGATCGCGCGGGTATTCCGGGTCCAGCGGCACGTAGGCGCCACCGGCCTTGAGCACGGCCAACAGGCCGACGACCATCTCGATGGAGCGCTCCACCGCCAGGCCCACCAGCACGTCCGGCCCCACACCGGCCGCGATCAAGCGATGCGCCAGGCGGTTCGCACGACGGTTCAGCTCGGCGTAACTCAAGTGCTGCCCGGCAAACACCAGGGCCGTCGCGTCTGGCGTACGCACCACCTGCGCCTCGATCAACTGATGCACAGCCTGGTGCAGCGGGTAGCGTTGCGCCGTGGCGTTCCAGGCCTGCAGCGTCTGGCGCTCGGCCAATGCCGCCGAAGGCAGTGCGGCCAGGCGCTGGTCGGCATCCACAATCAGCGCACTCAACAGCTGCTGGAAGTGTTCGGCCAGGCGCTGGATATGCGTAGCACTGAAGGCCTGCCGATCGTAGTTGAACTCAAGCCCCAGGCTATCGCCCATGCCCAGGAGCACGGTCAACGGGTAGTGTGTCTGCTCCAGGCTGCGCACCGCACCAAAGCGTAAACCCGACGGTGCGCCCTGCTCCAACGCCTCAGACACCGGGTAGTTCTCGAACACCAGGATGCTGTCGAACAGCGCCTCCCCGCCCAAGCCGGCCCAGCGCTGGATTTCGAACAGCGGCGTGTGCTCTTGCTCACGCAAGCGCACATTCTGCGACTGGACGTGTTGCAGCCACTGGCTGACCGGCATCTGCGCCTCAGGCGTGGCCACCACCGGCAGCGTATTGATAAACAACCCGACTTGCTGCTCGATACCGCGCAGCTCGGCCGGCCGCCCCGCCACGGTGGCGCCGAACGCGACGGTGGCCTGCCCGGTGTGATGGTGCAGCAGCAATAACCAGGCGGCCTGCACCAACGTATTGAGCGTGACCTTGTTGCTCTGCGCGAACGCTTTGAGGCGTTCGGTCTGCGCGGCATCAAAGCTCAGGCGATGCTCACCGTTGGCCACCAGTGCCGTCGGTGCCTCATTCGCCACGCCATATGCCAGGCGCGTAGGCGCCTGCAGGTTGAGCAACTGGTCTTTCCAGAAGGTTTCGCTGACGGCTTTGTTCTGCGCCTGCAACCAGGCGATGTAATCGCGATAGCGCCCCGTCGGCGCAGCCAGCGGCTCGCCGGCATAGTGTTGCAATACCTCGCCGAACAACTGCGAACCACTCCAACCGTCCATCAGGATGTGGTGGTTGGTGTAGATCAGGTGATAACTCGACACGCCTGTGCGTATGACCGACAGGCTCAGCAGCGGCGCCTGCTCCAGTACAAAACCCTGGGCACGCGCCGACTCGGCCAGGGCGTCGAGGGCCGCAGGGCAATCCGCGCGGTCCGTCCAATCGAGCGCCTCAAGCGGCATGCGCCGCTGCTTGTAAACCACCTGCAACGGTTGCTCTGCATCGGTCTGCCAGAGGAAACCACTGCGCAGAATCTCATGCCGGTCGACAGCCGCCTGCCAGGCCTGGTGGAAACGCGGGACATCCAGGCCGTCCACATCGATGCGCATTTGGTTGATGTAGTCGCCCGACCCTTCGCCGTACAACGACTGGAACAACATGCCTTGCTGCATCGGTGACAACGGATACAGGTCTTCCACCTCGGAGAATGTCAGTGGCAGCGCATCCAGCTGGCCTTGAGACAAGCGCGCCAGCGGGAAGTCCGACGGCGTGACACCTTGGTTGGCGGCGGCGCAGCAATGCTCGATCAACGCCTTGAGCTCCACCGCGTAGTCATCCGCCAACTGCTGCACGGTCGCTTGCGCAAACATTGCCTGGCTGAAACTCCAGTTCAACTTCAGTTCGCCGGCGTAGACCTGGCCGTTGATTTCCAGCCAGTTGCCCAGCGGTGCGTCAAGGCTTTGCTCGGCACCACTGGCGTCACCGGAAGGCGCGAACAAGCCTTCCTGTTCGCCGCCCTCGAAACTGCCGTCAAACTGCCCCAGGTAGTTGAACGTGATACGTGGTCGCGGCAAGGCACTCAACGCCTGTTGCGCCTCGGCATCGCCCAGGTAACGCAAGGCACCAAAGCCGAGGCCTTTTTCCGGTACGGCGCGCAGTTGCTCCTTGATCTGCTTGAGGGAGCCCGCCAGGGAATCGGTCGGCGCCAGCTGCACGGGATAGAGGCTGGTAAACCAACCGACGGTGCGGGTCAGGTCGATCTCATCGAACAGGTCCTCACGGCCGTGGCCTTCCAGCCGGATCAACATCGACGCGTCACCGGTCCAGCGCACAATGACACGCGCCAGGGCCGTCAGCAGCAGGTCGTTGATCTGTGTTCGGTAAGCACTGGGAGCGTCCTGCAACAAGCGACGGGTAAACCCTGGGTCCAACTGGGTCGTCACACTCAGTGCATGGCGGTTGCTCAGGCTGGCCTGCGGGTCGGCGCCGGGCAAACCGGCGCGGCTGCCGTGTAACTGCGTCTGCCACCACGCCAATTCCTGCGCCAGCGCGGGGCTGCCGGCGTAGGCTTGCAGCCGCTCGGCCCACGCGCGCGTGGAGCTGGTCTTGGCGGGCAACACCACCGCTGCGCCTTGGGCAATTTGACGGTAGGCGGTTTGCAGGTCCTCGAGGAGGATGCGCCAGGACACACCGTCCACCACCAAGTGATGGATCACCAGCAACAAACGCTGTGAGCCATCGGCCATGCCCACCAACACCGCACGCAGCAACGGGCCTTGACTCAGGTCGAGGCTGCGCTGGGCTTCCTCGCCCAAGGCTTCAAGCTCTGCGAGCGTTGTGAGGGTGGTCTGCCACAGCACCTGTTCGGCCTGATGATGTTCGGCACTTCGATACGCCGCCGCCCAGCCATTCACACCCTGGACAAACCCGGTGCGCAGGGCGTCATGGTGCACAATCAAGGCCTGTAGCGCCGCCGCCAGCACAGGCACCTCCAGGCGTTGGTGCGGTTGCAGCACCACGGACTGGTTCCAGTGCTCCCGCGCCGGGATGTCATCGGCAAAAAACGCATGCTGAATGGGCAGCAGCAGCAGCTCGCCAGTCAGCGCCGACTGATCCAGCAGCACGGTGCCCTCGCCTTCGCGGGCGACGGCCGCCAGGCTCTGGACCGTCTGGTGTTGGAACAGGTCCTTGGGCGTGAACCGCACACCGACTTGGCGGGCACGGCTGACGACCTGAATCGAAATAATCGAGTCGCCGCCCAGTTCAAAGAAGTTGTCATGCAGCCCTACGCGCGGCAGGCGCAGCACGTCGGACCAGATCGCGGCGATTTTCTGCTCCAATTCACTGTGTGGCGCAACATACACCTGCTGCATCAAGCTCACGTCCGGCAGCGGCAGGCCTTTGCGATCCAGCTTGCCATTGGGCGTGAGCGGCATGCGCGCCAGAAACATGAAATGCGTGGGCACCATGTAGTCCGGCAGGCGGGTTTTCAAGGCGCGGCGCAGCGCCTCACGGCCGTTCGCTTGGGCCACGGCATCGTCGATCATCGCCGGGTGCAACGGCACCACATACGCTACCAGTTGCTTGCCGGTCGGCCCTTCCTGCGCCACCACCACGGTTTCACCGACGCTGTCCTGCTCACGCAGACGGGCTTCAA
>NZ_LXJP01000111.1:0-6185 GCF_001728855.1 Pseudomonas sp. AP19 | reverse complement strand
GGTGGTGTTTACCCATATCGGTAAGGGCGACTCCAAACTGACTCTGGCGGCAACGCCATTACTACTCTTGCTTCAGCTTGTGCTACTGCCCCTCTATCTAGCCTTCATGGTGGGTAATGACTCGGCGGTGGTTATATCGGTCGGCCCATTTGTTGAGGCCTTCGTAGTGCTGATCGCTTTACCCTTGGTCTTGGCAGTAGCAACAGCTGCCGGGGCAAAGAGGTCACGCGTCGTTGAGGGCTGGAACAATGCATGGGCTTGGATGCCTGTGCCAGCTATGGCGGCTGTGTTGGTCGTAGTGGTCGGCTCTCAGATCTCAGCAGTGGTCAGGGACATGGACAAGCTACTGCCCGTTATTCCCGTCTACCTCGGTTTCATGCTCTTGGCACCACTGGTCGGTGCGCTGGTTGCGCGGGCATTTAAATTGCCGGCCATCACTGCAAGATCAGTGGCGTTCAGTAGCTCGACACGAAATTCATTGGTGGTTCTGCCCCTGGCACTGGCTTTGCCCGAAGAAATCAGAGGGCTCGCTGCGGCAGCAGTTATCACTCAAACGCTGATTGAGTTGGTCAGCGAGCTAATTTACATCCGAGCAATTCCTGCTTTGGTCTGGCGCAAAATGTAGAAGCTTGGTAAGCACAAGTCCAAGACACCCTGCGTGATTAAACGGTCACCCACCTGTGTGGTAACAGCTCGGCAATCTCACTAGCTCGCTGCGTAGGCAGGCGCGTCAACACATCCTTCAGGTAGGCATAGCCGGGCAGGCCTGCTCCAGGTGAATACTTCGATCTTGATATACCAGTGAGCGGCTATCTCTCGGGCGACCTCCAGCGTAGGCTTCAGGTTATGCAGGACGCAATCAGGCACCAAGGAGTTCACATGTACCTCACGATCATGAAGCCACAATCGCTTCAGCAAATCGCTGTATTAGCCCGTGGATTATGGATCGTTGAAGGCCCTGAGGGCTCCGTGCTGGTAATCAAGGCAGGGAAAGAGCTGATCCTGGCCGCTCAGCAAAGGCGCGAATTGAAGCTTTACCTGGCGCCATACAAGGTAGACGAAACGACGGGATTTACGCTTCTCACTGCCTGCTTTGATGACCCACAAAGCCCGCTATTGATCAAAACCCCACTCATCCCAGGTGACCCTCTCACCGAGGCACTGCAGAGCTTCCCTGACGAGTTCAGTGTGTGCTTTTTCGACGAGCACAACCGTGAGCTGTTCAGTTGTAAGGCCCAGGCGAAGCTTGGTCAGCTCCGCAAGGAGCTCGGTACACTCAGCCCAATTGGAGCAGATCACTGGCCCAAGATGTATGAGCAGGCGGACAGGTGGTTCAGCCTCACGACCTATGAGGACGACGCTCGTGCCGCAACGGTGTTACTAGGGGAGGATTTGTTCCCCTCGGACTATTTGATCACCGACCTGACCCGCCAGGACTTTCGAGGCTCCAAAGGCTTTTCCAATACACAGTTGGAGCGCACTGAGCCGGGTACGTTTCAGGAACTGGATATCATCTATCTGCTCCAGCGGGCATATACCTCCGAGCGGATCATCCATGGCCCCTTGAAGGTCTCCGATGGCGAGGAGCTGGCTGACGTAGTGGTAATGGGCGATGAAGTGACTTTACTGCTGCAGGCGAAGGACAGTCCCAATACCCCAGCGACGTTGAACACAACGCTTGAGAGAAAGCGAAAGAAGGCTACAAGTCAGTTGAAGAACGGTCTTCAGCAACTACGTGGCGCTATTTCAACGATCAAGCGAGAAGGCAATCCAGCCTTGGCGCTTGTGGGCGGCACGCCCTTGGACATTGATCTTGCTGCACGACCCCTGGTGGGAGTTGTCGTGGTCAGAGAGTTTTTTATCGACAACTACGATGAATACAGCACCATGATTTTGAAGTTCATGGATGAGGTTGGTGTCCGCGTCCTAGCCTTCGATTACAACGAGTTCGAGGTGATGACCCGCCACTGCCCTTCGGAAGATGCACTGCTGTCAGCGTTCTTCCAGATTTCCAAATGCGCTGAGGAAAGGCGGATCTATCCCAGGCTGCGCTTCAAGGATCTGCCGCCGCGCTAAATCGAATCGGACAAGTGGAGAGCTTCTTTGCTCGTGCCCCACGACTCCCTTTCTAACCAGGCAGTTCTTTGAGCCAGTAACGCCTGACAGTCGCTTCAGGCAAACCCAGCGCTCGACTCACCTCCGCCTTCGACATGCCACTGGCCTTGAGCTCTAGCACAGCTCGGATTCGATCTGGGCTGCTGGGTTTGCCTCGCGTGCGCTTTACCAGCCCTTCACCTGCGTCCCAGTGCTTCTTCAGGCCCTGCAAGCCTCCCAGGGCTATGAAGCCCTCCAAATCCTGCGAAGCCTTCGCCATGACATCGATAGGTGATGACCCATTCTGGAGAGCCTGGCATAGCGCGACGAGAGCCACGAGGTCGAAATCTAGGGTGCGCGCGATCTTGCTCAGCTTGACCAAAGAGACCTGCGTTTTCCCTTGCTCCAATCGCGACAGATTGGCTTGGGAACTGATCTCGGCGAGCTCCTCCTGGGCCGATCCTCTAAGGTCGCGCAGAGCTCGGACTATTGCTGCTATCTCGTTCTGCATGCTGAGCGCTCAAAACGAAGAATAGGGCCACAGCGTCATGCGTCGATAAATATCGAAAGCTGGCAATAATGGCGCCCATCGTTTATCGTGGGCCTACAGATGACAGCCTCGCCGCGTCCGGGCGACCGGCCAGGGAGTGATCAATTTATTAGAAAGTCGACGTCAGCAGGCTAGGGATGAAGCTTCACATACTGTCTGATTTACATTGTGAGTTCGCCGATTTCGTCCCCCCTGTGGTGGACTGTGACGTGGTCGTATTAGCCGGCGACATCCACGTGAAGTCCAGGGGGGCCAGATGGGCCAGCCTGGCCTTCAGCACGCCTGTCGTCTACGCCATGGGCAATCATGAGCACTACAGCGGGAATATAGATCGAACTCACAGCAAGCTGCTTGACGCTGCTGAGGCGCACGTCCACGTCTTGGAAAATCAGGTTTTAGAGTACGGTGATGTGCAGTTTTTCTGTGCTACGGCTTGGACAAGCCTGGCCGCGACCGGAGACCCAGTAGCTGCTTCTTGGTGTGCTCGTGACTCACTGAATGACTTTCGCGCTATCCGTGTCGGTGAACAGTATCGGCGTTTGCGCCCTGACGACCTGATCGCGAGAAATCGAGAGACGAAGGAGTGGTTAGAGGCTCAGCTGTCTCTGCCATTCAACGGTAAACGTGTAGTTGTGACTCACCATCCGCCTCTTATGAAGTTTGTGAGTGACCAAGGAGCCGATCCTCACTTGCGAGCAGCCTATGGAAACAATTGGGATGGCCTGATGGATTTCAAGATCGATCTATGGATCTTTGGCCATACCCACGAAGCTGTGGATGAGGTTGTTAATGGCGTCCGGTTTGTGAGTAATCCTCGTGGTTATCCCACCGAAGAAACTGGCTTTCGGCCAGACCTAGTTGTCAGTGTATGAAGCCTGACAGGGCTGCCGGCGTTTAGCTTTTTTCAGTAAGTGAGTAGGTTTCAAATTCGAACGTGATGGAGAATCCATGAGTTGTCTGAATTCCCAGGACTGGACGGCTGAGGGCGGAATACGACTGCCCAGTCTGGTGTCAGCTAAGTTGGCGATTGCGCAGGCCCATGATTGGGGTGCACTAGTGGACGCGTATCTGGTAGATGCAGCTGAAGTAGGCGATCGTTTCGTTGCGTATGTGTATGGCGATCTTTCAGGGCAACTGGTTGATGGGATGACAATTGTCACACCCCCTAGTGAGGTGATAGCGGAGGTCGAAGGCATGGCGTTATTGCGGACAGTGTCAGGCAACGATCATTACGTCATGGTCAGCCGATTGCCTGCCGCCGCTTGAGTGCCCCCGCGTCGTCGAGGCCGCTGTCTCAGCCTGCTTCAGTAGGCCCCACCGTCATCTAATCCATTAATAGTTAATGTGTGTTTAAGGGAAGAAGCATGTCCGAGTTAAAGAAATTGACATTGACTGTTAAGAACTATGATGCTCAAGCGAGCGGTGATCTAGACGCTCTCTATCGACGTGTTAGATATGAAGATGAACACGGCGCTACGCTCTATTTCAAGGAGGTTGTGATGCTGAAGTATCTTGCGAAGCATGGTGCTTTGGCGACTGATGTTCCGCGAACTTGGTACTATAAACATGCCTCAAAGAAATCGATAATTGTTGTCGCTTTTGAGAAGGCTGGTGGGAAAGTTGAGTGCGACTTGGATGATCTGCGAATTATTGCAAGGTCGACTTTGGTAAAGGGTGTGGTTATTTCGCTAGCAGCGGTTCCAGCTGGGATTATTGCTGCAACGGCCACCTTTGGAGTTGGGCTTGTCATTATTCCTATGTTTTTGTGGTATGGGTACAGGAACGTCTTCAAGCTTCCGAAAATGCTGGGTCGAAAAACGCTGGTGGATGATTTTTCAAAATTTGGCGTTACTCTTCGGTAGATTGGTTATTTGGTTGTTGAGCTTGATTCTCGTTAGAGTGGCTGGCTGTCTTGCGGGCGGTGACCAGCGAAGGAAACTCAGATGAAGACCAGTGCCGTAATCTTTGACGCCTTCGGAACGCTGGTACAGATACAGCAGCCGACACATCCGTTTCGACAGTTGCTTCGAGAGGGGCGACGCCAAGGCCGCTTGCCTCGCGCTGATGACATCCGAACGATCATGACCCATTGCCTTTCTCTAAGCGAGGCTGCGCTGGCCTTTGGTATCAAGATCTCGCCCTCCCAACTCGCATTTCTTGATCAATGCTTGGAGGAAGAGCTGGCAAGCATTCAGCCTTATCCAGACGCGGTTGAGGCCGTTGGGCTACTGCAAGCTGCAGGGGTGAGACTGGCCGTATGTTCAAACCTGGCAATGGCCTACGGCCCCGTAGTGGAAAGGATTTTCCCGCACCTTGGGGCCTATGGTTTCAGCTATCGCATTGGTGTTATGAAACCGCAAGCCGGCATCTATCAGCACACCTGCGATCTGCTTAATGTCCGGCCAGAAAATGAGCTCAGTGGTCAGAGGCGGATCGTCATGATTGGCGACTCAGAAAGGTGTGATCGGGATGGGCCTGGCCAGGTTGGTATCAAGGGTTACCTGTTGCGCAGGAATGGAGACGGGGCTTCCAATCTTTCCCACTTTGCACGATCAGTGCTGAGTGATAGGTAGCTGCGAGCAGATCTTCAATTCGATGGTAAGCGTTGCGTCTGAGCTAAAGGGCCGCGCCACGAGGTGGCCCTGCCGGGATGCCCCCTGCACAGAGTACGAGGGGCGACCAGACCAGTATCACCAGAGGGTGAAGCATGAATGAGCTTAGGATTGTCGGGCGATGTGTTCGCTCCCCGATTGGCTGCTGGAGTGCTAGGAATCGCTGTTTTCAGACGCGTTACGAGCAGGTCTTCTCAATCGCACTTGAAGTGTTTGGAAGCCGAAAGAAGGCGCAGCGATGGCTTGTAAGATCTGTAGCAGGTGTAGGCCGTCAGACACCCTGCAGGGTGCTGTGCACACCTATGGGATTCACAATTATCCATGACGAGATTATGCGGCTTGATCACGGCATACGTGCCTAATCCCATTTAGCCAGTCATTTGGCAGGGAGAGCAAGGCTCGTAATAAAGCTTATTGCTACTAGAATGCACATTCCAACTAACAGCGGAATTGATCCAAATCTTTCTAGAGCAAGTGCTGCTGCTATGGGGCCTACAGCCTGGGCAATCAGCATCGGGCGAGCCAGCAGCCCCATACGTGCTCCGTAGCCATCCGCGCCGAATAGAGCCAAGGGTAATGTTCCGCGAGCAATGGTCAGAATTCCATTACCTGCTCCGTAAAGCGCCAAGGCTACGAAGGCCAGCCACGGGATGGCCGGTAACAGCAGCGCAATACCCACCCCGCATAGCAGGATGGCGATACGAGCCGACCAGGTAGGGTGTAGGTTTCGCCCAATCGAAAACTCTGCAAGGCGTGCCATGACTTGAGATGGCCCAATCATCATTCCTATGGCCAGTGCTGTTGAAGTTGCGATGCCAAGCAGTTTTAGCACATCAAGTAGGTGGACTGAGACGGAAGAAATAACCAGCGACTGGAATGTCAGCAGCGCTGCCAGCAGGATGAATATGCGATTGGTTAGTTTGCTGGAA
>NZ_LXJP01000110.1:0-6449 GCF_001728855.1 Pseudomonas sp. AP19 | reverse complement strand
ACTGGAGATAATCCATGGACAAAAACACCAAGATCCTGATCACGGAGATCCCGGGTGAGTGGACCCAGCGCCAGCGTAACGGCAGCCTCAACGTGTGGAACGGGGCGGATCATCACAGATTTCACCGAACCACTACTGACCTGCCTGAAGTCAGACTGCGCCCCCCGGAAAACGGACTGTACGCCGAGCGAATCGATGGCGCCTGGTATTGGGTTTCTGGTTGCGCCAAGTGCAACGGAACCGGTGAGAAGTACAGCTACTCGGTGTGCGATAAACACAACGTTTGCCGCCTGTGCGGCACCCACCGTTCGAAGCTCACGGAAACACCGTGGGGACATCCAGACGGGTTCACCTGTAAGCCTTGTCAGGACGCAGAAGACGCTGTTACGAAAGCCGCAGCGCTGGCCAAGGTCGCCGAGACCGACTATGACGAGTGGGATTATCGCAACCTGGACGAATGCAAATGCCCGCACTGCGCCACCGTGATCCACATTGAAGCCGAGGACTACGGCGACAAGAACATGGAGTGCGACACCTGCAAGGGACTGTTCGAACTGACAACCGAGTACTCGGTAAGCTTCACCACCAAGGTGATTGGCGAGCGCATCACGGCCTGACTCGCCCTAACCTGTCGCGCTTAGCCCATCTCGGGCATTAAAAACGTGAAGCTCCCAGTCAGGCCTTTGCGCAAAGCCACAGGCATCTGGTATCCGAAATAGATGAGCCATCGACCGTCAGGCCTCAGATCGGAGTTGACACGATAGGTGCCAACCTCGTTCTCGGTTATGCCGATCAGCTTCGCCACTTCTCTGTCTGAAGGCTTCTCGCTCATCTCGCTCTCCTTGATCCGGCTCCATGCCGGTCACCCGTAATACCCCATATCAACGAATCACGCCAGCAGGCTCAGCAACGGATAGGCCAGCCAGGTCACGCCACCGTGCCAGATCAGCGATTAGCTTGAGCCCCAGACGCACCTCGGCCTCAAGCCTTTCTTCGGGAAGGGTGAGCAATCGGACAACCTCATCGCCTATCAGGCGTATCGCTTCCACATCAGTTTTCGTGCTCATCGCAGTCACCGTTAGGTTTTTGCTGAGCGCAGATCATCAACCCAATTTACGAATCACGCCAGCCGGCGAGGCAGGCGCACGCTTGGAGATAACCCATGAGCACCTTTGCAGTGTTTGGAATGACCCTCGATGTCGCCATGGCCGAGGCCAGGAAGACCGTCAAAACCACCCGACCCGACCCAAAGCGTCCCGGCCACAAGATTGAGCTTTCGGTTGACGACTGGCTGATCAAGGTCACCCAGAAGGCCGAACAGATCATGGGGGGGGTCAGGGTAAAGCAGCTCAGCCCGCTCTTCGACGCACCGCAGTATGCAGAGCACTTCATTGAGCTGGCTCGCAAGGGCAGCAAATGCCGCGACATGCGGATAAAGGCCAAGCGCACGCTGGTGGACGCCCAGGGCGAGCCCATAATCAAGCCGAAGACGAAGGCGCCCAAGGTCGGATTTACGGAGTGGCCGCCAAAGCTTGAAATCCAGGCGGCCTGACCGATGCCGGGATTCCGGCATCGGCATCGGCGGCGCTTACGTTTCGCTTCGACGGCGCGCCGCATCTCGAAGGGCGCTCAGTTGGACTGCTGTGAATCGCCAGACAGATAACCTGTGGAATTCAAACCCAGTTGAGGTGTTTCGTATTTCCTCAACGAACTCCACCAAAGCACCGCCAACACCTTTGAACGTTTTCAGTCGCTGACTCATTATCAAATCCTCTATCCAAACAAGATGGCCGGTCACACGAATGATTCGGGACCCGCCTAAATCATGATGAAAAGAATTTGATGGTTGTATACCAACTCGAAAGCATTGAGATAGAGCCATTCTAGATTTTAGATAGCGGCGACCAGCCGGCCCCCGACCTCACGCCCAGCCACTTGCGCAAGGCCACGGTCGACATAGGTGCGGTCACCAGCAACCACAGGCACCACCACCTCACCACCGCGCTTCACCTCGACGTTGATACGCCAGGTCTCCCGACCCTCATCGTCCTTATCGCACTCCATGTAGTTCCAAACCTGAAAGCCTTCGATCTCATCGTAAATATCGTGCTTTGTCATGGTCCAGCCCATTTAGAGGAAGGGGCCATCGTAGCACCACACTCCGGGCATGGCCCGGCAAGGACTCCCCGTGATCAACCTGTTCTGGCGCCTGGTCGCCAAACTGCTTGCGCGCCCGGCGGTTGCCGCCTGGCTCATCGCCCGCGCCCAGCGCACCCCGTACCTGCACATCATGTCCGCCGACGGCTCCGAGATGTACATGGGCCGCTGGTGGCTGTTCAAACCCTACTCGCGCAAGTCGCACAAGCCGGCGCTGTGGTGGTGCCCGTGGTCGTTCCGAGTGCACCACATCATGCGCCCGGACGAAGACCGGGATCTGCATGACCATCCCTGGAACGCCCGCACCATCATTCTGCGCGGCTCCTATGTCGAATCCCGATTCGCAGATGAGCGCAGCAAGCACCGATTGATCGATTGCCAGACTGGCGAGGCGCACACGCTGATCACTCGCCGAACAGGCGACACCGCGCGCCTAAACCACGGCGAGTATCACCGGATCGCATCAGTAAGCGCCGGTGGAGTAGTCACCCTCTTCATCACCAGCAAGTGGCGTGGTGATTGGGGCTTTCTGGTCAACGGCGTCAAGGTGCCATGGCGCACCTACACAGGCACAGACAATTGATCTGGAGATTTCACAATGCGTAACACACAAACACGTGAAGGGTTTGAGTTCTGGGACAAGCTGAATTCGCTCCCGCGCTATGCCTTCCTCCTTTCGCCATCAGGCAAGTCGGTGCAGAAGTTTGAAGACCAGGCCATGGGGAACTGGATCGATGTGCACGAGGCGCGAATGGTAATTGACCAGGCGCAGGAGGTGATCAGCGAACTGCGCGATGAGATCGCTACAAGTCCAGAGCCCGACACAGTGCTATGCAAGTTCTATGACGTGACGGACTGGCCCGGCCTGGTGCGTGAACTGGTAGGCCACGTCGCCCAGCTCCAGGAGTCGGCAAAGCGCAACGTCAAGCCTTGGGAAGACACCTTCCCGCCGACACTGATGCCGGCCTATGTCGAGCGCGTAAATACCGCCAATGCGGTAGCCCTGCCCCAGGGCGAGCCGGTGGCGTGCGCGCATGATTGGTTAGACGATGGTGAATACCTAATCGTTTGCACCAAGTGTGGAGCGCAAGAAAATCACGATCCATGCTGGCGTGATATGGCAACCGCGCCGACTGACGGAACAATGCTGCGCTTGCTGGTTGAGTTCGAAGATCATTCGACGGAAGATGCGGAGCAAGCACCCACCATTGGCGCCAACAACTTCGACAACGACGGTGAGGACGTTTGGCGCTTCGCTGGATGGTGCTGGTCTCATGATCACTTCACCGAAGGCAAGGGCAATCCGCTCGGCTGGCTCCCAATGCTTGAAGGCCCTGCACTGATTCCCGCCGAGCAGCCCGCGCCGGTAGCGGTGGTGCTGCCTGATCAAAAGGCAGTGTCCGCGCTTGTGACGAAAGCAGCGCGACAAGCAGACCTCATTGATGGCGCGAACTACTACACCGCTGCCGAGCTTGCAGCTGAAGCATTGATCGGCGAAGTAACCCGCCTGAACGCCAAATCCCGATAGGAGTACATCCGTACTCCACCCGCAAAACCTGTAACCCCTCCCCCTTCAAAGTCAGCCGCTATAGCGGCAAGGACGAAGTCATGCCTGAACAAAAGTTGATTGGCCCCGTCGAAGTCGTGCGCTGCGCTGACGGGTATTGGTATCACCCAGATGTCCCGGAGTTCGATGAGGACGCCGAAGCGTGGAAAGCGTGGCTCGGCGCCCAAGGTCTGAGGGTGATCGGCTGGCACATGGATTCCGACCTGGATACCCACCCCTACTGGGAAGACGGAGAGGCTCATTGCCTCGGGTGGGAGCCTGCGACGCCGCCAGTAGAGGGTTGGTTCCTGCTCGGAATCTTCGATACGGATGACGGCCCCTATGTTCAGTGGGCGCGCCGGGTGACGCCATGATCGCCACCCTCTGGTTCGCCTACGTCTTCATCTATCGAGTGCACAGGCCATGAAGCGGTTCTTCCGGCGCAAGGTCGAGGCATGGCTGATCCTGCTGGCAGCAAAGATCCTGATTGATCGCAACGTCCAGCGAGCACCAGTTGTATCCCGCCGCGACAACAACGACATGTGGTACATGGCCGAAAAGCTCGACGCTATTGCCCAGCGCATCAGCAAGAACTACCCCTAACCCCAATCCCCCTACATGCCTGCCGGTGAGCGGCGGGCGGAGCTATGCGCATGCCAAACCATATCACCAACAAAGTCGAAGCCCCGAAAGAAGTCCTCGCTACCCTCCTGAATGCCGAAGGCAAGATCGACTTCAACACCGTGATCCCCTTCCTCGGTAAGTTTGATTGGTGTGGGATCGACGGCCTGGCCGAGACTTGTGCGGAAGCCATCACCGGCACGCCGCTCAATGATCACCCGCTGGTCGCCGCCCTCCAGCGTGACAGCAGGAGCAAAGCCAGCATCGCCGGGTGCAGCGACGAGCAATTCGAACAGTTCGTGCAGATGCTGCGAAACAAGCGCGCTACCGGGCACTTTCACACTCTGGATTTCGCCCGCGAAAAGTGGGGTACCAAATGGAACGCCTATAGCCAGCTGGTTGATTTAGATCAGGGCGCTTTCCAGTTTGATACAGCGTGGTCATGCCCAGAACCAGTAATCAAGGCGCTCTCCGACCTCCATCCAGAAGCAGAAATAACGCTCCGGTTCGCTGATGAAGACATCGGTAGCAACTGCGGAACCCTGGTTTTCAAAGCCGGCGAGATCATCAAGTCGGACGTCGCGCCCAGCTGGAACCAGATGACCCAGGCAGAGCGGGAAAAATGGAAAGCTTTCGCGCTCGATCTGACCGGGCGCACTGCTGACGACGAAGACGACGAATAACCCACCTTCTGCCGCCCAGCGCGGCGCGGAGCATCATCATGGCAAAAGTCACCCTGGATGAATGGGCGGCGGCCGAGTTCAAGACGCCGCCGAGCCCCAACACCCTGCGAAAATGGGCCCGAGAGGGCCGAATCGCTCCAGTACCGGTCAAGCACGGGCGCAACTACTATGTAGAGTCCGACGCCCACTACCAAGAACCTGATCAGCAGCCCGTACGGATCGTCGGCGGCAGCCTGATCAGCAGAATAGAGAGAGCACGCAATGGCGCCCAGGCCGCGTAACACCGGGTCAAAGGATCTTCCGCCCAATCTCTACCGCAAGACCGACGCCCGCAACGGCGTCACTTACTACACCTACCGCGACCCAGTCAGTGGTCGCGTGTTCGGCCTGGGCAAGGATAAGGAGGCGGCCATTCGCGAGGCCGTCGCCGCCAACCACGCAGACGCCATCAAGCCAACGCTTGCTGAGCGCATCAGCACCCCGGCGCCAGCCCCGGGCAAATTGTTCTCGGAATGGCTGGACGAATACCGCGAGCTGTTCGCCGAACGGAAACTGTCAGCGAGCAGCAACAAAAACGTGGGCATGCGGTTAAACCGCCTGACGGCAGTATTCGGATCGAAGGGGATTAAGGACATCACGACGATGGATGTGGCCGATTACCTGACGGGCATGGCCAAAGAGGGAAAGGCGCAGATGGCTAGGGCAATGCGTTCGCTGTTGCGAGACGTGTTCGCCGAGGCGCAGGCGCGGGGGTGGGCAGACGCAAACCCGGTCGAAGTGACCAAGGCGGCGCGGGTGAGCATCAAGCGCGAACGGCTGACGCTGGAACTCTGGAAGGCGATCTACGAGGAAGCCAAGAAACCGTGGCTTCGCAGGGCAATGGAGTTGGCGGTGCTGACTGGCCAGCGCCGGGACGATATAGCCTCGATGCTGTTCAAGGACGTGCACGACGGCTTCCTGCATGTCGTTCAGTCCAAGACCGGCGCCAGGCTGCGCATCAGCACCGAGCTTCGCCTCGAGTCGGTCGGGCTTGATCTGTCTACCGTAATTAAACAATGCCGCGACCGCGTTCTGTCACAACACCTGGTGCACCATGCGCAAGCTTCGGGCCGGGCAAAGGCCGGCCAGCCGCTGGTGCTGGACACGTTGAGCTCTGCATTTGCCGAGGCGCGCGACAAGGCCGGGGCGAAGCTGGGGATAACTTTCGGCCGCCAGCCACCGTCCTTTCACGAGCAGCGATCCCTCGCCGCACGACTTCATGAATTCGAAGGTCGTGATGCGCAGAAACTGCTGGGTCACCGTTCGGCCACTATGACCGACCTGTACCGAGACAGCCGAGGCGCTGAGTGGATCGACGTGGCATAATCGACGGCTGAATTTTTGGGCGATATTGGGGAAGTTTTGGGGAGGATTTTATGCCCTATGAAATCAAGCACTTACAG
>NZ_LXJP01000109.1:0-7008 GCF_001728855.1 Pseudomonas sp. AP19 | reverse complement strand
ACTGCCGGTTTACGACAAGCCGATGATCTACTACCCGCTGACCACGCTGATGCTGGCGGGGATTCGCGACATCCTGATCATTTCCACCCCACAGGACACCCCGCGTTTCGAACAGCTGCTGGGTGACGGCAGTAACTGGGGTTTGAATCTTTCCTACGCCGTACAGGCCTCCCCGGATGGCCTGGCCCAGGCTTTCATCATCGGCGAGGACTTTATCGGCAACGATCCGTCGGCGCTGGTGCTGGGTGACAATATCTATCACGGCCACCATTTTAATGAGCTGTTGCAAAGCGCAATGGTGCGACGAGAGGGCGCCAGTGTCTTTGCATATCACGTCAATGACCCAGAGCGCTATGGCGTTGTCGAGTTTGACGGTCAGGGCAAGGCGATCAGCTTGGAAGAGAAGCCAACTCAGCCAAAGTCCAACTATGCCGTAACCGGGCTTTATTTCTACGATAAACAAGTCGTCGATATCGCCAAAAGCATCAAGCCGTCTCCTCGCGGTGAACTAGAAATTACCGATCTTAACCGTGTCTATATGGAGCAAGGTGAGCTATCGGTAGAAATAATGGGTCGTGGCTATGCTTGGCTGGATACGGGTACCCACGACTCACTGCTCGAAGCCAGCCATTTCATTGCTACGCTTGAGCACCGCCAGGGCCTTAAAGTCGCTTGCCCTGAAGAGATAGCCTTCCGTCAGAACTGGATCGATGCAGAGCAACTGGAGCGCTTGGCTGCGCCGCTGCTCAAGAACGGTTACGGCCAATACCTCAAACGCCTGCTCCACGAGACAATTTACTAATGAAAGTGACACCATTAGCTGTAGCTGACGTATTGTTATTTGAGCCGAAAGTGTTTGGTGATGATCGTGGCTTCTTTTTTGAAAGCTTCAACCATCGCTCCTTTGAAGAGGCTATCGGCCGCTCGATACAATTCGTGCAGGACAATCACTCTCGTTCAGTCAAAGGAGTATTGCGTGGTCTGCACTATCAGATGCATCAGACTCAAGGAAAGTTGGTGCGCGTTGTACAAGGCGAGGTGTTTGATGTTGCTGTGGATATTCGCCGTAGCTCTGTGACATTTGGGCAGTGGGTGGGCGCTTATCTTTCTGCGGAAAACAAGAAACAACTGTGGGTGCCTGAAGGTTTCGCTCATGGTTTTGTTGTGCTCTCGGATACTGCAGAGTTTCTCTATAAAACAACGGATTACTATGCACCTTCGCATGAGCGATCGATTCTATGGAATGATCCGGCTCTAGCTATAGAGTGGCCAATAAATGAGCCTCCAGCGCTATCAGCAAAGGATCTGCAGGGTTCATTGCTGGCTCAGGCTGAGGTTTTTGATTAATGCAGAACTTTTCCTCCTCTCCTATAGAAATGTTTGCAAGTTATTGGCGTAATCGATCTCTTATTAACACGCTTACGAAGCGAGAGATATTGGGGCGATACCGGGGCTCTAGTTTTGGTCTGCTTTGGTCATTCTTTAATCCAATACTAATGCTTGCAGTTTACACCTTCGTTTTTAGTGTGGTCTTCAATGCGCGTTGGGGGGCGGGAAGTGGTGGTTCAAAAACAGAATACGCTCTTGTTTTGTTTGCGGGCCTTATAGTGTTTAATATTTTTGCTGAGTGTGCTAGTCGTGCTCCGGATTTGGTTTTGTCCAATGTTAATTATGTGAAGAAAGTTGTTTTTCCTTTGGAGATTTTGCCTTGGGTGATACTTGGGGCTGCCTTGTTTCATGGGTTGGTAAGCCTCTTCGTGTGGCTAATATTTTATTGTATTTTTTTTGGTGTTCCTCACTTAACGGTGCTCTATTTTCCCGTAGTTGTTTTTCCATTGATTGTTTTTTCGATGGGGGTTTCTTGGGCGCTTGCTTCCTTGGGTGTGTATTTGCGTGATATATCACAGGTGATCGGTGTGGTGATTACTATGCTCATGTTTCTATCTGCGATATTTTATTCTGTATCATCCCTTCCAGAAGACTATCAAGTAATTATGCAAATGAATCCTCTTGTGCCCATTATTGAGCAAGCCAGAGAAGTTTTGGTTTGGGGGAAAGAACCGAGTTATTCACTGTTACTTTTCTACTTTGTGGGGGCATTAATTTTTGCGTGGCTAGGGTTTGCTTGGTTCCAGAAAACGCGAAAGGGGTTTGCTGATGTCCTCTGAATATTCTGGGAAAAATGCGTTTGATTCTGAAGTAGCGTTGTTAAAGCGTTGCTCGGACGGTGATGTCGCTATTCGTGTGAGCAATTTAAGTAAGTGCTTTCAGATTTATAGCAAACCAAGTGATCGACTTTTGCAGATGCTAAGTCGGGGATATAAGCGATTCTATCGTGAATTCTGGGCTTTGAAAAATGTCTCTTTTGAAATAAGGAAGGGAGAGACTGTTGGTATCGTTGGTCGTAACGGGAGCGGAAAGTCCACGCTATTACAAGTGATTTGTGGCACTTTAAACCCTACAGGGGGAGAGTGCGTAGTTAATGGTTCGATTGCTGCACTACTGGAGTTAGGAGCGGGATTTAATCCGGAGTTTACAGGGCGTGAAAATGTTTATTCATACGCAGCTATACTCGGTCTCACGGAAGAGCAAATTAATGCGCGTTATACTGAGATTGAAGCGTTTGCTGAGATAGGCGCATTTATTGATCAGCCTGTAAAGACTTACTCAAGTGGTATGTTTGTGCGGCTGGCATTTGCGGTATCAGTCGCTCGCGAGCCGGATATCCTGATTGTAGACGAAGCATTGGCTGTTGGTGATGATGCATTTCGTCGTAAATGTTTCGCGCGTATTGAAACACTACGAGCAAATGGTACCACTATCTTATTCGTATCTCATGCCGCAGCCATGGTTGTAGAGCTTTGCGATCGGGCTCTACTGCTGGATAATGGCGAATTGCTGTTTGATGGTTCACCCAAAGAAACCACGGCGCTTTACAATAAGCTATTGTTCGCCCCTGAGGTTCGTCGTGCTCATGTTCGAGAGGAAGTAATCAGGGCCATGCAGGTCTCTGGTGCCAATCCGGATATTAGCATGACGGCAATTGGTCACTCGGTTGTCGCGCCAAATATTAAGACGGAAAGTGCACATTATATTGAAGGCATGGTGTCACAGACTCGAATGGAGTATGAACAACACGGTGCTATTATTATAGATCCGCATATCGAGACCATTGAAGGCGTACGCGTCAATAGTTTGGTTGCGATGCAAGAGTATCAATATTGCTATGCGGTTCGCTTTCTCGAGAATGCGTATAATATTCAGTTTGGTATGCTGATTAAGACTGTTAGCGGCCTCGAAATTGGTGGTGCTAATTATCCTGCGGTAAATAGGTTCTTACCCGCGGCGAAATCTGGGCAGACGTATGAGATTCGTTTTGGTTTTCGTGCTCTGATGAACCCGGGTACTTACTTTTTTAATGCGGGGCTGCAAGGTGAAACTTCAGTTACTTCTGAGCGTATCTACCTCCATCGTATACTCGACGCGGTAATGTTTCGAGTCCAGGCCTATGAGGGTTGTATGACTAACGCCCTGGTTAATTTTGATATTGCCTCGATGGCCACCATTTCGGAAGAGTGACTTATGATTGAGATGACGAAGCGAGTCATAGTCGTGCTTGGTATGCATCGCAGCGGTACAAGCGCGATAACCCGTGGGCTACAAGTGCTTTCGGTAAATCTTGGAGATAAGTTGATCGGTGCGATTCCTGGAAATAACGACAAAGGCTTTTGGGAAGATGCTGAGATCAACGCCTTTAATGAGGCTCTTTTAGAGAAGCTTGATTCATCTTGGCATAGTCTTGGTCCATTGGATGATCAAGCTTTGTTGCAGGAAGAATTTCTATCAGAGCGTATTGCGGCACTTACCCTTCTGAAAGGTAAGCTCTCGGATAATAGTGTGTTGGCGTTCAAGGATCCTCGCGTTGCTATACTGCTACCATTCTGGCAGGCAGTATTCGCTGAGCTTGGTATGAGTGCTAGTTACCTTATCGCTGTTCGTAATCCTCTAGAGGTCGCACAATCGCTGCTCAAACGTGATAATTTTTCCGAAGTAAAAGGTCTGATGTTATGGGCTAAGCACTTGGTAGGAGTACTTAGAGGAACTCATCAGCAACAGCGTGTATTTGTGTCTTACGAGGCTATGCTTGATGCGCCTGAAGAGCAGCTGAAGAGAATTGCTCGAGTACTTGAATTACCATCTCCGGATTCTGCTCCACAAGCACTTCGAGAGTATGCGGAAGAGTTTCTTACTCCGGGGCTTCGGCATAATGTGGCAGCATGCGGTCTACTGAGTGATGCCCAGCAGGTTTCTCCATTCATTCAAGAGCTTTATCTGCTACTTCAGCAACTATCTACAGATATGCTACCTGTCAACGGAAGTGAATTTGAACAGCGTTGGAGAGTGCTTGAACAGCGCTTTCTCGAATTTGTTCCTCTGATGGCGTACCTTGACAGTCTAGAGAATGCCTGCGATGTTGCGACTCGTGAATGCGCAAGTGCTTTACAACAACTGGCTGAATTTTCTAGTTTAAGGGATGTTGCAGTAGAAGCTAGTCAAGGATTGGCTGAGTCACATGATCAGTTGCTTACCGAACTATCTAGCCAGCGCAACCTCTTTGAACAACTGCAAATCCAGCATTTGACTACAGAGCACGCTTTGAATAAGTCTACAGATGAATATCGGATTGCGCGTGAGGTATACGAGCAGAGCGTGATTGAAAAAGCTGATCTGATTGAGCAGTTAGATACTGCGCGCGAAGCCGCCCAAAAAGACGCCCTTCGATTCACTGAAGTATTAAGCAGCCGTTTTGAAGAGTTTACAAAAATGTGCGTTGCCTATGAACAGCGCCTAAATGATAAGTCTAAACTGGTTGATCAGATTAGTATTAGTTTGAAAGTCGCTCAGGATGAAGTCTTGCGTCTTGCCGAGGCGCTAGATAGTACAGTTAAAGAACACGCGCTAATGGCGGACTCATACGAGCAGCGCCTGAATGAAAAGTCTTTACGGGTTAATCAGATTGGTGTTGACTTGAAAATAACACAAGATGAAGTTTCGCGGCTTGTGGATGCGCTTGATAGTCGAGTTGAAGAACATTCGAAAATTACTGAATCCTATGAGCAGCGCCTCAAAGAGCTTGAAGGATTGAGCGATAGTTGCGATCATCTGCAGAGCAGACTAACGGTATTGGAAAACCTACTTTTAGCTGAACAAAGTAAGGTGTTTGACCTAAGTCAGCAGATATCTCAATCTAATATTCAGTTGGCCCTGTCTAATAATGAACTTGCCCAGATTATTAGCAGTAAGTCTTGGTTTTTGACAAAACCACTGCGGTTCTTTCGCAGAAGTGCGGTGACTAAACCTGGTTTGTTACTTCGACGAATAGTTTCTGATAGTGCTCATAGCCTGTGGCACAAGCTGCCTGGTGGTGCAGAAACCAAGAGCCGCCTTAAAGGTAAGATGTTCACCGCACTGCCGAGCTTGTTTAGTTGGAGCCGATCCTATCGAAACTGGAAAAACTTCACAGCGCCGATCGATGGTAGTGAGTACATAATTCCCTTTGTTGCTACCTTACCAGTGCAAACGGAGGTCAGCGCAGAGTATGTTCCTTTGCTTCGCCGCGAGCCCTTAGAAAACAAGTCGACAAAGTTGATTTGTTTCTACTTGCCACAGTTTCACCCTATTGCTGAGAACAATGAGTGGTGGGGTGAAGGATTTACTGAGTGGTCTAACGTACAACCGGCTCAACCCCAGTTTGTTGATCATTACCAGCCTCATATTCCTGGTGAGCTTGGTTATTATAGTCTGTTGGATACTGAGGTTCAGCGGCGTCAAGTTGAACTTGCCAAACTTTATGGAATTGAAGGTTTCTGCTTCTACTTCTATTGGTTCGGTGGTAAGCGCCTGCTAGAAACACCGATTGAAAACTATCTTAAAGACACCAGCTTGGAGCTGCCATTTTGTTTGTGCTGGGCAAATGAGAACTGGAGTCGACGCTGGGACGGCTTGGACAGCGAGATTTTGATTGATCAAAAACACTCACCGGAAGACGATCTGGCTTTTATCGCCTATGTAGCTCAATACATGTGTGATTCGCGCTATATTCGTATTGATGGAAAGCCACTTCTGATGGTTTATCGTCCTAGTTTATTACCGTCGGCCAAGGAGACGGTCGAGCGCTGGCGTGCCTGGTGTCGAAATAATGGAATTGGTGAAATCTATCTAGCTTATACTCAATCATTTGAAACTGTTGATCCAAGTAAATATGATTTCGATGCGGCTATCGAATTTCCACCAAATAACTCCGCCCCTCCGAATATTACGGAAAGTGTGACTCCTCTAAGAGACGACTTCGGCGCAAATGTTTACGATTGGCGAGTTTTTATCGAGCGCAGTCAGAATTATAAAAAGCCTGGATATACTTTGTTTCGAGGCGTTTGTCCGGCCTGGGATAATACCGCACGGCGTAAGAGCAAAGGTTCAATCCTTCTTAACAGTTCACCGTTGGGTTACCAACAATGGTTGAGTAATGCTATAGACGATACCTGTGAGCGTTTTGAAAACTCTGACGAGCGATTGATTTTCGTCAACGCATGGAATGAGTGGGCAGAGGGCGCGCATTTAGAGCCGGATCAGCGTTATGGTTATGCTTATCTTGAAGCCACTCGCATGGCGCAGGTGCGTAAATCTCTATCCCATCAGACACAATCTTCTGAGTGTCCTCTGGCGATTGTTGTACATGCTTTCTACGAAGATGTTTTCGATGAAATACTCGATTATTTAGATGCAATTTGCTCGACGCCGTTCATGCTCTATGTAACTACGACTCACGAGCAGCAAGCGTCTGTCGGTAATAAGCTGTCTCTACGAGGTCATAATTTTAAATTGCTGCCGGTTAAAAATCGTGGCCGGGATGTCTTACCATTTATCAAGATTTTGCCTCAGTTGATTTCCGGTAGACATGATTATGTAATAAAGGTGCATACGAAAAAATCAACCCATCGTGAGGAC
>NZ_LXJP01000108.1:0-7267 GCF_001728855.1 Pseudomonas sp. AP19 | reverse complement strand
CGTTGGTGATTTTATCGACGATGTCAGTAAGCAAGGTTGGTCAGCTACAGTAGCTGACAGGAAGATGTGGGCTGAAATGAACATGAGCCCAACCGACCTTGGAGACGTCAGCGCAGATACTTACACCTATCTCATGAATGGCCAGGCGCCAAACGGTAACTGGACCGGTATTTTCAAGCCGGGTGAGAAGCTACGACTACGCTTTATCAACGGCTCGGCGATGAGCTATTTCGACGTCCGCATTCCTGGTTTGAAAATGACCGTTGTGGCCGCCGACGGCCAACACGTCAACCCAGTGAGTGTTGACGAATTCCGCATCGCCGTAGCTGAAACGTATGACGTGATCGTAGAGCCTGCCAGTGAAGAGGCTTACACCATCTTCGCCCAGTCTATGGATCGGACGGGTTATGCACGCGGAACCCTCGCTCTTCGTGAAGGGCTAGTTGCTCAGGTACCTGCTATAGATCCACGTCCAATCGTCACTATGGATGACATGGGGATGGGCGGTATGGCTGGTATGGACCATGGCAGCATGGCTGGTATGGGCGGCGCAGAGAAGACACCAGGTGACATGTCCGGCATGGCGGGCATGGCGGGCATGGACCACAGCAAGATGACCGGTATGGACCAAAGTGACATGACCGGGATGACCGGCATGGACAGCGGTGACATGACTAACATGGCGGGCATGGATCACAGCAAGATGGCTGGGATGGGCAATGGTGATATGTCAGGGATGGCTGGCATGGGTGGTATGGGTGGTATGGGTGGAGAAATGCAGACACACCCTGCCTCTGAAACCAACAATCCCCTGGTTGATATGCAAGCCATGAATCCAACGCCAAAGCTAAGTGATCCGGGCATAGGCTTGCGGAACAATGGTCGTCGAGTGCTCACTTACTCCGACTTGAAAAGCACTTTCCAAGACCCTGACGGCCGCGAGCCAAATCGTACCATCGAGCTTCATTTGACCGGTCACATGGAGAAGTTTTCGTGGTCGTTCAACGGCATCAAATTCTCTGACGCCGAACCGCTGCGCCTGAAGTATGGCGAGCGTCTGCGCATCACCTTGGTGAACGACACCATGATGACACACCCCATCCACCTTCACGGCATGTGGAGTGACCTTGAGGACGAGAACGGCAAGTTCATGGTGCGCAAGCACACGATCGATATGCCACCAGGTACCAAACGCAGCTATCGAGTCACCGCTGATGCCTTAGGCCGTTGGGCATATCACTGTCACCTGCTTTTCCATATGGAAATGGGCATGTTCCGTGAAGTACGGGTTGATGAGTAAAGGAGACGATCTGTGAGCACATACCGAAATCGTAATTCCCTCGTGGGTTGCCTCTTTGCCGCTGTCCTGCTGGGTGGACTCTCGTCCACGGTGCTGGCAGAGGAAAATGGCAGCGACCATTCAACCACTGTTCCTGTTACAGCAACGGACAAGCCAGCAACGGCAAACGATTCGAAGCTAGATCACGGGGCGATGGACCATAGCCAGATGAGCCATGAGTCGATGGATCATGACCAAAAAACCAAAAAGGCAGATTGAGATCATGACCAGTAAGTTTTTACGCCCAACGCTGATGGCACTTGCAGTCTCTACCGGTCCAGCATTCTTTTTCATGGCTCAAGCCGCTGAAGAGATGGATCCGTCGATGGCGATGCCATCAAGTGCGGACGCAAAGTCTTCAACTGCACAAAAATCCAAACCCGCCAAACCGAAAGATGCCGCGATGGATCACTCCAAGATGGACCACGGCTCAATGGGAGCCATGGACCATAGCAAGATGGGGGCTATGGATCACAGCGATAACGGGCAAATGGACGGTATGGAAAGCATGGATGGAGGGGCGACTACCACAAGCCGAACCCCAATCCCCGTACTTACCGACGCTGACCGGGCCGCCGCTTTTCCAGACTTACCAGGCCATGGTGTGCACGATAAAAAAATTAACTCGTTCATCCTCCTGGATAAATTTGAGTACCAAGACGCTGACAACGGTAGTGCGCTGGCTTGGGATGCAAAAGGGTGGATCGGCGGTGACGTCGATCGCCTATGGTTGCGTTCGGAAGGCGAACGTACCAATGGCGTAACCGAGAACGCTGAACTTCAGGCTCTGTGGGGACACGCCATCGGTCCTTGGTGGGATGTCGTCACCGGCATTCGACAAGACTTCAAACCTGGGTCACCTCAAACATGGGGAGCGCTCGGTATTCAGGGCATGGCCCTCTATAACTTTGAAGCTGAAGCGACTGCTTATATTGGTGAGAACGGTCAAACCGCAGCTCGGTTTGAAGGCGATTACGACATCCTGTTGACCAATCGCCTGATCTTGCAGCCGACCGCCGAAGTAAACTTGTACGGGAAAAATGATCCTCAGCGCGGCATAGGATCTGGATTGGCCAACACCGAACTAGGCCTGCGGTTGCGCTACGAAATTACTCGTCAATTCGCACCCTACATTGGTGTTAGCTGGAATCGCTCATATGGTAAGACGGCTGACCTAGCCAGCGATGAAGGGGAAAAGACAAACGAGGCCCGGTTTGTAGCTGGTATTCGGATGTGGTTCTGAGCGATTTGAGCACTAGCCCTACGAATTCAAATGATCGGGGAGTTGGCTCCCCGACTCTAAAGTAGATCCTTCAATGTAACCTTTGCAGCGGCATGAACGCTTGAGTGGGGTTCTATTGCTTCGTAGAACATCTCGCCGTCTCCAAGGGAAAAGGAAATATTCATGACAGGTAGCTTCCGACTTTCAAGTCGATTTCTGCGTATTGCAACATTCGCTGCGCTGTTCATCGGCTCAACGGCTCAAGCGGCGCAGGCCCTGACCATCGATGTGCATCGAGATGCAAACTGCGGATGCTGCAAAAAATGGATTCAGCATCTTGAGGCCAATGGCTTCACCGTCATTGATCATGTAGAAACCAACATGAGTGCTGTCAAACAAGATCTAGGTGTCGCTCCACGACTCTCGTCTTGTCACACTGCGATGATCAACGGGAAGTTTGTTGAAGGTCATGTGCCAGTTGAGCAAATAATTGCGATGAGTAAGCGTGACGACCTTCTCGGGATCGCTGCTCCTGGAATGCCAGCAGGTTCTCCAGGAATGGAAGTCGACGGAGTACATGAGACCTACCAAATAATCGGCCTGACCAAAGCCGGCGTAGATCAGGTCATTGCTGAATACCCCGCAAACTAATCCCACCTCATCCATTCGGCCACAGCATGGTCCCAGCTCATGGCCATGCAGCGGGACATGCTATGTTGATTTCATTCTCAAGCAATACGCAAAGGACGATCAGCAACAAGCTGTAAAGGCGCGCCTGCGCCGAATCGGATAACCCCGTACCGCTGTCCTCAATAACAATTTGAGATGACGCCATGCTCCGTCTGCTGACAAGCACTGCGCATCTGACCACGATAGTGCTAAGTTCGGGTGGCGTTGCCACTCAGCTTGCCTTTCCGAATCTGGACATCTGTCTCGGCTGAAAGCGTAGAAAAGTTAAATTACAGTGGTTTGAGAGTTCTTTTTTTGCAGGCTTTTCAGACGCAGGGTCGCGCGTTGTACAGCGGCCATTTTTTCTGGACGCTTCATTCGTTTCCATTTTCTGATGTCTTCCTTGGTGCGACCGCAGCTGACGCACAGTTCGCTGTTCAACTGGCAGACAGAAGTACACGGATTCTCGATGTCCTTGGCCATTGGTCAATTCCTCGGCGAACTTATGCGAACTACGGGCTCATTGCTAAGCCTGAACGGCGACCTGATCGGGTGAAACAGCGCCCGGCTTCGTGCGGTACTCAACTGTCAGATGAGTGATCTCATGAACTGTCGCAAGCCGTTCTCGTATGTTTTGTGCATTCACTGCTGGGCTGCCTAGAACACTCACAATAGCGGCGCGGGCTTGCGGCCCTACCTGCCAGACATGAAGATCTATGATCGAAGCATCTCCCTGTCGCTCAACCAGTTCACGAATCTCTTCAGCGACATGATCATCTGTCTGGTCTAGCAATACACTCGCAGTCACCCGCATCAACGACCAAGCCCAGCGTGCGATGACAACTGCACCCACAATCCCCATTGCAGGGTCGAGCCAGACCCAACCAAGGTAACGACCAGCAAGCAGTGCTGCGATGGCCAGAACCGAAGTCAGTGCATCTGCAATGACGTGAATATAAGCAGAGCGCAGATTATTGTCATGACCATGTGCATGGTGAGATTCATCTTGGCCGTGGTCATGCCCATGGTGATGATTATGACCGCCAGACAGCAAAAGCGCGCTCACCACATTCACTGCTAATCCGACAATTGCGATAAGAGTCGCTGTCCCGAATTGCACTTGAGTCGGTTGAAAGAGACGAAATAGCGACTCTCCGGCAATTCCCAAAGAGACCAGTCCCAAAATCAGAGCAGATGCGAAGCCACCCAAGTCTCCAACCTTGCCAGTTCCAAAACTGTAGCGAGCATTTGAGGCATGTCTTTTTGCGTAACCGTAAGCAGCTGCGGCTATGCCAAGTGCTCCAGCGTGTGTTGCCATGTGAAATCCATCAGCAAGCAACGCCATTGAGCCAGTGAGATAACCTGCGGTGATTTCAGCAACCATCATTACGACGGTCAGAGCCACTACCCACAAGGTTCGCTTGGCGTTTTCTTCATGTGATTTCCCCAGGAACATATGGTCGTGGGAATAGTCGGTGTACGAATTACTCATCTGGGCAAATCCTATTTGGAATAGCGGCGAATGGCTTCGAGAAGCTCATCGACGCCTTTCGCTCTTTCTTCGTTGCTGAGTGTCGGATTCGCAACGTGTTCACGAGCGTGGTCTTCGATAATTTCATCCATCAGCCCATTGATAGCGCCACGGGCAGAAGCGACCAAAAGCAGGGTTTTCGAGCAGTCATCATCAGAGTCGAGTGCTCGCTCAATCGCCTGGACTTGCCCAGCAATTCGCTTTACACGCTTAAGAAGATTGTCTTTGCTTGATCTCATATGACCCATACCATACCCCCCCTACCTATATTGAGAGTATGTTCACACGTTCCAATCAGCCATACAACCCCAGGGACGCTCGCCGCCGGGATGGATATACCAACAGTTTCTTCAATCCACAAAAAAAGGCGCCACTAGGGCGCCTAAGCCGTCTCCAAACCAAAGGAGAAACAAGGAGACGGGGTGTATCGGGGATACCGGACAGTTGATGCCGATGGCTAATGCCCGTTAAAGGAGTTGCAGTGGATATTCAACAATCAGTCTGACCTCGTCCAAATCAGATTCGAAATCGGTAGCTCGTGTCGTTGCTTGGCGGACACGTAAAGACATGTCCTTCAGTGAGCCTGACTGGATGACATACTTAGCCTCGATGTCTCGCTCCCAACGCTTTTGGTCCTGCAATGGGGCACCGTCCGCTCCGCGACGCATGTACACGCTGTTTGCGTTGGAATAGTCCGCATCCCAACCCTTAGCGTAGCGGGTCATGAAGCTCAGACCGGGGATGCCGAAAGCCTGCATATCTAGATCGTAGCGCAGCTGCAAGGATTGCTCTTTCGGTGAGTTGAAATCGCTGTACTGAATGGAGTTATCCAAAAAAATTGAGTCGGACTGGCGAAGGTAGTCAAAGTCGTCGTTACCATTATTGCGCTGGTAACCAACGGTCACGGCGTGCGCTCCGAATTTGACCCCGGTCTTGCCGCTCCAGATCTTGTTATCGAAGCTTCCCAGAAGTTTTTCACCCTCATCAACCGCTCGGTAGTAATTAAAGCCGCCAATTAGCGATACGCTTTCTGAGAGTGGATAGCTCAATGTGGTGCCCGCGTAGTATTGGTTCCACACATCCTTGAATTGGCTGGTGTAAAGACTCACACCTACGTGTTCATTGACCGTGTAATCGCCCCCTAGATAAGCGATCCATGGAGCATCTACTACACCGGCGTAAAAAGTTGAAAAGCCGTCACGCATGCTACTGGAATTGGGTTGGCTCATCGCATGCAGCCGGCCCCCCTGAAGGGTCAGGCCTTTGATGCTGGTATTAGTGAACGTTGCACCCCGGAAACTCTCCGGGAGAAGTCGGGAATCCCCATAGGCAACGACAGGCGTCGATGGAAATACGTCGCCTACCTTGACGACTGTATCCAGGAAACGCACTTTTGCGGCCCCGCCTACTTTTGAGTAGGAGTCTTCAGGTTGGCCTTTGCTATTGTGCGGCAAGACATCGACTGAGCTACGGGCTCCCGAGCGACCATCACCTGAATCGAGCTTGAGGCCTTCCATTGCAAACGCATCAATGCCGAAGCCTACGGTACCTTGAGTAAAGCCTGATTCGAATCGGCCAATGATGCCATGAGCCCATTCGGCTGAGTAACCATTGCCCGTGGGGCTTGATTGACCCTTTCGATAATCACGATTGAGATAGAGATTCCGATTGAGAATACTAAAGGTGCTCCCCTCAATGAACCCTTCAGGCTTTTGCTCCACAGCTACTGCAACTTGCCCCATGCTCATGCCAAGGGAAATGAGAGAAAGACCATAAATGCTTTTATTGTTCATTTAACACTCCAGGCTTTAGCTTGGCAGAGTTTCTTTATGAAATATTTTTTATAATTATAAAAGCCACCAGCACGTGAGGATTTCTCCTACGTGCCGGCAGACATAATTTCATACAATAGATAACTCCAGCGTGACCTGAAAATTACTTCTGTGTCAGCGAACAGCAAGCAGGCTCAAAACATACCGAACAACCTTGCGCAGTCAGGGCTAACGCTAATTAACTTCCGTGAGGGCAGTTAGTACCCATAACCTTGTATTCCAAGGTGTTGAGCTTGCCCGCCGAATCTTCATAGGTCATGCGCGAAGGGGCTACGCCACAGGTTTTATTGGCTTGAGTGGTACTGATTACCTTCTGGACATCGAGGTTCATTCCGTATTCATAATGAACAACTTCAGGTGTCGCCTTTCCGTTTTCTAAGGCGTACTGCTCCATCGCCTTCTGGTTCTCTTGCATCATTCGACCATAAACACGGTCACCACCTCCTTCAGCCATGGCCAAAGAAGACATGGTCAAGATGGAAGCGGCAAAAACAACTTTTAATAATTTCATGATTTTCTCCTAGTGCTCACTTACTTCTGACTAGAGGATAACCAGTGATGCCTTTCAGGAAGCTGCCGCGAATATTACATATCTGTAAGGCCTCTCGTAGAGCTCGTGAGTTCAACTATTTAAAGTTTAGCTTTATTGGCAGAGCACGCTGAATGCATCATAC
>NZ_LXJP01000107.1:0-7876 GCF_001728855.1 Pseudomonas sp. AP19 | reverse complement strand
TGTAACGACCTGCAAACGAAAACACCCCGACCTGCAATCGACACCGATTTTGGCCAGAGTTAACTGCGACTGTCCGAACTCGCAAACCAGCATTACCTGCGAATGAACCTGCATTGATCCGCGCCGACCTGCATTCCAGCACTACCAACCAGCATTAATTGCAAATGACGGGGCTCAGATCGGCAGGCCCGCTGCTAGCATCTTGTCGCGCAAATCGGCTGCGCGTGTTGGGTCGAGCGTGTTGCTGAACAACGCCTTGATTTCGGTGGGTCTGGCGTCGAACTGCTCCACCAGATCCTTGATGCGGTAACCGTGGCGAGTGAGCGTCGGTTCCAAGTCATCCAGTTGGCGCGACAGCACCGATTGCACGAGTTCCGCCGACACGGGTTTCTCGCCGGTCAAGTAGCCGGCTTCCAAGGCCAGACTGAGGTGCAGTTGGATTTGCAGCGGTGTGCGCAGCTTGGTGGCCAGCAGATCGATGGCGTCCTCGGTCAGAATCGACTCGGGTTCGACCTTTCCCTCCGTGCAGGTTTCCAGCAACCAGTGAATGTATTCCCGCTGGCTGCCGGTGATGCCGTCGAGCGAGAAGATGTCGGTGCGGTAGCCGATTTCCTCCATCGTTGGTCGGCGCAGGTCATTACGCAGTTTGGGGTGTCCGGCGAGCACGATCGATAGCCGCCCGTCACCGTCCTCGACCAACTCCATCAGGCGTTTCAGGCCGGTCAGGGTGTGGCCGTTGAGGTCATGGGCCTCATCGACAAACAGGGCCACCGGACGTTTGTTCTTCCTCACCAGTTCGCGCAGGTCACGCTCACGTTTCTCGCCTTGGGTGGGGATGCGTACCTGCTTCTCGGTGGAGAGGTCATAGAACAGCGCGGCGATGAAGGTGGCCAGCTTGATGCTGTGTTTCTCTATGGCCAGCGACTTGGATACCGTGATCTTCCTTTCCTCCTCCATCGCCTGCTGAAGCCGGCGCAACATCACGGTCTTGCCGCTGCCGATGACGCCGCACAGGGCAATCAGCCGCCCTTCGAAGATCGCCCCCTTGATGTCCTTGATCAACTGCTGATGGTGGCCGGTTTCAAAGTAGCCTGCCTGGTTCAGTGGTAACGCCAGTCCGTAGTGCAGCATCACTTCAGCCCGCATGTTCTTCTCCTGCTTTCGTGTGGCGGAAGTAGCCCCGCACGCGCTCCAACACGATGCGGCGTGTCAGGGTTTCGCTCAGCACCTGGTGGATGAAGGTTTGATCGTCGGCGGAGAGCTTAGCCAATGGCTGCGCCAGGTCATCGGCAATAGCCAACTTGGCGGCGATGGCGTTGGGAAACCGATATTCGTGCGCCTCGGCATCGAAGGGTTGGCGCGGCAATACCATGGGCGTCGCGGGAGGCGTCAACCGCACGTCATCGCCGGCCAATGCGGCGATAGGCAGGCCAAGCTGGTCGGCCAGCGAGCGGATTCGATCGGAGCGCTCATCCGCCTTGCCGCGTTTGAAGGCGCGGTAACGATGCAGGGGAATGGGGCCAGAGACGGGGTAGTAAGGTCCGAAACGCTCTCCCTCGAATTCAGCATAGAGTTCGTCATCGAACAAGCCCCAGAGCAACAGCACGGTTTCGCCCGCCATGTCGGGCTCTACCTCGTAGGCCGTGCCGTCGATGGTGACGCGGGCATCGACGCCGACCTTGCGTCGTTCCGGCTCGCGGGCGAAGCGGCAGAACTGTTCCCAGGTGCACATTTCGCGCAGGCCCTCAACGGGCAAGTTGGCCAGCCAGTCCTCAATCCGCGAATGCGGCTCGGAGCGATGCCGCTGAAGGTTGTAGGTGCGCACCAGGTAACGCAGCAGCCACTCATTGGCCTGCGCTTCGGTTTCCGGCTTGTGGAAGTGATACAGCGTCTCGTGGGCTTCCTTCACTGTGCGGAAGGGGCGCTCCACTTTGCCTTTCGAGCGCGCCGTGGTGCGGGTGCCATCCTTGCCGGCCGGGATGTGTGTCTGCCATTCGATGTCCAGCGCCTGCATGACGTTCTGGAAGACCCGGCGCTTGGCCACTGGGCCGTTGTCCAGGTAAATCATCTTGGGGCGGCCTTGTAAGGGAAAGGTCGGATCGACCTTCGGTGCCATGGCGTTGAACAGGAAGCGCAGCGCTGACTCCGCGTCCTCGCCGTATACGCAGTGGTATTCCTGATAGGCCACCCCGCTGCGATCATCCACCACGCTGAACAACATCAGCGTCGGCATGCCCCTAGCCGGATCGATCCAGACCGGCTTATCGATGTGCTTGAGGTCGGAGGGCGACAGGTCGAATTGCCAACAGTCGTTACTGTGCGCCGCTTGAAAGCGGATGGCCGGTGGTTGCCGCAACAGCCGAGACTGGTCCAGGTGCCAGCGGCTTAAGTACTCGTTCACCGTGCTGCGGGTCAGAACCCCTTGGGGCGCCTTGACCAAGCCTTGCTCGGTTTCCACCCCATAGCCCTCCAGCAGATCGATGGCACGGCGGGTAGATAGGTGCCGCCCTTGTTTGTTGGTGGTGCGCAGTTTCAGCGCGGCAATTAGCTCGCAGTAGCGCTCTAGCTCGGCCTGCTGCAATACCCGCGGCTTACCATGGTCGGCGCGGTGAGCCGTGTGGGGTTTATGGATGAGGTTCAGCGCCCGGTATACGGTACTTGGGGACACGCCGTACAACTCGGCTATCGCGGCCACCTGAACAATCCGTTCCGGGCTTTTCTTGGGTAGGCGGTCGAGCCGCTGCCGCAACTGCATCAGCGAATCGGTCGGAATGGTTTTACGCCGCCCGCTGGGCATTGCGTTCGGCCTCGGTGAGGTAGTTGTAGAGCGTCGAACGGCCGATACCCATCATCCGGCAGATTTCCGCCACGGTATGTTGCCGCTCGTGGTAGAGGCGCAGGGCCAATTTCTGCTTTGCCGGATCGAGCCGTTTCTTGCGACCGCCCTTACGGCCGCGAGCCCGTGCAGCGGACAACCCGGCTTGGGTGCGCTCGCGGATTAGGTTGCGCTCGAACTCGGCCAAGGCGCCGAACAGGTGAAACACCAGGCGGCCACCAATCGAGGCGGTGTCGATGTTTTCCTGCAAGCTGCGCAAGCCGACGCCGGCGGAGTCCAATTGCTCAACCAGCCGGATCAGGTCCTTCAGCGAGCGGCCGAGGCGATCCAGGCGCCAAATCACCACGGTGTCGTCACGGCGTAGCGTGGCCAGCAAAGCGGTCAAACCAACCCGCTCAGCCTTGGCGCCGCTGGCGGTATCCTCGAACACGCGCTCGCAGCCGGCCGTTGCCAGCGCATCACGTTGCAGATCGAGGAGTTGATCGTCGGTCGAGACGCGGGCGTATCCAATCAACATGGCGTTGTCCAACTATTCAGCGATAGCTCAGTGTAGTCGGATACTGAAAGATGGAAGCTATAGTTGGATGCCAGCGACGCGGGTTGCTTGAGAATTTCCAGCTCGGGGTGTGTAGTCCAACAAACGAAGGTTTGTTGGACTATGCGTACCATTGGTGTTTGAAAGCGTGAATCCATCGCAATGGAATACAGGTTCGGTTGGTCAGGCTTTCAATGCCAGGATTCGGCGCGCACCGTTCAGCACGATGAGGCCAACGACCGTGCCAATCACCAAATCTGGGTAGGGAGAACCTGTCCATGCAACCAAAGCACCTGCGACGATAACGCCAAGGTTCGCGAGCACATCGTTGGCCGAAAAAATCCAACTCGCTTTCATGTGTGCACCACCTTCGCGGTGGCCATAGATCATCAAGAGACAGCTGACGTTGGCAATCAGTGCGACTAAGCCAATCCCCATCATCAACATCGACTCAGGTTCGCTGCCGTAGAGAAAGCGTCTAGCCACTTCCACCAGTACACCCAGAGCCAACACGATCTGAAAGAAACCCGCCAGGTGCGCAGCGCGAACCTGCAGCCGTGCACCCCGGCCGACCGCAAAGAGAGCCAGGCCATAGACGGCAGCATCAGCAAACATGTCCAGCGAGTCGGCAATCAGGCCCGTCGACTGGGCGATCAAGCCTGCGCCCATCTCGATGACAAACATCGCGGCATTGATACCGAGCAGGATTTTGAGCGTGCTGGCCTCCTTGGAAGCAGTCAGCTCTTCACTGGCGCTATTGGCCGAAGCTGCTTCCTGACTGGCCGGTTGAGTACCCAGCAACGTTGCCCCCAGGCCAAGTGACTCCAGCTTGGTCGCGATCTGGTCAACCGGACCGTCATGGAAAGCGCGTACCTGTCTGCTGGTCAGATCAAAGGACAACGAATTGAGCTCAGGCAAGCCATTCAGCGCGAGCCGAATCATTCGTTCTTCTGAAGGGCAATCCATCTTGGGCACAGAAAAACTGCTGACCCATGTTCCTTCATTCGACGACGCGGTTGCCGCTTCAGTGGTTGCCGACACTGGGCCACAGCCACAGGATTTCTCACAAGAACTCATGATCCGTTGCTCCTATTGGACTTGATTCTGCCGATTGAAAACCATATAGCAGGTATAGGGTCAAGCATGGATATACTGGCTTTTTTACCAAGGGGCAGATAATGCGCATTGGCCAACTTGCACAGCTGGCGGGGGTGGACATTCAGACGATCCGTTTTTATGAACGCCAGGGACTGCTTCCCCCTCCTAACCGCCAGGACAACGGCTATCGAACCTATAAAGCAGACCATGCGGAAAGACTGCTGTTCATTCGCCGATGCCGCTCTTTTGGCATGTCACTGGAAGAAATTGGTGTTTTGCAGAGCTATCAGGAACAGCCGCAGCAACCCTGCACGGCGATCAATGCGCTCCTTGATACACATATCACCCAGGTAAGGGCTCAGATCGCATCCCTGCACGCCCTCGAAAACCAGTTGGTGACGTTGCGGAGCTGCTGCGATAACGAACGACAAAGCCTGGACTGCGGAATACTTTCGGGCCTGCTGGAGGGCGACAAAACTCTTTCGTAATTCACGGCTTAAAGTCATTTTCGCGGCGCCTCAATCCATAGCGCTTGACCCTATAGCGGCTATAGGGTGTTCACTTGCCCATCTGCTGCGTAAGTGAGATCCAGATGAATACCGCCCTTCGCATTGCCATCGATGAGGCCTTCTTTCGGGCAAGGAAAGCACTCGATGCGCCAACCGAGGCTTTCCCTTGGCTGGAACGAGTCCACCATTTTGAGCCAGCGACTGCCTGTTCTTCATGCTCAGAGTCATTGGCTGATGCTGAGGGCTGGCTGGCAGTTGCGCGACTTTCGGGAGATGCTCAGCCAAATACCGCGAATCATGGCGGCCCTGCTGTTCTCAAAGATCTGGGTGCCGCTCGGTAACACCGGGCGCGCCAGGGTCAGTGCTTTCGCGCCAATGCCCCTCTCACAGGAGTTGCAGCGACTTCTTGAAGGAGAGACGCGATGAGTTCGTCTCCTAAAAGGTCGCCTTTCGTTGCTCCATGGTTTTGGTGGACGCTATCGCTGGGCATTGCCTCGGCCGATCAAGCGTTCAAGACTGCAACTGAGGGCTCACTCCCAGTTGGCACCGTAATTCCTCTCGCCCCGTTCTTCAATCTGGTTCATTTCTGGAATACCGGTGCAGCGTTCAGCTTCCTGGCTGATGCAGGTGGTTGGCAGCGTTATTTTTTCATCGTCATCGCCTTGGTCGTTTCGATGGTGCTGGCTCTGATATTGCGTAAACCCAGAGCCAACAGCGAAGCCTTGGGCTATAGCCTCATCTTGGGCGGGGCAGTTGGGAATCTGATTGATCGCGCATTTCGAGGCCATGTAATCGACTACCTGAATTTTTACTGGCAGTCCTGGCATTGGCCTGCGTTTAACTTGGCGGACATCGGCATCGTGGTCGGTGCCACCACATTGGTCCTGAGCAGTGTGCTGAGTCCAAACGCAGAACTGGACCGGGGCAGATAATGCGAAGTTCAGATGCCGGAGAAGTGGCTCGTTGGTCAGGCCATGTGTGGGTCGGCCCCGGTATCGGTGTCTTTTTCGGCTATGCCGGCCACCAGGATTGGCACCGCCATCAAGCGCATCAAATTGCAGTAGGGCTCGACGCTGCGATAACGGTTGAAGCCCCGTTGGACAGGCTGTCAGGGAATGCCATCTTCATTCCGGCAGGCTTGAAGCACCGGCTCAGTGCCGGGCATGTCCTGTCGATCTACCTGGATGTGTTGTCCGATGAGGCCCGAACCTTGCAGGTGAGTGAAACCGCGAGGCTGATGGAGATCCTCCCGGCCGACGTTGCGGCGACCGTTGAGGCTTTGAGCACATCGGGGCATTCGGCAGTCCAGTTGCGAATGCAGGTACGGCAACTGCTGCGGCTTCCTGATCCGCCGATCTGTGATCCTCGCTTGACCAGAATCACCACGGCTCTGCGTGAAGGCCAAATGGGGCGTGAGGCAATGGCTGCGTTGGTGCATTTGTCTCCCACGCGCTTTTCCCATTGGTTTGTAGAGCAAACCGGCCTGCCGTTGCGCAGCTACGTCAAATGGCTGCGCCTCACCCAAGCCCTGCAACACCTGGCCAAAGGGGTACGGTTGACCGAGGCCGCTCATGCGGCGGGCTTTTCCGACTCCGCGCATTTCTCCCGAACATTCAGAGCGCTGCTGGGCATCGATCCGTCCTCCGCCCTAGTTGAGGTCGAACTCCAAGAGTCTTAGCTCTTTCGTTCAAGTCGCACGTCGCTCTCTCCCTATACCGTGAAGGCTCTCTGCACAGGAGCTGAGTGATGCCTATTTCTCTACGATTCGCCCTACGCTGGTTAAGCTACCCGCTTGTGTTTGGTGGCAGCACCGCCTTCATGGTCTGGGCCTTGTACGCTGGAGTACCGTACTGGCCCACCAAACCCTTGGTTGCCGCAGTCGGTCTATTGGCTGTCGCAGGACTAGAGCGTGTCCAGCCGTTCCGGGAGGGCTGGCTGCACGATCACCAGGACACCCTGACGGACCTGGTGCACATGCTGGTAAATCTTTCCGTCATCCAATTCACCGCCGAAATCCTGGCCAGGCTGGGCGATGCCGTGCCGGCTGCAGTTCGTCTCTTCCCAGTTGAGAGCCCACTGTGGCTGCAACTGCTGCTGGTCGCCGCCGTGCTCGATCTGAGCCTTTACGGTATGCACCGAGTCAGTCACCACGTCCCCTGGCTGTGGCGCTTTCATATGATTCACCACAGCGCCGAGCGCTTGTACTGGATGAACGGGCAGCGGCGGCACCCGCTGCATGCCGCACTCATGGCCGGCCCTGGGTTGGTGGTGTTGTTTGCATCCGGCGCACCTTCAGTAGTAGTTGCCACTTGGTTCGGTATCCTGACCGTGCATCTGGCCTTCCAGCACTCGAACCTCGATTATCGGGTGGGTTGGCTGCGGTATGTTCTCGGAGTCGCCGAGATTCATCGCTGGCATCACAAGCGCGACTTTGAGGATGCCCAGGTGAACTTTGGTGAGTTTCTGATGGTGTGGGATCGGATCTTCGGCACCTTCTACGACAGCACTGGAACGCTGGGCGACGCCAATGTCGGCTTGCGTGAGAGGGACTACCCCAAGGGTTACCTTGGTCAGTTGGCCGAACCCTTTGGGCGAGGCCGAGCACGCACATAGCGTAGGGCCTCAACGATTCCTGCAACCTGTTGACTGTGTCATTGCAAAGTGAGCGTGCTCCGATCTGCTCGAAGCAGGGCAGTCAGTGGATACTTTGGACTCAACATCGCCTACCTGTCATTTGCAGCTAATGCTGGCTGGCGGCGATGGAATGCAGGTCGGCATGGATCAATGCAGGTTCATTCGCAGTTAATGCTGGTTCGCCGGGCCGGACAGTCGCAGTTAATCCTGGCCGAAAATCGCCTTGATTGCAGGTCGGGGTGTTTTCGTTTGCAGGTCGTTACA
>NZ_LXJP01000106.1:0-8000 GCF_001728855.1 Pseudomonas sp. AP19 | reverse complement strand
GGAGATGCCTGGCGGAGGGATTTGTTTGAGCAGCTTTTGAGCAATGAATCTATTAGCCGCAGTATAAATATCTTTGAACAGAATCCTGATCTTGGTATTTTAGGGCCAACCGGACATGTAGTACCGATGAGCTTCTACTGGGGGGCAAACTCTACCCGTACGGAGGCTCTGGCTGCTAGACTTGGCGTAGATAGTCCTACCCTGCATAGCTTGGATTTTGTTGCGGGTACAATGTTTATGTCTAGAGTCAGTGTGCTGACGCCGTTGGTTAGTCTTGCGCTCGTAGATGAAGATTTTGAGGTTGAAATGGGGCAGGTTGACGGTACGCTGGCTCATGCTATTGAGCGGGTTATTTCGGCTAGTGCTAACTCGGTACAGAAAACAGTTGTTTGTAAAGAAAAAAGATCTGTTGAAAGCTACGCATATGCATCACGAGAGTAAAGTATAGGTGATTTGCCTAGAGTTTTGCGAAAGTAATAAAGTTGTGTAGGGAGGGAGGCTCAATTAGACTAGCGTCTGAGCCTTCCTCCTTTTTGCAAAGGTTTAGTCATTAAGTAAGAGGTTTTACTTCTGTTTGGTTTTTATTTAAAGTGCACGTTGGGCGAAGGCTTTTTTTATGAGCCATGTCTTTTCGTTATATTTAAATAGGAAGTTATTGCTTCGCCAAAGAGAAAATAATGTAATTCTAAAGGAGGTCTTATGAAAGACGTAAAAGTTTTAAAATTCCCGCTGTTTTTTTCAGTTGTAGCTGCTGTTGCATTAAGCGGTTGTGATGCTGGCAGCACTAGTGCGCCCAAGCCTGTAAGTGTTGCTTCAACCGGATGCTTCTTGGATAGTATTGGTGGGAGCAACTCTGCTTCGGTTCATGTTAAACCTGGCATCGTGGAATTTAGTGGTTGGGCTGTGGACAGTAAGACTAGTACTAGCCCAGAGCAGGTATCGTTGACTTTAAAGGATAGTGCTGGTGTAGAGTATTCCTTTGATAAGGCTAATAGGTTCGAGCGCCCGGACCTAGTATCCCTTTATAAGCAGAAAGGTTATTTAAAATCTGGATTTAGTTTGAAGGTGGATGTTTCTGCTTTGAAACCAAGTACTTATAAAGTGATAATAAAAATGTCGGAAGGAGCTAGTTCTATTTCTTGTGCGGTTGAGAAGACGGTTGTTGTTGGAAGTTAGTGCTTTTTAAGGTGTAGTTGAGTTCGGTGCATTTCTCGGACTTTGAATGGGGACGTTTTGGTAAATTCCTACGTCCTCGTGTTCTCTTTTAAATCTAAAATTTAATTTACTAGGGTTAATCGTTAAAATTTGAAACATGTGGTCATGTGAATTCAATTAATTGTCAACTCGAATGGTTTTATTTTTTTTCGATTAGTAGTCATGTTGTATTTCTGTAGTAGGGTATTTTTTTACTTGCGAGATATATGCCTCAAACTGTCCAAGGGCGAAGTTTCATAAATAAGGTTTATCCTGATTAGGCTGCTTACTCTGTCAGCCAGCATTCGGAGATAGCTCTTGTACTCGCAGGACATATCTTCGATTTAGAAGAAATCGCCGGACTCAACACTAGCATTGGGCTGTCACTATCCCTCGATGTGATGGCCGTTTAGCGTGACCCATTATGTCAACGATCCTAGGCGGTTCACGTGTTGGGGGGACTCTCAGTGACTCGCGGGTTTACGACTAAGTTAGTAGTGCTAAAGTATAGGCTGGAACGTCGATAGCTCCGTGTTCCTAGGTGTGAATTCTCGAACAGGTTGTTAACCATCTGACAGTCGCAGTTTAGTTGTCGAAGCATGGCGCAAATCTCAGGCATCTTACCTGTGAGTTTCACTGAATTTTAGCAGCTACCTAATTAAGCCGTACTTGACACGCACCTTAAAGATTTCCAGTGTCCCAAACTTTGAAGGGAATTTTTGGCAAGTCGTAAGGCCATCCTTGAACTCAGCTCTAATTACTTTTGGGCGTCGGCCAAATACACTGCAGTCGCATGATCACGTTCGTCGCAATACGGTGGTTAGCTTCTTCTCAGAACTGGATTGTCTTCAGAGTCGCTTGATCAGCACCAGCAAACCTCAGCACTGGCATCAAGAACGGTTGGATTTTCTCGAGAAGATCAACCGCGAAACACCCAAGGGTCTTTAATAACATTTCATCTTCAAAAGCTACGCCATCCCAAGTCTCTAAAAGTTGTGGCGTTGCTGTAAAAATATAAACGCTTCCGCATGCACTTCACACTAGCATCTAGTTCGTGGGTGAATGTGGTCGAGCGTTTTTTCGCAACGGTACTATGCATAGTAGCTTCAGTTCGTTGCACTAATTGGATGCTTGAATTACAGTGTTCCTTTTTCTTCTATACTACAGCCGATTCTATACGTAGGATGTGCAAAACGGGCAGAAACATTGACCAATCCAACTCTCCCTCGAAGTGGCGCAATTATCTACGAACGAGTTTAATAATGCTGAGACGGTCCGCAAGGCTGTCAGCGCATTCGCTTTGTTCATAGTATTATGTTTATGTTTATGTTTATATTTTTTAAATGCTAGGGTGTGAACAAGTATTTAATAGTTATTGGTCTATATTTTTGTGAGATATTTGATCTGGGTGTTAAGCGGGGCTTTTAAAGTAAGTCGCAAAGCGCTGTGGTTCGGTTTTTAGCTTCTCATTTAAAGAGGCAGCTGTGCGTATAAAAAAGATCGTCATCTCGAAGTATTTATAATTTTTTGTCAGATTGTTTTAGTGCGTTTCACATGTCTTACTCCCTGGTATTAAATCTTTGATCACGATCTCCCAGATACTGGATCATATCTAATTTCGATAACTTAACAGTTTGGGTTTGTTGGAGGCTACGTGCTTGGTAGGCCTATAATGATCTGTTGCCACTTTATGTTAAGGAGCTGTAGTGCAGCAGTTTTCATCGAGCTACTCTGCGCCGTACAGATTTAGTGTGTACGGCGTCGAGCTTGAGGGTGCGTAGAAGTGTTATAATTGATTTTGATTGTTGCTAGGTTGCTGCGGTACAGAAGTGTATCTATTGCCGAATTTCTTTATTATACGTTTTGCAATAGCGTTTCCTGGGAGTTCAATGAGTCTGTAGGTGGCGTAGGATATTGGAATTATTATCAGCATTCCAATTATAAAGCAGCTTAAAAAAGCCAGCGTTGTTTGGTGTATGTTTGCGTAAATATACTCAAATGTGGAGTTGAGAAAGTAGTATATTGTCGCGTGACTTAGATATATGGAGTAACTAATTGTTCCAATGAATTGAGTTGTTTTGTTTGATATTGTTGGGAGTTTGGACATGGATAGTCCAATTAGTAGTGTGCCAAACATAACGCCTTGGATTGTTATGTCGACAGTGTGCCCCATAGATAGGTCGTTATAGCTATACCAAAGAAATGAGGCGATCGATGCGAAAATTAACATTTTTCCTATATCGTTTTTATCAAAAGTTGCTCTATCAATTAACTTGTATGCGTGGTAAGCAACCACGCCTAGCATGAATGTAGGAAGGTGGTAAATTAGACTTGATTGATACTAAGACTCTGCAATATTTTCTGGCAAGCCAAGCTTGGTTAAAGTGGCGTGCCACGGAATTCTGAAAAATAGAGTGATTATGAGTATCGAAGTCGCCGAAAAAATATTTTTTGATAACAAAAATATAAGCGGAAAAATCAAGTAGAAGAGCATCTCTACACCAATTGTCCAGCTAGCCCAAACATAACCGGCCTCCTTTCCTGGGAAAAGATTTAGTGTAAAAGATAGGCTTTGTAGTATTGTCCACGGCGAGGTGTAACTATTAAATACGATAATATCTCTTATGTAATATATTCCCATCCATACATAAAATAGCGGTGCTATCCTAAAAAATCTGCGAGTGAAATAGTTCTTTATTGGTGTTTGCTCGTCTTTAGATCTTGAATCCATAGATAAGCATAGAGTGAATGCGCTAACTACAAAGAAAAGCATCACGCCCGACCCTCCGGAGTAAACAAGGGGGGCCAGCCATCCGGGAGGAGCGAGATTTGGTTGTGGGATTTGACTCATATGGTAAAAACAAACAAGCAATACCGCTATGCCTCGTAATGAGTCAATAAAATCAAGTTTTTTTGGTTGCATTTGTATTCTGCCGTTCTATTCACAACGGTTGCTGGAATTTTGGCGTGATGTTAGTTCGGTAACTCCTGTCTGTAAACAGGTTTCCCCAGCGGCCAGCGTTTCTGGTGAATGTATACCTTGCAAGCTTCACTCTTTACCGGCGCTGGCTTAAGTTATCATGGTCAGCAATTTTTCTACGCTTGTCATCAGATCAAGGTCTGTGGTGTTAATCTCACAGTTCGTATTCTCTGGTGGCTCATAAGCACTGCCGACTCCCGATAAATTAGGTAGTTGTCCTGATCTCGCTTTTTTGTAGAGCCCCTTGACATCCCGATTTTCGCAAGTCCCAAGAGGCGTGCTGACGTATATCTCTGTGAAGTTTTCTTCCCCAATCAGTTCCTTGGCCATTTCCCGCTCTCTTCTGAACGGTGAGATAAACGCCGTCAAAACGATCAGCCCTGCGTCCATCATCAGTTTGGCCACTTCAGCAATACGCCGGATGTTTTCCACGCGATCAGCGTCAGTGAAGCCCAAGTCTCTGTTCAGGCCTTGGCGCACGTTATCGCCGTCCAGAATATAGGTCCGGTAGCCTTTGGCGTGCAGTTCCAGTTCCAGCGCGTTGGCCAGCGTTGACTTGCCCGACCCTGACAGCCCGGTAAACCAGATGACTTTGCCCTTGTGGCCATTAAGCTTTTCGCGGTCTTCCCGGGCAATCGAGAGCGCCTGCCTGTGCACGTTTTGCGCGCGCCGCAGGCTGTGATTGATCATGCCCGCCGCGACGGTGGCGTGAGTGACGCGATCGACCAGGATGAAGCTTCCCAGTGTTTTGGACTGTTGATAGCTATCGAAGACCAAGGGCTTGCTGGTCGCGAGGGTGCAGACGCTGATGTCGTTCAGCGAAAGGTGCCTGCTGGCGTCACGGGCAAGGGTGTTGGTGTCGATGCGATATTTTATGTTGGTGATTGAGGCGGACGCCCATTGTGTCGCCAGCTTGATGTCATAACTGCGCCCGTTCAGGCCCGCGTCCTCGTTCATCCAGATCAGCACTGCTTCAAACTGGTCGCTGACCTCCAGCGGACTTTGGCTCAGGGACAGGGTGTCGCCACGCGAGACGTCGATTTCCTTGTTCAGCTTCAGGGTAATGGCGTCTCCGCCTGCGGCGAACTGCACCGGGCCAGCCATGCCGATAATGTCGGTGACCGCTGCTGTTTGGCCAGAAAGGCTGGCGCGAACCTCGTCGCCCACACGGACCTGCCCTTCGGCGACATACCCGCTGAACCCGCGGAACGATGCATCCGGTCGAATGACCCCTTGCACGGGGAATACCAGGCGCTCGGATTCAGAGGCGGGGATCTCCAGTGTTTCCAGGCAGCCCATCAATGTTGGGCCGCTGTACCACGGGGTGTTGGTAGAACGTTGCGTGATGTTGTCACCCTTCAGCGCGCTGAGTGGGATGGCAATGATCTTGTCGAAGCCCAGGCTTTGCGAGAACTGGCGAAACTCGTCGGTGATTTGGCGGAAAACCGTCTCGTCGAACCCGATCAAGTCCATCTTGTTCACCGCCACCACAACCTGGCGAATGCCCATCAGTGACGCCAGGTACGCATGCCGACGTGTTTGCGTGAGCACGCCTTGGCGGGCGTCGATCAGGATCACGGCCACATCGGCGGTTGATGCGCCTGTCACCATGTTGCGCGTGTACTGCTCATGGCCTGGCGTATCGGCGACGATGAATTTGCGTTTGGTGGTGGCGAAGTAACGGTAGGCAACATCGATGGTGATGCCTTGCTCACGTTCTGCCGACAGGCCATCGACGAGTAGCGCAAAGTCGAGGTCCTTGCCCTGGGTGCCATGTTTTTTCGAGTCGATCTGCAGGGCCGTCAACTGGTCGTCGGTCAACTGCTGTGCATCCCACAGCAAGCGTCCGATCAGTGTGCTTTTGCCATCGTCCACTCTGCCGCAGGTGATGAAGCGCAGCAGGTCCTGGTCTCGCTGTTGCGCGAGATAGTCTTCAATCGTTGGCTCGGTAGAGGGCGCAAGTGATTCGAGTGTCATTAGAAATAGCCCTCCTTTTTCTTCTTTTCCATACTCGACGCGCAATCGCTGTCAATCGCGCGGCCCTGGCGTTCCGAGCGGGTGGACCCCGCCAGCTCCAGTAATACATCGGCGGCGGTGAGCGCGTTCGACTCCACCGCGCCGGTGAGTGGGTAGCAGCCCAAGGTACGAAAACGGACGTTGCGCGCTTCAATTTTTTCGTCCGGCAGCAACTTCATGCGTGAATCATCCACCATGAGTGCCACGCCGTTACGGATGACGACAGGCCGTTGTTTTGCAAAATACAGAGGTACCAATGGGATGTTTTCCTGGTGGATGTATTGCCAGATATCGAGTTCTGTCCAGTTGGACAACGGAAATACGCGAATGCTCTCGCCAGGGTTTTTATGTGTGTTGTAGAGGTTCCACACCTCTGGTCGCTGGTTTTTTGGATCCCATTGATGGGTTTGGCTGCGGAACGAAAAAATGCGCTCCTTGGCGCGCGATTTTTCTTCGTCGCGGCGGGCGCCACCGAATACCAGGTCAAACTTGTATTTATCCAGGGCTTGCTTCAAGCCTTCGGTCTTGGTCAGGTCAGTGTGCAGCGCAGAACCATGGTCGAAGGGATTAATGTCTTTGCTGACCGCATCGGGGTTGGTATGCACGAGCAGGTCCATGCCGCTCTCACGCGCCATGTAGTCGCGGAACAGGTACATTTCCTGAAACTTCCAGCGTGTGTCGACATGCAGCAATGGAAAGGGCGGCAGCGAGGGGTAAAAGGCCTTGCGGGCAAGGTGCAGCATGACCGCACTGTCTTTACCCATGGAATACAGCATCGCCGGGTTCTCGGACTCGGCCACGGCTTCGCGGATGATTTGCACGCTCTGCGCTTCAAGCTGTTTGAGATGAGGCGCAAGGGGGCGTGTCGGGGCGCGTGACGCGTTGAACGTGCTCTTGTCCAGTACCGGCGCATAGCTCAGCAGTCCGAACTCTACGTTGGCGGGCGCGTCGGTGTGCCTGCATACAGCGGTGAGGCGCCCGCTTGGAAAAATCACGACGAATTTGGCGATATGTGTTTGCAAACGTTTCAGGGCGATCGCCAGCGCCTCAGCATCGAGCGGTACGGCGCCGAGTGGCAGCCAGTAGCGGGCGCCTCTGGCGTCGTTGGCGTGTAAAAAGTCTTGCCCATCCGCAGTGCGGAACAATTGCGCGAATATCACCAGCCTGCGCTTGGCGCGGGCCCTTTCAATGTCCCACGTCAGGACCGACTGGGTGGGCGGGCGCCCCCGCTCATCCTCCAGGTTTTGCACCGTCAGCTCGGCGGGCAGCAGGCCCAGCTCGTGCAGTCTGCGTTCGGCCGTGCGCTTGGTGTCGGCTTGTTCGAGTGCGTGAAGGTGCTGGTAGGCTGAGTGCGTATCCCAAACAATGGGCGCATCCAATCCGAAAAAGTCTGGGTTGGGCATTATGACCTTTGTCGCATTTTGCGAATTGATCTATCGATATTTGTAAAATACATCATTTTTTATTGGATTGCTGAGTGCTTGTTTGGATTTTTGCAAATAGCGACGCGCTGCTCCATGGATTGTTGGTTGGTCGTTGGGTTCGCCTTTGCCCGGGCCAAGGGTTAATGTCCATGCACACCTGCCTTGCCATGGTTGCGGCTCTATACTGTCGGCTTACTGAAGTGGGGCGGTGGGGCAGGTTGCTCGCACGTTAATCGTCTGGACGGATGAACCCGTCATCAATATCCAGTCCGGCTCTTGCCGCGAATGGGTCGTGAAGCACTATTCCGAGCGTTTGGTATGAAGATTCTATTGCTGGGTAAAAATGGCCAGGTGGGCTGGGAGCTCCAGCGGAGTATGGCGCCCTT
>NZ_LXJP01000105.1:0-8121 GCF_001728855.1 Pseudomonas sp. AP19 | reverse complement strand
AAGCCAACGGCCAAGAAAGCACTCGCCGGAAACCCTGGCAAGCGCGCGCTGAACACAGCCGAACCGCAGTTTTCCAAGATCACCCAGATCGACCCGCCCGAGTGGTTCAGCCCGCGCGCAGCCACCATGTGGAACATGATTGTCCCGGAGCTGTTGCGGGAGAACGTGGTGGCGATCACGGACCTGCACAACGTTGAGGCCTTCTGTAGCGCCTACGACAACTGGCGCCTTGCGCAGGAATCGATCCAGCTGCATGGCATCGTCGTCACTGGGGCCACTGGTGGACCGATGAAGAACCCCGCACTTACCGCCGCGAACGAAACAATGCGCCAGATGGTGACGTTCGGTTCGATGCTGGGCCTGGACCCGGCCAGTCGCACACGACTGATCGGCGGAAATAAGGAGAAAGAAACCAACGAATTTGCCAACCTGCTGAGAACCTGATGACCAAATCTGCCCACCCCAATGTCGACAAGGCAACGGCGTGGGGCCGGTCATTGCTTCGCGGGAAGGTTCCGGCGTGCCGCTACATACACCAGGCGGTGCAGCGCCACTTCGACGACTTGGCGGCGAGCCGCAAGCGCGGCTTCCGTTTCAAGTTCGACCCTGCGAAGGCAGAGAAAAAGCTCAAGCTGATGCAGCTGCTCCCGCACACCAAGGGCGAGTGGGCATTCAAGCGTCAGCTGATCACGCTCGAGCCTTGGCAGCTTTTTGGCCTGGCCGTGACATTCGGCTGGGTAAAGAAGAAGGGCGGGCACCGTCGTTTCCGTGAAAGCTACTGGGAAGTGCCCAGGAAAAACGGCAAATCGGTTGTTGCCGGTGGCGTGGGCATCAGCATGTTTGTCGCCGATGGCGAATTCGGTGCTGAGGTATACGCCGGCGCGACCACTGAGAAGCAGGCTTGGGAGGTTTTCAGGCCTGCCAAGCTCATGGTCAGCAAATCACCGATGCTGATTCAGGCCGCCGGCATCGAGGTGAATGCCTCGAACATGAACATCCCATCCGACTTCAGCCGGTTCGAGCCACTGATCGGTAACCCTGGCGACGGTGCATCGCCAAGCTGCGCCATCGTCGACGAGTACCACGAGCATCCAACGTCCGCACAGTACGACACCATGCTCACAGGCATGGGCGCCCGGCGTCAGCCGTTGATGTTCATCATCACCACCGCCGGCGCCGACATTGAAGGCCCGTGCTACGACAAGCGCCGCCAGGTCGTCGAGATGCTGGCCGGTACTGTGCCGGATGAGGAGTTGTTCGGCTGGATCTGGACGCTGGACGAAGGGGACGACTGGACTGACCCGAAGATGCTGGCCAAGGCCAATCCGAACCATGGCGTATCGGTGTTTCAGGAGTACCTGGAAAGCCAGCAGGCCAGGGCCATTCGCTCGGCCCGCTTTGCCAACACCTTCAAGACGAAGCACCTGAACCTCTGGGTGAGCGCCAAATCTGGGTTTTTCAACATGGAGGACTGGAAATCCTGCGAAGACACCACTCTCACCCTTGAGCAATTCGAGGGGCAAGAGTGGATTGCGGGCTTCGACTTGGCGCGAAAACTAGATATGAACTCACGGGCTCGACTTTTCTGGAGGGTCATAGATGGCAAGACCCACTACTACAGCGTGGCGCCCAAGTTCTGGGTGCCTTACGACACTGCTTACGATAGCGACAACAAGCGCATGTCCGAACGGTTCCAGGCTTGGGTCAATTCCAAGGACCTGGATATAACCGATGGCGCGGAAATCGATTACCGCGAAATTCTAGAAGACACCAAAGAAGCCAATCACCAGGCACCGGTGCGCGAATGCCCAATCGATCCGCACGGCGCAACTGGCCTAAGCCACGACCTCGATGACGAAGGCTTCAGTCCGATCACGATTACGCAAAACTACACCAACATGTCCGACCCCATGAAAGAGCTTGAAGCAGCGATAACGGCTGGACGCTTCCACCATGACGGGCACCCAATCATGACCTGGTGTGTTGCCAACGTGATTGGGAAGAACATGCCTGGGAACGATGATGTGGTGCGGCCAATCAAGCAGGGCGAGGACAACAAGATCGACGGAGCGGTTGCTATGATCATGGCCATCGGCAGAGCGCTAATTCTGGTCAACGACAATAGCGGCAACATCAGCGACTTCTTTTCGAAACCTATCATTGTTGGATAACGAACACATGGATACAGGCCTGATCCTCTTCATCGTTGCGGCCGTGGCCGCGCTGTGCCTGTTTGTGGCCGGCGTCTTTGTCCTGGCAGGCCTCGGGTGGTCCCTGATCGCAGGGGCAGTATCGTTCTTGGCTGCCGCTGGGTTCATTCGCAAGGGGCTGACCGGTGAGTAAACCTATCAAATCAGTCCTGCGCCAGGCTCTATTCAAGTCCGCTGAGCCTGGGTTTGTAAAATCCTCTCTCGCTGGTTGGGTAGGTCGCCGTATTGGGCTGGGCGACGCTTCATTCTGGAATGGTTACTACGGCACTGATTCCGCCTCGGGTAAAACGGTGAGCCAGCAGACGGCGCTTCAGCTTTCGACTGTTTGGGCCTGCGTACGCTTAATCGCAGAAACCCTGGCCACCCTCCCGATCGCTCTATATGAAGACAAGAACGGTGTGCCGGAGGTAGCCACTTCGCACCCTGTACACCGGGTGATCAGCCAGCAGCCGAACGCCGACCAAACCCCTGTTGAGTTCTGGGAATGTGTGGTGGCCAGCTTGCTGCTCAGCGGCAACAGCTTTAACGAGCCTCATTTGGTGGGGCGAGATCTCTCTTCGTTGGAGTTTATCCTCCCTCAGTCGGTTTCCCCGCCACGGCGCACGAGCAGCGGCTCGATCGAATACCGGTTCATTGACAGCGAGGGCAAGCCCCATACCTTGCTTGATGAGCAGATGATGCACACGCGCGGTTTCGGGACCGACCCCATGTGCGGCTTGAGCCCGCTCGCCATGGGCCGCAATGTATTCGGCGCTGCCATGGCTGCCGATGAGTCGGCCAGCAAGATGTTTGCCAACGGGATGAAACTCGGCGGCGTTCTGTCCACTGACCAGATTCTGAACAAAGCCCAGCGGGAGGACATTCGAGAGGACATGGCTGCCAAGTTCGCCGGCGCGGTGAACACTGGCAAGACGATGGTGCTGGAAGCTGGCATGAAATATCAGCAGGTGTCCATGACGCCCGAAGATGCACAAATGCTCCAAACCCGCGCCTTCAACGTCGAAGAGATCTGCAGGTGGTTTCGTGTTCCGCCTTGGATGGTCGGCCACACGTCGAACAGCACTAGCTGGGGTACCGGGATGGAGCAGCAGATGCTCGGTTTCCTGAGCTTCACGCTGCTTCCCTGGATGAAGCGCATCGAGCAGAGCATTAATCGTCGCCTGCTGCGCCCTGATGAGCGCCGCCGATTTTACGCAAAGTTCAACCCAGAGGGCTTGCTTCGTGCCGATAGCGCTGCTCGCGCCGCGTTCTATAGCTCCATGACACAAAACGGCATCTATACCCGCGACGACTGCCGGATCAAGGAGAACCTTGCGCCCATGGGCGGTAACGCCGCGAAGCTCACCGTTCAATCCAACATGCTGCCGATCAACAAGCTAGGGGAAGGCGCTGGCGATGCCCAGCAAGCCCGTTCCGCACTGCTGGACTGGCTCAATGACAAACCCAAGGGGAACCAGGAATGAAACGCAAAGACCAGTCCCTGGCGGTGAAGTACCGCTCTTTTGACTACGACGTAAAGGCTGTCAGCGATGACGGCCTTTTTTCTGGCTACGGATCGGTGTTTGGTGTCGTCGACAGCTACAACGAGGTGGTGGCGCCCGGGGCGTTTCTCGAGTCGATCGCTGATCTCAAGGCGAAAAGTCGAGCATTGCCAGTGCTCTGGCAGCACCGCACGGGCGAGCCAATCGGTTCCTGGTCCATGGATACCTTGAAAGAGGATACCAAGGGCTTGTTCGGTGATGGCGAGTTGTGGCTGGCCGATGCGCCGTATGCGCGTATCGCCATGCGAGGCATGCAATCAAGATCCATCACCGGTCTTTCCATTGGCTACTACGTGCGTGAATCGACCTTCGACGAGAAGACCCGAATACGAACGCTGACCAAGCTGGATCTGGTGGAAATTTCCATTGTCACCGTGCCGGCCAACGACGAGGCGCGCACCGACACTATCAAGTCGAAGCTTGCCCACGGCGGCCTGCCTTCACTACCCGAATTTGAGCTGCTCCTGCGCGAGGCAGGCTTCTCGAAAACTCAGTCCGCGGTGATTGCCCATCGCGGACTGCAGCATCTGCTCCGGAGCGAGTCCGCGGGCGACCTGGCAGCAATTGAAGTGGTCGAGGCGCTCAAGTCGCGCCCGGCACTGTCCCTCCCTTCGTTTTGAGGATTCACCATGCATAACGCCATGAGCAACCAGGCTCGCGCCGAAAACCGTCAGATGCAACGCAAGGAGCATGCCGACGACAAGGTCCAGTTGAAAGCAGTGAATGATCTCCTTGATCAACGCGACCAGGAAATCAAGGCTTTCGCCGAGAAAGCCAACAAGGAAATCAAAGAACACGGCACTATCCTGACCGAAACCAAGAACGTTCTCGACGGCCTGGTAAAGGATGGCCTGGGTTTGCAGGATCGACTGCAAGACATTGAGCAGAAGATGGCTCGCCGCTTCGCTGCGAACGACCCAACTGAGCAAAAATCCGTTGGCGAGCAGCTGTCCGACTCGGATGACTACCAGGCGCTGACCACGAAAGGTCGCGGTATCGCTCGCCTGAATCTGAAGGCTGTCACCAATATCACCAGCGCCACCACCGGCACTGGCGGCGTAGGCGTGGGCATTCAGCCTACCCGCGTTGCTGGGATCATCACTGATCCAGAGCGTCAGTTCACCATCCGTGATCTGATCATGCCCGGCCGTACCGCATCCAACGCCGTCGAGTTCGTGCAAGAGACGGGTTTCCAGAACATGGCGGCGCCTCAGGCAGGCGAGGGCGCGCTGAAGGCTCAATCCGATCTGTCGTTCGGCATGGTCACAACCACGGTCAAAACCATCGCTCACTGGTTCAAAGCATCGAAACAGGTGCTGTCGGATATCCCGTTGCTGCAGAGCTACATCAACGGCCGTGCAATCTACGGCCTGAAGTACAAAGAAGAAGAGCAGATACTCGCGGGTGACGGCACCGGCCAGAACCTGTTGGGCCTGATCCCGCAAGCCACCACGTTCAACGAAGCGCTGCGCAAGGCAGGCGATACCAAGATCGACACCCTGCGCCGCGCGATCCTGCAAGTGCGGGTCGCTGAATACCGCGCTTCGGCCATCGCGCTGAACCCGGTCGACTGGGCCGATATCGAACTGACCAAGGACAGCACCGGATCCTACATCTGGGTCAACGTTCAGGAAGGTGGCGTCCAGCGTCTCTGGAAGTTGCCGGTGGTGGACAGCAACGCAGTTCCTGAAGGCGAGTTCCTCGTGGGCGCAATGAATATCGCCGCCCAGGTGTTCGACCGCGAAGACGCAGCCGTCGAGGTTTCGACCGAAGACGGCGACAACTTCCGCACCAACATGGTCACCATCCGTGCCGAAGAGCGTCTGGCGCTGGCGGTGTACCGTCCGGAATCCTTCGTGCACGGCGAATTCGAAGACCCAACGCCTTAATTCCTCAATAATCCAAGGAGCGCGCCCGGGTGACCGGGCGTGTGTGCAAATGCCAGACATCGAAGTGACAACCAAAAAGGGCTTTCTGAACGTGGGTGAGTACGTGAAGAAAGGCCGTTCCATTACCGTCGATGAGTTCCGCGCCAAGGAGCTTCATCGGAACGGATTGATTGAGGATTACGACGTGAAGCAGGCACCCGAGCCCGAAAACAAACAGGCCAAGGAAGCGGATAACAAAGCCGCTCCAGAGGTAAGCCAAAAGCCGAAACCCGAGCTGAAAAACAAGGCCAAATAATCATGAGCGTGATCGACATCGAGCTGGCCATGAAGCACTTGCGCGCTGAAAGCGAAGACCAGGACCTGGTGCAATCCCAGCTGGATGGCGCTGAAGCGGCAGCAATGGCGTACTTGAATCGCTCGTTCTATGCCGATCAGGCCTCCTTGGACGCCGCGCGGTTGTCAGCTCCCACCAAAAGAGCAGCCGCGGTGGTCGATTATGACGTATCGATGCTGGCCGCCCAGGCTATTGAAGATTCTGATCAGCGATCGGAGGCGGAGGCCGATGTGCGGTTTATATTCGCTGAAACGCTGGAGTCGGTAGCCAGGGCGGCTCGTGGGTTGGTGGTGAATAAGGCTATCGAAGCGGCGTGTCTGCTGAAGCTTGGTCACCTCTATGCCAACCGTGAAGAGGTTGTGACCGGAACAATTGCGACCGAACTGCCGCTGACCAGCAAGTCGTTGCTGGCGCCGTACCGTATCGGCATGGGGGTCTGATGAGAGCCGGCCCATTGCGTCATCGATGCATCATGTTCAAACCAGTTCTGACGAAAAACAAAACGGGCGGTTTCGACACTTCGTGGGTGGAGCTCGTAAAACTTTGGGCTGAGATCACCATGCCCACGGGCCGGACCGCACCAGTCGCTGAGCAGTTGAAGGCGGTGGTTACCGCGGAGATACGCGTCAGGCCGCGCGCGGACGCTCTCGCAGGCAATCGCCTGGTGCACACGGCGAACGGAATCACCACCACCTACCTGATCGAAGCCGCGCTCCCAAACAACGAGCGCGACATGCTTCGGCTGCTCTGTTCAAACGTACCCAATCCATAGAGGTGAATTATGAAAGTTGTTGCCCTGGGAACCCTGTCTGGCGCCACTGGTGACCGAGAGAAGGGTGATGAGTTTGTGGTCGATGCCAGACTCGGCGCCGATCTTGTTGCGCGCGGCCTGGTAGAGCCAGCACCCGAAGCAGCGCCCGCCGCTGAGAAGCCGGCCAAGCCCAAGGAGTAGGCCATGGCCGCCCGCCGATCGCGCATGTCCGGTGACTTCAAGTTGCGCCGCACGCTGCGCAACATCCACGCGACCATGGATAACGAGCTGGCGCCGGTAATGCGCGACAGTGCCGAGCGGATTCTCTCCACGATGAAAAGCCTGATCCCGAAAGACACGGGCGCCGCCGCTGCTGCTCTGACGGTTTTCGTTTCGCAAAGCGGCCTCGACGCCCAGATCGGTATCAGGGGCAAGAAGAACAAGCAGCGTTTCTTCTACTTGCGCTTTATCGAGTACGGCACCAAGGGTTACACCGGGAACAAGCGAGCGGGAGGGCGCAGCCGTCGGCCTACCAACAAGGCGGATGGCGCGCACTTCTTCGGCAAGTACCCGGACATCCCGGCGCGGCCCGCTCACCCATGGCTTCGCCCAGCGAAGGACGTGAACCGGGAGTATGTCGTGGCCAGCATCAAGGCAGCCATTGGGCGAACACTGCTCAAGGCGAGCAAGGGGCTGTCCAATGGCTGATCCGTCTGTTGCGCTGCAGGAGGCAATCTTTGCCAGGCTGACAGCGGAAGTTTCTTGCCCTGTCCACGACGGCGCGCCCATGGATTCCCCCATGCCGTATGTCTCGATTGACCGGGAGATTTCCACCAACACTTCACCGATTGCCGGCCGGAAGCGCGAGCAGCGGCTGGTTTACCTGTCGGTCTGGTCAGACGCCCACGGCCAGGCCGAGGTGAAGCGCATCCTCGGTGAGGTTGTCGCGGCCCTGGACGAGCGCCGGCTACCGTTGACCGTCGGGCGCGCCGTCTCGGTCAGGGTCGAGCAAGCAGACTCCCAGCGCGAACCTGACGGCGTCACGTATCAAGGATCGGTCACGGTCCGCGTCATCACCACCCACTGAACCCAATACCCGGCCGCACCGCGGCTTTATCCAATGTGCCCTTGGAGGAACCCCCATGGCCGACGACAACCTCAACACAGCCGCCGGCTGCCGAATCAGCATCGGCAGCAAGAACGGCGCAGACACCGAAGCGCTCTACAAGGCAGACACCTACGTCGAAATTGGCGAAGTGGAAGACCTGGGCGAGTTTGGCGACACGTTCAGCTCCGTGACCTTTACGTCACTGCGCGATGGCCGAGTTCGTAAGTATAAGGGCACCGCTGATGCTGGTGACCTAACCCTGGCCGTCGGCCTGGACAACGGTGACCT
>NZ_LXJP01000104.1:0-8383 GCF_001728855.1 Pseudomonas sp. AP19 | reverse complement strand
GCTCGCGAAAGCGGTGTATCAGTCAACACATGAATTAACTGACAGACCGCATTCGCGAGCAAGCCCGCTCCCACAGTTAGATTTGCGACAGTCTTCAGAGGCCTTTGAGGTCACGCTCTTCAATCGGCCGGCTCTGGCGCAGGCGCTTGCCGCCCAACACCACCCAGTCGATCAGGCGGAACAGGCACTCGATGCCGAATGACAACAACATCGCCCCGCCCAGGCCCCAACCCATGGCTTGCGGCGTGAGCAGGATCTGGTAGCTGTAGCCGTTCCAGGTTTCCAGGCGAATCGCCGGGTCGGCAGCCACCGCCACTTGCAGGGCACGGATGTACCACGGGCCTTGCATGGCCTGGAATTGCTTGTCCAACGCCACTTGGCGATCGAGCATCGTGCCCAGGCTGTTGGCATCGCTCTGGAACACCGGGTCGTCACTGGCACGGTAATGCGCCACCAACGCCTTCAAGTCACCATTGAAAAACTGCCGTGCGGTGCTTTCAAACCCGCTGAGGCCAGTCTGCGCCTCGATCAGGTGGGCCTCGACGCGTTTGGCGTAGTCGTTGATAAACCCCGGCACCTGCACGCCGACCAACAAGCCAATGGCAAACAGCACCAACCGCAGATAACTCAGCAACATGGTCGATATCCTTACTCGGTGATGCCCTGGCTGACGCATTCACCGCGTCGCCACAGGCTCCATTGGCCCGGTTCGTAGCGGGTCCAGTTTTCATTGTCGGTCAACGGCTCGGTCGCGATCACCGTCACTACATCATTGGGCGTGGTTTCGGCCTGAAAATCGACGATCACGTCGACATCTTTCAAACGCGCCGGGCCAAAGGGTGCGCGCCGGGTAATCTGCGCCAATTTGGTCGAGCAGTAGCAAAACAGCCAGTCGCCGTCGCTGAGCAGGCAGTTGAACACGCCTTTGCTGCGGTAGTCGGCGCAGGCAGCGATCAAGTCCGGCAGCACTTGTTCGATGTCCACCGGTTCCGGGAAGGCTTCGCGCACGCGGTTGAGCAGGTCACAGAAGGCCGCTTCGCTGTCGGTATCACCCACCGGGCGGTAGAACGTGGCGCGCGGGTTGAAGTCGGCCAATTGGCCGTTATGGGCGAAGCACCAATTGCGCCCCCACAGCTCGCGCACGAACGGATGAGTATTGGACAGGCACACCTTGCCCACATTGGCCTGGCGGATATGGCCAATCACCACCTCACTTTTGATCGGGTAACGCTGCACCAGCAGCGCGACTTCCGACTCGCTGCTGGCGGCCGGGTCCTGGAACAGACGCAGGCCACGGCCTTCGTAAAAGGCGATGCCCCAACCGTCGCGGTGGGGGCCGGTACGCCCGCCCCGCTGCATCAGCCCGGTAAAGCTGAACACGATATCGGTGGGGACGTTGGCACTCATGCCCAATAATTCACACATGCCAGGGCTCTCGCTGCAGGGCGTACAACGTTAAAGGCGCGGTTCGACCCGCATACCGCTGACCGGCGCCGGGCGACGGTAAGGCTCGTCGTCTTCGTCCACCGGCTCGGCGGCCAGGGCCGCATCGGCAGCGGCCTTGCGCTCACGTCGGGCGTTGGCGGCGCGCTCGATGGGCCAGCGGATCAACACAAAGATGATATACACGCCCAACGCGATCAGCGTGTACATGAACAGGTCGGAGATGGCGCGCCAGGCGTTATTGCCCACATGCAGCACCAAATCAAGGGCGGTGATCGCCACTGCGGGTGCAAACTGGGTCTTGACCGGGTCGACGATGGTCGGGCTCAACAGCAGCACCGCCATCAGCAACTGCAGCGGCTCGCGCAGCCAGCGCCAGATCCAGCGGGTCATGCGCCACCATACCAACAGGCAGCCCAAAGCGGCGAAGGCGTAAAGGCCCCAAGCGGTCAGATAGTCGTTCTCGGTCATGGTGTCCATGGCAAGGTAGGCAAACAGGCGGCTATGATAACGGCTTTTGCGTGTCTCGGCTGCAATGCCTGCCACCATCTGCCAGACAGAGAGTAGTCCATGCCTTCATCGTCCCCCCTCACTGCCGCCCCGATTGCCCGCAAGGCCGAAGGCCAGGACCCGTACGCCTGGCTGCAAGCGCGTGACACGGCGCCAGTCCTCGATTACCTCAAGGCCGAAAACACCTGGCAGGAAGCACAGCTCGCCGACCAGGCAGCCCTGCGCGAAACCCTGTTCGAAGAGATCAAGGGCCGCATTCTCGAAACCGACTTGTCCCTGCCCTCACCGTGGGGGCCGTACCTGTATTACACGCGCACCACGGCGGGTGACGAATATGCCCGCCACTACCGTTGCCGCCGTCCGACGGATGACAGCAATGGGGTGGACGAAAACAGCGAAGAACTGCTGCTCGACCCCAACGCCCTGGCCAATGGCGGCTTTTTCTCCCTCGGCGCGTTCAGCATCAGCCCCGACCACCAGCGCCTGGCCTACAGCCTCGACACCAGTGGTGAAGAGATTTACACCCTGTACGTGAAGGAATTGGCCAGCGGCAAAGTCAGCGAACTGGAGTTTGAAGACTGCGACGGCAGCATGACCTGGGCCAATGACAGCCTGACCCTGTTCTTCGGCGAGTTGGACGACACCCACCGCCCGCACAAACTGTATCGCTACCGCCTGGACGGTACCGCGGCGCAGGAAGTGTTCCACGAGCCTGACGGACGCTTCTTCCTGCATTGCTACCGCTCCAGCTCCGAGCGCCAGTTGCTGCTGGCCCTGGGCAGCAAGACCACCAGCGAAATCTGGGCCCTGGACGCTGACCAGCCGCACCTGGACTTCACCTGCCTGGCGCCACGGGTCGAGGACCATGAATACGATGTCGACCACGGCATGCGCGACGGCGAATGGACCTGGTTTATCCGCAGCAACCGCGACGGCATCAACTATGCGCTGTTCGTCGCCGCCGACACCGGCGGTGTACCGACCGAAGACCAATGGCAAAACCTGATCCCCCACAGCGATGATGTGATGCTCGATGGCGTGACCCTCAACGCCAGCGCGATGACCTTGAGCCTGCGCATCGGCGGCCTGCCGGTGATCGAAGTGCACCCACAGGGCTTGCCGACCTATCGGGTGGAATTGCCTGACGCCGCCTACAGCCTTTACGTGCAGAACAGCCTGGAATTCCCGAGCGACAAGATCCGCCTGCGTTATGAAGCCCTGAACCGTCCGGCCCAGGTGCGCCAGCTGGAATTGGCGAGCGGTGCGCAAGTCGTGCTCAAGGAAACCCCGGTGCTTGGCGTGTTCAACGCCGACGACTACGTCAGCCAGCGTCTGTGGGCCACCTCGGCCGACGGCACCCAGGTGCCGATCAGCCTGGTGGTCAAGCGCGACCAACTGGGCCAGCCGACGCCGCTGTACCTGTACGGCTACGGCGCCTACGGCCAAAGCCTTGACCCGTGGTTCTCGCATGCGCGCCTGAGCCTGCTGGACCGAGGCGTGGCGTTTGCCATTGCGCATGTACGCGGTGGCGGCGAGTTGGGTGAAGCCTGGTACCGCAACGGCAAGCAGGAACACAAACAGAACACCTTCAGCGACTTTATCGCCTGCGCCGAGCACTTGATCGGCGCGGGGCTGACCACCTCCAAGCAACTGGCCATCAGCGGCGGCAGTGCCGGCGGCCTGTTGATCGGCGCGGTGCTCAATCAGCGTCCGGCGCTGTTCCAGGCGGCCATCGCCGAAGTGCCGTTCGTCGATGTGCTCAACACCATGCTCGACCCGGAGCTGCCGCTGACCATCACCGAGTACGACGAGTGGGGCAACCCCGAAGAAGCTGAGGTGTATGCGCGCATCAAGGCCTACGCGCCTTATGAAAACGTCAGCGCCCAGGCCTATCCGGCCCTGCTCGTGATCGCCGGTTACAACGACAGCCGCGTGCAGTACTGGGAAGCGGCCAAGTGGGTGGCCAAGTTGCGTGACACCAAGACGGACGACAACCTGCTGCTGCTCAAGACCGAATTGGGCGCCGGCCACGGCGGCATGAGCGGCCGTTACCAGGGATTACGTGACGTAGCACTCGAATATGCCTTTGTGTTCAAGGCGCTGGGGTTGATTTAGGAACTTCGCGCGGCGGTCCTGTCTGAACACAGGACCGCCTACTCGATTGATGGATCAAGATTAGTCATGCCCCAACCCACGCTACTCAACAATGAAATCCGCGACATGCTGATGGACTGCGGCCTGTTCGACCCCTTGTTGCCGGAAGATTTCCACGTGGCGGCGGGCTACTTCAATATCAGCAACATTGCCCAGGGCGAGGTGATTTTCCTTGAGGGCGATGCCGGCACCTTCATGTGCATCCTCCACAGTGGGCAGGTGGCCGTGCAGAAAACCAACCACGAAGGCCAGCGCGTGACCATCGCCACCCTGCGCAGTGGCCGGGCGTTTGGCGAGATGGCGGTGCTCGATGGCGAACGGCGTTCTGCCAGTTGCCTCGCGGCAAGTGACAGCGTGCTGCTGAACCTGGGCAAGGATTCCCTGGAAAAAATGCTTAACGAAGCCCCCAGGGTGGCGGCCAAGATCATCCGCGCGATTGCCATCGCCTTGTCCAAGCGCCTGCGCATGGCCGACGGGCAATTACTGTCTCAACAGTTTTAACCGCCAGGGGTCTTGGGTTTGCTGTCGTTTTGCAGCAGGCCGGGCACCGTCTGATCTTTTGGCGGTGTCGGTAATACGATCGGCACCAACGCAGGTGAACCGTTCGCCGTGGCTTTAGGCGCGACAGGCGGGGTGACTTGCGGATACAGCGTCGGTGTTGGTGTGCTCGGCGCGCCGGGGGTTGGCGCGGGTGCGACCGGCACGGTTTGCACCTCTTGCGCCTGCGCCGCACCCAATGTGAGCGCGCTCAACACAATGACCGTTAGAATGCTGCACTTCATCGATGGCTCCATGGCCTGACCGGAATGCCCTAAGGCTACTCCCAACCGCGCAAGAATGCCCTTCCCAATGAGATTTCCATGAAACGTTTCGTTCTGCTGGACACCACTCCGATCCCCGACAACGGCGGTGCCTTGTGCCTGTTCGAATACGGCGAGGATTTTGTCATCAAGATCCAGGGCGGCGATGGCGGCCAGTTGATGAATACGCGCATGCACGGCTCCGAAGACGCGCTGGCGGAGATCCCCTGCCGTAAAGTCGCCGGGCGCCCGGGTTCGCGGGTATTGATCGGCGGGTTGGGCATGGGTTTTACCCTGGCCTCGGCCCTCAAACACTTGGGCAAGAGCGCCGAAGTGGTGGTCGCCGAATTGGTGCCCGGCGTGGTGGAATGGAACCGTGGGCCGCTGGGAGAAAAGTCCGGCCGCCCGCTGCTCGACCCGCGCACGGTGATCCGCATGGAAGACGTGGCCAACGTGCTGCAGGCCGAGCCGCAGGGCTTTGACGCAATCATGCTCGACGTCGACAACGGCCCCGAAGGCCTCACGCAAAAGGCCAACAGCTGGCTGTACTCCGCCGGTGGACTGGCCGCCTGCGCCAAGGCCTTACGCCCCCAAGGCGTGCTGGCGGTATGGTCGGCCAGCGCCGACAAGCTGTTCAGCGACAAACTGCGCAAGGCCGGTTTCAAGGCCGAGGAAGTGCAGGTGTTTGCCCATGGCAACAAGGGCACCCGGCATACCATCTGGATTGCCGAAAAGCTCAAGGGCTGATCAACACAACCGCTAAAACAGCACAGACCCAAGGTGGGCACGGGCTCGCTCGCGAAGGCGGAGTGTCAGCCTCTGCGTCTGAGCCTGAATGAGCGGATTCGCGAGCTCGCCAGCCTGCACATTTTGAATCCCCGTCAGTTGCGGGCTTTGCGGTAATCGATCACGTACGGGACTTTTTTTTCGAAGGTTTTTTCCAGCTCTCGTTGGTCAAGCGTGGTCATGCCGCCCAATTGATGGGCGGTAAAGCCACTGTCACCGACCAGTGAGCCGGGTGCCAGGCTGACCATGCGCTTGGCCACGGCTTCAATGGCATCCTTGTAACCGCCCTTCTTGTTCAGGTTGAAGGCGCTCAGGTCAATCTGCGTGCGCAGCCAGTTGCCCCAGTAGAACTCCAGGAATTCCGGTGCAATCGCGCCATCGTCCGGCTTGCCGTAAGCGGCCTTGCGCGTGAAATACACCAGGCTGCGGAAAGTGTCGTCCTGCAAGCTCTTGAAGCCCAAATGCGCCGGCAACTGTGAAGGTGGCAGGCTGTGGCCCTGGTTGTCCTTGAGCCAGACTTTGCGGGCAGCCTCCATGCGCTGCCAGAACGTAGCCAGGTCAGGGCTGTTGCTGAAATCGTCGGTGACCTTGACCCACATTTTCAACTGAGGGCCACCACCGGGCACTTCCCACAACGTGGTGAAGCTGTGGTGACCGTCAGTCAGGTACAGCTGGCCTGCGGGGCCGACCACCACGGTTTTCATGTCCTCGGGATGCGTGCCCACCGGGTCCTTGCAGGTGAAGCTCGCCGGCTGCTGCAAGTCGGCCTTTTTCGGCACGTTATCGGCGGCGCCCTGCCCGTTGGTTTCACAGTATTCGTCAAAGACCTTGGCGGGCTTGTCGGCGAACAGCCCGAGGCTGTAATAAATCTGATCGAACCCCACCACGGCTTGAGTCGGGTGCAGTTGCTCAAGGGACACTTCGATCACCTGGCCGGGTTTGGGGGTGGAGAATGCATGGGCTTGAGCCGTCAAGGCGCAGAGCAGGAGTGCAACGGTCCATGTGTGCAGACGCATAGGTTTCAGATCCCAGTGGATGGCGTGAGCCGATACTACAAACGATTGCCGCTGCCAGGCTGTACCGTTGCTGAAAAAGCCAGCGGTGTTTTCCAGCGCGAGCGGCTAGAATCAAGGGTATCCGTGACCCACCAAATAGCCAGGAGCCATGATGAGCTCGACCAACCCGCCCTCCCACACCGCCAAACTGGACCGCATCCTCGCCGATGCCCAGCGCGACCGGGAAATGGGCTACCGCGACAAAGCCTTGAAAATGTACCCGCACGTGTGCGGCCGCTGCGCCCGTGAATTCGCCGGCAAGCGTCTGAGCGAACTGACCGTGCACCACCGCAACCACAATCATGATGACAACCCGCAGGACGGTTCCAACTGGGAACTGCTGTGCCTGTACTGCCACGATAACGAACACTCGCGCTACACCGACCAGCAGTATTTCGGCGAAGGCTCCACCAGCAGCCCGACCATCGCCAAGGCCACGCACAACCCGTTTGCGGCGTTGGCGGGGTTGATGAAGAAAGACGACTGACGTTCGTCGCTGCCTGCCCGGCCGCCATCGCAGGCAAGCCAGCGCCCACAGGGGAACGCATTCCCATTGTGGCAGCTGGCGTGCCTGCGATAGCGATGGCCCAAGCACCACCTCACTCCCAGGCCGTATAATCGGCGTTTTTCTGCAAGGCACCCTTCCCCGTGGGCAATAAACGCTACAGCTGCATCGGTCTGTATAACCCCAAATCCCCCGAAAACGTCGGTTCGGTCATGCGCGCCGCCGGTTGCTACGGCGTGGCCTCGGTGTTCTACACCGGCGTGCGTTACGAGCGCGCCCGGGATTTCATCACCGACACCAAGAAGGTCCACCACGACATTCCGCTGATCGGTATCGATGACCTGAAAAAAATCCTCCCGCTGGGCTGTATACCGGTGGCTGTAGAACTGGTCGAAGGCGCCCGCCCACTGCCGGAATACACCCACCCCGACCGCGCGCTGTATATCTTCGGCCCTGAAGACGGCTCCCTCGACAAAGAGATCCGCGACTGGTGTGAAGACGTGGTGTACATCCCGACGACCGGCTGCATGAACCTCGCCGCCACCGTCAATGTGGTGCTCTATGACCGACTGGCCAAGGGCAACAACACCCGCTCGGGCCCCAAGTACTGATTTTTTGGGAACATCCGGCGCCTGCAAACAGTCAGCTACTAACACTTGCCCTTGTTGGAGACAGATCATGAGCGACAGCAAAATCCCGCGACCTATCATTGAACACGCACCCTTTGACAGCCAGCCGACTCAAAACGTGCATGGCTGGGAACGTATCGGCTCGGTGGCCGGCGGCGTGATGATGCTCGGCAAAGGCCTGCGCCGTGGCGGGATCTTCGGCTTGATCCAAGTGGCGATTGGCGGCGTGGCCCTGGTGCGCGGCGTCACCGGGCACAGCTCGTTCAAGGACAAGCTGGAGCAAGGCCGCCAGGAAATGAACAGCGTGCGCACAAAGATTGAGCGCGCTGGAGAAGAATTGAAGAACCTCAAGACCAAAGCGGAAGTAGCGGCTGAGAAGGCCACTAAAACGGCCGACTAGTACACCTCTGCGATCAGTTGGAAATCCAAATGTGGGAGCGGGCTTGCTCGCGAAAGCGGTGTATCAGTCAGTACATATTTAACTGACAGACCGCATTCGCG
>NZ_LXJP01000103.1:0-9564 GCF_001728855.1 Pseudomonas sp. AP19 | reverse complement strand
AGTCAATTAATCTATCGACTGACACTGCGCATTCGCGAGCAAGCCCGCTCCCACATTTTTAACCGCGTTTCAAATTAACCGAACAGCCACTTCCACAACAGCACCAGCACGACGACCGCCAGCACCGGCCGCGCAATGCGGTAGGCCTTTGGATGCTTGCGCTTCCACTGCTTGACCACACCGCTGAACTTGTCGCTGAAGGCCTTGCTCCAGGCATAGGCCTGGTTGATCCCGCCCACACGCTCATCGTCGAGGTTTTGCGGCGCCGTGGCGCGGCCCAATTGCTTGCTGACCCAGCGGTTGATGCGCGTCATCACCCGGTTGCTCAGCGGGCGTTCGATGTCGCAGAACAGAATCACGCGGGTCTTTTCCGTCTCGTTCTTCACCCAGTGCACGTAGGTTTCATCGAACATCACGTCTTCACCATCGCGCCAGGCGTAGACCTGGCCATCGACGAAGATGCGGCAGTCGTCGGAGTTGGGCGTGGACAAGCCCAGGTGATAACGCAGCGAACCGGCAAACGGGTCGCGGTGCGGGTTGAGGTGGCTGCCACCCGGCAGCAGCGCAAACATTGCGCCCTTGACGTTGGGGATGCTGCTGACCAGCGCCACGGTCTTCGGGCACAGGGCCTCGGCCGATGGCAGCGGTTTGTCGTACCACTTGAGGTAGAAGCGCTTCCAGCCCTTCTTGAAAAACGAACCGAAACCGGCGTCGTTGTTCTTTTCGGCGGCGCGGATGTACCCCTCGTCGAACAGGTGCATCGCCTCTTCGCGAATCACTTCCCAGTTGTCCTTGAGCACATCCAGCTCGGGGAACTTGCTGCGGTCCAGGTACGGCTTGGACGGCACAGCCGAGAACAGATACATCAAGGCGTTATACGGGGCGAACAGCGCCGAATGGTTGACGAACTGGCGCAACATCGGCAAACGGGCCTTGCCGCGCAGGTGCACATACAGCGTGCTGCCGATAAACAACAGCAGCACCGACAGTTTGGCGGCCAAAGAAAAGGTCATGCAGCAACTCCTGGAAATAAGCGCCTGGCCAGCAACCTCCCGTCAACGGGAAACCAGACGTAGCAGCCGGCCATGATAAACAGTTGGGCCATTATGCAGAAGGCCTGGGCCGACCGGCTGACATAAATCAAAACCCTGTGGCGAGTCGAACCCTTATGGCGAGCGGGCTTGCCCTAATGCAGTTCCGTTAAGCGAACACGATGCTCAAAGCAGCGAAGATCAAATGTGGGAGCGGGCTTGCCCGCGAAGACGTCGGCCCCGCCCGCCACCGATAACCGATCAGGCCTGGTTTTCCTGCTCGGTAAACAAATCGCTGAACAACATGCTCGACAGATAGCGCTCACCCGAGTCCGGCAGCACCACCACGATGGTCTTGCCCTGCATTTCCGGTTTCTCGGCCAGACGTACCGCCACCGCCATGGCGGCGCCGCAGGAGATTCCGCACAGAATCCCTTCTTCCTGCATCAAGCGCCGGGCCATGGCCTTGGATTCGTCGTCGGTCACCAGCTCCACACGGTCAACCATCGACAGATCGAGGTTTTTCGGCACGAAACCGGCGCCAATGCCCTGGATTTTATGCGGGCTGGGTTTGATCTCTTCACCGGCCAGCGCCTGGGTAATCACGGGCGAGGCGAAGGGTTCAACGGCCACCGACAGAATCGGCTTGCCGGCAATGTTCTTGATATAGCGCGACACACCGGTAATGGTGCCGCCGGTGCCCACCCCCGCTACCAGTACGTCCACGGCGCCATCAGTGTCGTTCCAGATCTCCGGGCCGGTGGTTTTCTCGTGGATCGCCGGGTTGGCCGGGTTTTCGAACTGGGCCGGCATAAAGTAGCTCGCCGGGTCGCTGGCGAGGATCTCGGCAGCCTTTTCGATAGCGCCCTTCATGCCCTTGGCCGGCTCAGTCAGCACCAGCTCGGCGCCCAGGGCCTTGAGCACTTTGCGGCGCTCAATGCTCATGGACGACGGCATGGTCAGCAGCAGCTTGTAGCCACGGGCGGCGGCGACGAACGCCAGGCCAATGCCGGTGTTGCCGGAGGTCGGTTCTACAATGGTCATGCCGGGTTTGAGTTTGCCGGTGCTTTCGGCGTCCCAGATCATGTTTGCGCCAATGCGGCACTTCACCGAATAACCCGGGTTACGCCCTTCGATCTTGGCCAGGATGGTCACGCCACGCGGTGCGATGCGGTTGATCTGAACCAGGGGCGTGTTACCGATGGAGTGCGCGTTGTCTGCAAAGATGCGGCTCATGACGGGTCCTTAAGGCAATTTCAATAAGGCTCCAAGGGTATGCCTCAGGTAGGGAGGCGTCCAGTCAGAGGAACGTTGCGCCAATACACGCGGTCCACCGCCTATACCGATGGAGAACCTGAACATGAAACGTCGCTACAGTGGGCTGCTATGGATCGTCGCCATACTGGTGGTCGTATTGATCGCTCTGGATCTCGCCCTGCCCTACCTGGTGCGCAACTACCTGAACGACAAGCTCGCCGACATGGGCGATTACCGCGGCCAGGTCACGGACGTTGACGTGGCCCTGTGGCGCGGCGCCTACAAGATCAACGGCCTGCAGATCGTCAAGGTCGACGGCAAGGTGCCGGTACCGTTCGTCAAGGCGCCGGTGATCGACCTGTCGGTGAGCTGGCATTCGCTGTGGTACGACCACGCGGTGGTCGCCGAGGCGCAGTTCTTCCAGCCGGAGCTGAATTTCGTCGACGGCGGCAACCAACAGGCCTCCCAGACCGGTAAAGGCACCGACTGGCGCGAGCAATTGAGCAAATTGCTGCCGATTACCCTCAACGAAGTGCGCATTCAGGACGGCAAGATCGCCTTCCACAACTTCACGTCCAAGCCAGCGGTGAATATCTACGCCACCGAGGTCAACGCCAGCATCTATAACCTGACCAACGTCGTCGATGTGAAGGGCAAACGTGACGCCAGCTTCGAAGGCAAGGCGCTGCTGCTCGGGCAGGCCCCTCTGGAAGCCACGGCCGCCTTCGACCCACTGAGCAATTTCGAAGACTTCGAATTCCGCTTTCGCGCCAAAGACATCCAGCTCAAGCGCCTGAATGACTTCGCCTCGGCCTACGGCAAATTCGACTTCAAGGCCGGCACCGGCGCGCTGGTGGTCGAAGCCCAGGCGGACAACGGCCAGTTGAACGGTTACATCAAACCGTTGCTGCGCGATGTAGAAGTGTTCGATTGGAAACAGGATGTAGAGAACAAGGACAAGAATATCTTTCGCTCGATCTGGGAAGCCGTGGTCGGCACCAGTGAGACGGTGCTGAAGAACCAGAACAAAAACCAGTTTGCCACCCGCGTAGAACTCAGCGGCAACGTGCACCAGCAAAATCTCAGCGCGTTCTCGGCAGTGTTGGCGATTTTGCGCAATGGGTTTATCCAGGCCTTCAATGCGCGCTATGAACAACCCAAGCCCAGTGCTGAGTGAACCACACGCCTGCAGGGCAACCATGGCGCAAGGCTGAGCCCTGGTTTATTGTGCCGCCGAGCAACGTTCAAACACTGGTAAGGACACTGAACATGCGCATCTGCGGCTGGATACTGACAATTCTTGGTTATCTCTGGGCCTTTTCCGGCTGTGTGCGAATAGGGCTATTCGCCATGCACGGCGGGCCGATGGCTGGCCAGATGATCCTCATCAGCCTCGGCACCCTGGTTTTAGCCGCACTCGCCCTCTGGGGCGGCAGCAAGCTCAGGGATAAAGCCGATGCGCGGGCATACGCATTGGAACAAAACCGTTAGCCGCCACGCGTGACCGTCCATTCAGAGACTGAATAACCCGTCTGCGTTCACAGTCGCCGGGGCTGCGCGGTATAGTCCGGGCATTGATGAATGCGAGGAATAACCGATGAAGTTCGAAGGCACCCAGGCCTACGTTGCCACCGATGACCTGAAACTGGCCGTGAACGCCGCTATCACCCTGGAACGGCCATTGCTGGTCAAGGGCGAGCCGGGCACCGGCAAGACCATGCTCGCAGAGCAACTGGCCGAATCCTTCGGCGCCAAGCTGATTACCTGGCACATCAAGTCCACCACCAAGGCACATCAGGGCCTCTACGAGTATGACGCGGTCAGCCGTCTGCGCGACTCGCAGCTGGGCGTGGACAAAGTGCACGACGTGCGCAACTACCTGAAAAAGGGCAAGCTCTGGGAAGCCTTCGAGTCCGAGGAGCGGGTGATTCTGCTGATTGATGAAATCGACAAGGCTGACATCGAGTTCCCCAACGACCTGTTGCAAGAACTCGACAAGATGGAGTTCTACGTCTACGAAATCGACGAGACCATCAAGGCCAAGAAACGCCCGATCATCATCATCACCTCCAACAACGAAAAAGAGCTGCCGGACGCATTCCTGCGCCGCTGCTTCTTCCATTACATCGCCTTCCCCGACCGTACGACCCTGCAAAAGATCGTCGACGTGCACTACCCCGACATCAAGAAAGACCTGGTCAGCGAAGCGCTGGACGTGTTTTTCGACGTGCGCAAAGTGCCAGGCCTGAAGAAAAAACCGTCCACCTCCGAACTGGTCGACTGGCTCAAGTTGCTGATGGCCGACAATATCGGTGAAGCCGTGCTGCGCGAACGCGACCCCACCAAAGCCATCCCGCCGCTGGCCGGGGCCTTGGTGAAGAACGAGCAAGACGTGCAATTGCTGGAGCGTCTGGCGTTCATGAGCCGTCGCGGTAATCGATAATGTTGCTCAACCTGTTCAATGAGATGCGTGCCGCCAAGGTGCCGGTGTCGGTGCGCGAGCTGCTCGACTTGATCAATGCGCTGAAACAGCGCGTGGTCTTCGCCGACATGGACGAGTTTTACTACTTGGCCCGGGCAATCCTGGTGAAGGACGAGCGGCATTTCGACAAGTTCGACCGAGCATTCGGCGCCTATTTCAACGGCCTGGAAAAGCTCGACGACCACCTGCAGGCGCTGATCCCCGAAGACTGGCTGCGCAAGGAGTTCGAACGCTCGCTGAGCGCTGAGGAGCGCGCGCAAATCCAGTCCCTCGGCGGCCTGGACAAGCTGATCGAAGAATTCAAGAAGCGCCTGGAAGAACAGAAAGAACGCCATGCCGGCGGCAACAAGTGGATCGGCACCGGTGGCACCAGCCCGTTCGGCTCCGGCGGCTACAACCCGGAAGGCATTCGCGTCGGCGACGCCGGCAAGCGCCAGGGCAAGGCGGTGAAAGTCTGGGACCAGCGCGAGTACAAGAACCTCGACGACCAAGTGGAGCTGGGCACGCGCAACATCAAGATCGCCCTGCGCCGCCTGCGCAAATTCGCGCGCCAGGGTGCGGCCGAAGAGCTGGATATCGACGGCACTATCGACCACACCGCCCGCGATGCCGGGTTGCTGAATATCCAGATGCGCCCGGAGCGGCGTAACACCATCAAGCTGTTGCTGCTGTTCGACATCGGCGGCTCGATGGACGCCCATGTGAAGATCTGCGAAGAGCTGTTCTCGGCCTGCAAGACCGAGTTCAAGCACTTGGAGTACTTCTACTTTCACAACTTCGTGTACGAATCGGTGTGGAAGAACAACCAGCGCCGCACGTCGGAGCGCACCTCCACCCAGGATTTGCTGCACAAGTATGGCGCTGACTACAAAGTGATTTTTATCGGCGATGCGTCGATGGCGCCGTATGAAATCACCCAGGCCGGCGGCAGCGTCGAGCACTGGAATGAAGAGCCTGGGTATGTGTGGATGCAGCGCTTCATGGCCAAGTACAAGAAGCTGATCTGGATAAACCCGTACCCGAAGGACACGTGGGGGTATACGGCCTCGACAGGGATCGTGCGGGAGTTGGTCGAGGATCAGATGTATCCGCTGACCTTGCGCGGCTTGGAAGAAGGGATGCGCTTTCTCTCCAAGTAAACGCTAAGGCAAATGTGGGAGCGGGCTTGCTCGCGAAAGCGGTGGGTCAGTTATTGATGGACTGACTGACACCCTGCATTCGCGAGCAAGCCCGCTCCCACATGTTGGGTTACGGTGATCTTTAGCCCGCGGTGAAGCGCTGCAAAAACTCCACATGCTGCCGATGCGCCGTCTCCTGCACCACCGGCACCAAGCGCACCTTATCCCCCGGCAGGCACTGCGCCAGCCGCGCCAGCGCCAACGGCGTCAACGCGCCCAATCGCGGGTAGCCACCAATGGTCTGCCGGTCATTGAGCAACACAATCGGCTGCCCATCCGGCGGCACCTGGATGGCTCCGAGTGGAATCCCTTCAGAGATCAACGACGGCCCCTGGTACTGCAACGGCGTGCCCAACAGGCGCATGCCCATGCGATCCGCGCGACTGTCGAGGGCCCACTCGGTATTGAACGCATCGAACAAACTTTGCCCGCTGAACTGGCCGATCTGCGCGCCGACTATCACCTCCAGTGGCGCCTTGGCGGGCAAATCAGGCGCACTCAGCACGTTCATCGCGCCGCCCGCGCCGGAATACGTCAAGCGCCCGCCCACGGCCAACGCCGTGCCGAAACCGTCCACCCCGCCCAACGCTTCACGTACCACCGTGGAGCGACTGCCCAGCACAGCCGGCGCATCAAACCCGCCCGGTGCCGCCAGATAAGCGCGCGCACCGTTGAACGGCTGGGTAAAGCGCAAACGCTGACCCTTTTGCAGGATAAAACTGCGCCCCGGGCTGATCGCACGCTCATCGATAGACGCGCCCAGATCCGCACCGGCCAAGGCCAGCAAGCAATACGCCTCGGCCTGCACAGTAAACCCGCCCAAGGTAATTTCCACCACGGGCTTATCCAGGGCATTCCCCAGCAGCCAATTGGCCCAGGTCATCGACACCCAATCCAGCGCGCCGCCCTGCGTCACGCCCAGATGCCGCACGCCAAAACGGCCGGCGTCCTGTAACAGGCACAGCGGCGTGCTGGCCTCGATCAACAAGCGGCTCATGCCTGCGCCTCCAATGGCGTGTCATCGCCACCCAGGTTGATGAATTCGGCGTGGCTGACCGCTTCGAAGCGCACCGTATCGCCGGGTTGCATCAGGCTGTAGCCATCGCGTGCACGGTCGAACAGCTTGGCCGGGGTGCGGCCGATCAGGTTCCAGCCACCGGGGGACACCACCGGGTAGGCGGCAGTTTGCCGTTCGGCAATGCCCACGCTGCCGGCGGCCACGCGTTTACGTGGGGTGTTCAGCCGTGGCGTGGCAAGGATCTCGTCCACCAGGCCCATAAAGGCAAACCCGGGCGCAAAGCCGAGGGCAAACACTTGGTATTCGTGAGCGCTGTGGCGACGGATGACCTCCTCTACCGCCAGGCCACTGCGCTGGCTGAGCAGGTTCAGTTCGGAGCCGACACTCAGGTCGTACCACACCGGCAACACGTGGCACTGGCCGCTGCCCTGGGCCTGGGGTTGCAGGTCGGTCAGCGCCTGGCCAATCAGCTCCCGTGCCTGGGCCGGGCTCAACGCAGTGAGGTCGTAATGCACCATCAGCGTGGTGTAGGACGGCACCAGATCCACCAGTGCCGCGCCGAACCCGTCGCGCAGGCGCTGGGTGGCGGCCAGCATCCACGGCATATTGGCTTCGGCAATCACATCGAACAGACGCACCATCAGGCAGTCGATCGCCACCACTTCAATGCGTGGCTTCATGCTGGCTTCAACGCCTCGCGAATGCGCTGCACTGCGGCGACCGAACTGGCGTTATCGCCGTGCACGCACAGGGTATTGGCCTGCAACACCAAGGCGCTGCCATCACTGGCGGTCAGGGCTTCGCCACGGGAAATCGTCAGGGCTTGCTGCACGATGGTGGTTGAGTCGTGGTGCACGGCACCCGGCAACTGGCGGGAAACCAGGTGCCCCTTGTGGTCGTAGGCACGGTCGGCGAAGGCTTCAAACCACAGGGTCACGCCGTATTCCTCGCCCACCGCCTGGGCTGCGCGGTTGTCGCGGGTGGCCAGCAGCATCAGCGGCAAGTCGCCATAGGCGGCCACGGCCTGGATCACCGCGCGCAATTGCGCCGGGTTGGCCATCATGTCGTTGTACATCGCGCCATGGGGTTTGACGTAGCTGACCCGCCCACCTTGCGCCCGGCAGATGCCGTCGAGGGCACCGATCTGGTAGTGCAACAGGTCCTGGATTTCCTCGGTGCTATAGGCCATCGAGCGCCGACCGAAACCTTGCAGGTCCTGGTACGCCGGGTGCGCCCCCACTTGCACGCCGTGCTTGAGGGCCAGGCTGACGGTCTTGCGCATGATGCTCGGGTCGCCGGCATGGAAGCCGCAGGCCACGTTGGCACAATCAATAAACGGCATGACCTCGGCGTCCAGACCCATGGTCCAGTTGCCAAAGCTTTCGCCGATGTCGCAATTCAGTAGCAGACGGCTCACGGTGGGTGCTCCTGTAGGCTTTATCGTTTTTGTAGTGTGGGATTCTTTACGCAGAACTCGCAACTTGTCCTGACACCCCCACGACGCTTATCGTGGAATAGCTCGATTTTTGGCGTTTGCCCGGTGCGGCGTCCAACTAATAAAAACCGATCCATGCATAAGAAAAGTTGATCCCATGAATTTGAAGTTCCTCGAAACCTTCGTCTGGGTGGCCAAGCTCAAGAGCTTTCGCCTGACTGCCGAGAAGCTGTTCACCACCCAGGCCTCGATCTCCAGCCGCATCGCCGTGCTCGAAAGCGAGCTGGGCGTGAAGCTGTTTCTGCGCGACTCGCGCGGCGTGAGCCTGACCCCGGACGGCTTGAAGGTGCTCGATTACGCCGAGCAGATGATGGTAACCATGCAGGGCCTCAAGCAGTCCCTGGAAACCACCAGCAGCAAGGTCGGGCGGATTCGGATCGGCGCGATGGACACGGTTATCCACACTTGGCTGAGCCCGCTGGTCGCTGAATTGATGGACCACTTCCCCCTGGTGGAAATCGAATTAGTCGCCGATACCGCACTCAATCTCAGCGATCAGCTGCAAAAAGGCTTCCTCGACCTGATCCTGCAAACCGACTTGCTGCGCCTCGAAACGGTGCGCAGCCTGGAACTGGCCAGCCACCCCATGGCCTGGATCGTCGCCAGCCACTCCCTGTACAACCGCGACTACGCCTCCCTCGCCGAACTGGCCCAGGAGCGCATCATCACCTATTCGAAAAACTCCCACCCGCACCAGGACGTGCTGAGCCTGATGCAGGCCAACGGCGTCGCCGCCCCTCGCATGAACTGTGTGAACTCGGTATCGGCCATCACCCGCTTGCTGCGCGATGGTTTCGGGATTGGCGCGTTGCCGCCGGTGCTGGTCAGCGAGGAGCTGGCGCGCGGCGAGTTGGTGATGTTGCCGATGACGCAGACGCTGCCGAACTTGCAGGTCGTGGTGTCGTGGCGTGTTGGGGTGGAGTTGGTGGAGGAGATAGTCGGGCTGTGCCAGAAGGTCGTGGCCAGGTATGCCGAGGAGGTGGGTGAACAGCACATGGTGCTAAGCCACTGAAGAAACCGGATACAAATGTGGGAGCGGGCTTGCTCGCGAAAGCGGTGTATCAGTCAACACATGAATTAACTGACAGACCGCATTCGCGAGC
>NZ_LXJP01000102.1:0-9596 GCF_001728855.1 Pseudomonas sp. AP19 | reverse complement strand
GGGTTTGCGACCACGGCCGGCGACCGTGGCGGTGCCTCCCATCGCGCAACTCCTGAATTTTTAATTTCGCGGGTGTAAGAAAAAGGCCAAGGGGACGGTCTAGCTCACGAAAAGCCCGAACTTTTCACCCTCCCCCTTCCCGTATTGAGATTCAACCTCATTACGGCGTTCGAATCGGTCAATTCGAACGATTTCTCGATGGATTGCCCCAACCGCCGTCCTCGGACGCCGTCTTCCTGCTGTGGCAGGGATGGCACAGGGCTTGCCAGTTCGAACTGTCCCAGAACACGGCCTTGTCACCCTTGTGAGGAACGACGTGGTCAAGGTCAGTGGCCGCGACCACCAAGCCCTGACGCTCGCACTCAGCACAGAGAGGATGCTTGGTCAGGTACGCCTTGCGAGCCTGCTGCCACTTGTAGCTGTACCCACGCTGAGCGCTGGTCTCACGCTGCTGCTCACGGCGCTTGGCCTCGGCGCTCTTTCCGATGTCCTTGTGGGCATCGCAGTAGCGCGGGTTTCGGGTAAGCACGTTGCAGCCCTGAGCGTTGCAAGGTTTCTTTGGCCTGGGCGGCATGATCAAGGCGTCCTGTTTGGCAGCTTGAAGTCCGTGACTCGGTCGGCTATCGACCGGATCTTCTCGACACCGAGGAAGCCAACCCAACCACCCACGAAGGTAGCCATGCTCTGGGGTAGCCCGAAGAACTCCAGGCCGCTGATGATGGTCAGGGTCAGCCCACCACACAGCACGCCCTCGACCAGCATCTGCCGCCTTGATCCGCCGCCATAAGTAATGCGTAACACGGCCATGGCGAAGGACAGGCCGGCCGGGTAAAGGATCGGCGCATGCTGGCTCAACCACGCAAGCACAATCGCCCAGGTATCCGGCTTGTCTGGCATGTTCGGCATCTCAGGTTCCTCCCTTTAGGGGAGCGAATAGATCCGGCTCCAGCAGCACTCCCAGCTCGGAGCGATGGGTGTGGTGGAGCCGAAAACGAAAAAGCCCCGGCAAATGCCGAGGCTCAAGGAAGTATAGAAAGCAAAAAGCCCAACTCTAAGGTCTGGCTTTGCTCGCGGAAAAACCGCAAAGTAACTTAAATCTATATATCGTCCCCGGGCCTGTCAAGCAGCCTGACGACGAATATCTAAAGCCCCATCAATCCAGGCAATGCCGGCCTTCCATAGCCCGCGGGTCTTCTCTTCGCCGAAGCCCATCTTCTTTCCGACTTCCATCAATGAGCTGTCGCGGGTGGTGTAGTACTTCATAAGCACCTGGCCGCATTCGGGGTACCGCTTAAGCAGGCGACCCATCAGCCCATCGATCATAAGCGCGTCGTCATCGGTGATCATCGGCGACAGGATGGTGTTCTCGCGTGACGCGCAGCACGACACGCCAGAGCCAAGCACAACCCAGCGGCCCCAATGCTCCAGCAGATCCTCGGCGGTGCGTTCCTTAAAGCTCGGTGTGAAGGCCATGGCTCAATCCCCTTTGTAAGACGAGCGGCCTGGGCCGCGGCTGTTGTTCTGTTGGTAGTCATCAGCCATACGGCGCGACGGGCTGACCGTGATCATCAACCTACTGCGCTCCCGCCTGACCATCCGACCGAGCTGAACCACCAGGTCCTCGATCAGCAGCGGCTCAAGCGTCTGGGCATGGACGAAGCCGGACGAGTGACATCCGATGCAGTCGAGCTCGTGAAAGACGCCCTTGATCATCCCTTTGCCGGCGCATGACGGGCAGTCCGTGAGCGGTATCAAGCTGCGCACCAAGGCGGGGCCACTGCTCTTTTTCATCATTTTTAAACCTCGCCTATGGTTGAATATTGATTGGCCTCGCAGGCCTTATGCTCTGTGGCTTTCAGCGAATTACCGGAATCTTCAAATCTAAAGCCGGTCAATCTGTGAATCGCTGCAAAGCCTTTCTGATCTAGATGCGCGTGCCACTGTTCGAGGGCATCACGCTTGCGGCTCATCACGTCCGACTGGATGTACACCTTCACGTTGTGGCCCATCGCGTGGTTGATCAGCAGCTCGCCAATTAGGTGGTCGATGCCGAGATCTGCCCAGCCGGTGCGTGCCACCTTGCGCAGGTCGTGACTGGTCCATTCGCCCTGCCCCAATCGACGGAACACGGCGCAGCCTTGAGCCTCGCCCAGCGCCTTGCCGTTGCGCGCCGGGAACAGGCATTGGCCGTCATAGCCTCGGGCGTACTGACCTTCGCGGTACGATGTCAGCAGCGCGCACACCTGCTCCGTCAGGGGCAGGTGATGCTCGACACCGGTCTTCGTGTTCTCGGCCGGGATGAACCACTCACGCTCGGCCAGGCTGATGTGCGACCAGCGGGCCATCCGGGTTTCGCCGATCCGCGTGCCGTGACAGAGCATCATCAGCGCGAGCATCGAATCCAGCGGTGCGGTTGGCGTGACGTCGGCTATCTGCCCAAGCAGACCTTCCAACTGGACACCGCGCAGACGGGATGGCTTGATGCCGACCTTCGCCTTGGAGAAGTCGTTGAACCGGATCGCCGCCATCGGGTTGGACGTGATCATGCCCAGCTTTGCCGCCTGCCGGAATGCCAGAGCCAGCAGCTGGAATGCCGAACGCACGTAGTCGATGGAAACCGTCTCCTGCAGCGGCCACATCAGCAGAGTGTCGAGTGCTGCCTTGTCGATGCCGATCAGCGGCAGCTCGCCGAGACGCGGTTTCAGGTGGCACTTGATGATCGAGGCGCCAGTGTTTTTGCGCTTGCTCGAAATGTTGCGATCGCGCGACATGCGATCAGCGAACCAGTCCAGCAGTTCGCCGACGTTGTTCCATTTGGATAGGCTCGCGCCTTCGCCAGCGGCCAGACGCAGACGAATCGCTGGGAGCGCAGCGACCACCTGGGTATGAAAAAGCTCAGGGTAAGTACCGATGTGGTTCCATTGCCCTTTCAGTACCAGGAACCATGAACCGCCGGTGCGCGCCTTATTGAAACGCAGATACAGGCCTTTGTTCTCAAGGTCGCGTAGATCCTGCACGACGCCGGCGGCCTGCCGCTTGATTTCGGCCTGAGTGATTTTCACAGCAGCGGTCGTCATGCAGCGGCCCTCGTTTGTGGTTGAAGCAGGTAGGCCCGGATCGCCTCAATGGCGTCCACGTGCCCGCGGCAAACGATGGCTAGGTACCCCTGATCGGTCAGCGCGTGCAGGTATGCGTCCTGGGCCGGGGATACGGCGGCGTCATACGGCGCCCGGGCTTTGAATTCGATGTACAGTCCGAAGTACCCGCCGCGGGCCATGGGCAGCACCGGGTCGGGAACGCCAGCCTTCACGCCCTGCTCTTTCAGCTTGATCGCCACCAGCTTGTGCCGGTGCCCGCCGTTCGGGACGTGAAAAATCAACTTGGCGGCGACCGGGTAACGCAGCGCGATTTCTTTCATCAGCGCGGCCTGCTCCATGCCTTCCCGGTCGACTGCCTTGGCACGCTTGGGTGCTGGGTTAAATGGCTTCACAGCAAACGGCTTCAAAGCTTCACCTTCCCTTCGCGAATGAGTATGTCCTGGGTGCGCATGACGCCTTCGGCGAGATACAGGCGGACCTCTTCACGGGTCAGCTGCACAGGCGCCTTGAGGCGGCCGTCCGCAATGTCGTGGCAGTAGCCGCAGGCCCAGGCGCCCTGAAAATCGTTGGGCTTCATGCCCACCCCGCAGGTGCCAGCCAGCCGGTAATGGGCCAAGACTGTGTTGGACGGTTCGCAGGAGCAGCCCGGAAACCGAACCTGGCAGTCACGGTCACGGGCCGCCTCAGTGAGACGACTCACCGGGAGCCTCCGGCCAACTTGGCCCGAAGCTGGGCAAGGGCGCCATTCCCCACCTCAGGGGTGATTCGGCCATCGACCTTGGCGGGGAGCGCCTTCGGCATTGCCTGCAGAGGCAATCCGTCGAGCAAGCGCCGAATGGTGATCGTGTAGTTCCGGTCGAACAGCTTCAGGCTAAGAGCAGCGTCCAGCTTGTTCAGGCTCTCGAACCCGCATTCCTTGGCTGTGTGCCAAACAGCATCGTGCGACCACTTGCCCTGCCCAGCCATGCCCGGATGGGCGTTACGCACGGCTTCACGGTGAGCCGCAGCCAGGGGTGGTAGACCGAGCATTTCCGGAGTTGGTTTGCACCATTCAATGAACTGACCCGGACTCGGGATAAAGTCGGAGACCTGCTTTCGCGCCTTGATCATGCCGAATTCGATCTGACCCTGAGTGCGAATGCCTTCGTCGAGGAATGCCTGCATCCACTGCACCTTGGCGGCCTGGTAGGTCTCCTTGTCCGGCCAGGCCTGACGCCACGCCGAACGAATCAGGCGAAGCTCAGTGAACAGATCATTGATAGCCACGGCCATCTGACGGCGACCTTCATCCTGCGGAGCGTGCGCCTCGTCTGCCGAGAGGAACTCGCCGGCCTTAGGATTGGCCCAAAGGCCTTGGGTTACTGCGGCTACCTGCTTCATCACGATTGCACTCCGTTCTGCCAGTCAGTGCTTTCATCATCAAAGTCGGACGCGGCCGGCGGCCTCTGCCGAATGGGCGTGACGTTAGTGGCGGCTGATCTGTTCTTGTCGTTCAGCACCCACTTGACCAACATCTGCACCCACTCAGCCTGAGTGTTCACTTGGCCGCGCGGCTCGTAGTGAGCAGTGAATGCGCGGCGAGCCTCTTCGGTAAACAGGTCTAGCGCTACGCCAGAGTGAACCGAGTAGGTTTTCAGCAGCTTGTCATCAGGATTCCAGTCGAGGGTCATTTCGCTTGGCATGCGAGGGTCAACGGAGCCACGCGCAGAGAGAGGTTCTTTATTCTTCTCTACATCTTCTTTAGGTAACGCACCACTAACGTTCGAAGCGTTACCTTTTGCGTTACTGGCCTTGTGGTTTGCCACTCGTTTAGCCGTTAGAAGCCTGTTTTTAGCGGTCTTGCCGTTGTGTCGATCAAAGTGCGGGAGGCTTATCACGCCTTCGGACTCGATCATCCAATCAACAGATTTCATGTGTTCACAGAAACCGATAACGCCAACGAGACGGTCGAGTAACTTTTTGCTAACGCTTGGAGCGTTACCGTTTTCAGTTTGTTGATCGAACCATCCCCACACGCGCATCAGCTTTCCGACGACAGCATCAGGATCGATGTCGGCCAGGTCTGCGATCTGGCAGACCTCGGGCTTGTCCAGGGTGGTGAGTTCGAATTTGATCCAATCGCCGGCCATTACGCGGCCTCCTGCAGTAGTTCAGCGAGGCGTGTAAGCCCCTTTGGAGTGATCATCGGGTCGAAGGCCGCGCGATCGATACCTGTCTCGGGATCAGGCTTCAACGCAGTGACCTTATGGGTCATGTGCCCAGAGGTTATGCGGGACTGGTATGCGACCCAGCGCTTGCAGCCATGGCGGCGGAATATCCAGCGGTGCTGTTCAAGCCAGGCAAAGAGTCGAGATGGCGCGACACCAAGTTGCTTGGCGGCGTCAGTGATGCATATAGCCCCGCCGGCGGCGGCAAGCCGCTTGATGGCGGCGACCTTGGGCGCCTGATCTGAAACCAAGCGCTGAAGTTCTCCGTTTTTGTCGGCGAGATCGGCGGCGAGGCGCAAAGCTTCTGGCAAGGACTGAGGAATGGATGCGTGTCGCGACACGTTTTCGAGTTCCTGTAGTAGTGTCACGACACGATGACGAAGCGGGATGCTGTAGCCGGTCAGCAGTGTCATGACGAGATCCGGCGGAAGCAGGTACTCGGTTTGCTTGCGATTCGAGGCGTCGAGATAGATGCATCCAAATTTGGATGCATCTAAGTTCAGCTCCGCTAAGTTGTGCTTGATGTCGCGCACGACGTGGTGATGCTGCTTTCCGGTTAGCTCAGCGACCTCCCGGCTCGACATCGTTACGGTATTGCTTGGAGCGACGAGTTTGTTCATAATGGCCCCACGAAATGTTTCTGCTGTTGAAAGGACCGCCCTGCCAGGCGGTTTTTTTATGCCTGCGATTCAGGCGTTATGGGTGTCCGGTGCATCCGTGGTAGCTTTCTGATTCCACTCAATAAGGTCACGGAGACCGGACATGTCAGATGATTTGGCGTTAAACCCAGTAACTGGCTGGGATGTAAGAACTGTCGAAGCTATGCAGTTGGTATTGCTGGAGCTGGGATTCATATCGACGCCTTTTCAGCGAATTGAAGAGGCTCAGAAGTCGCCGATTTTTGCGCTGACGGTTCAACAGGCACAGCAGCTGATCGACGTACTGAAAAGATCCGTAGATGCGGTAGAGCGTGCTGGGATAGCGTCTCCCCCAGGGCCGAAGCACTGACCGTAAAAGGAGCGCTCTTAAATGGCGCTCCAACCTCTCCTTTGTTCGCCATCTCTATTCCCTTCCTATGCACTGTATGAATTAACAGCTGATCCAGAATCTCTATCTGCCCTACCCGCTTAGAGGGAAAATGGGCGCATCAAGCGATCAGGCTACTGATCGCTGCGATGGAAACGGGCGCTGCTCTTTCGCCTGGAAGCTGCCGTCGGGAAGCTCAAGCACTCGAATGTCCCGCTTCGCTGTTAGCGCCTTGTGAATTGCTGGAGCCGTGACACGAAGAAGCCGCGCCGCCTCGGACTGGCCCTTTTTCGCAACAAACTCGTCGAGAGGGGTCTCGCTCATGATTTGAGCCTCGGTTGTAGATGAGGCCGATATTAACCATCTGTTAATTTTTAATCAATACCGATGGTTTCTTCTTATTTTTAACCATTGGTATACATTCGCGCGATGACCAAGAAACGAATACTCCCGCCCGAGCTGATTGCCGAGTGCGCAGCTGCGCATGATTTGTTCCTCTCAAAGAAGAACGAGCTAAAGCTCAGTCAGAAGAAAATCGCCGATGCAGCGGGCATGACACCGGCTGCCGTGAATCTTTACTTCAAGGGCATCAACCCGCTGAACACTAAGTTCGCCGCCGTGCTTGCGCGCATGCTTGATGAGCCTGTATCGGCTTTCAGTCCGCGCCTTGCTGAGGAAATATCATTACTGACCACCGGCCCAGCTAAAACGACTGCAGTACCTGGAGTAAGCGCTGCCGAAAAGGTAATGGAGATGATCCGGAAGCATGCAGGCAAGAGTCTCGATGCCGATGCCCAAGAGAAGATTGCCGCGGCGGCGCTCACAGCTGCCAGCGAGGCCCAGGGAAAGGTGATACAGGTGGACTTTTCTGGGTTGAAAGCGAGGTCGGATGAGCTCGTGATTCGCCAGTACGATGTACGCGCCTCAATGGGGCATGGCCAAGTACCGAATGACTACAACGAGGTAATCAGGAATCTGATTATTCGTGAGGACGTGCTCCGCGAGAAGGGTGTGTCATACACCTCCCCTCACGCACTGGCCATGATCACCGGCTGGGGCCAGAGCATGGAAGGCACGATCAACGACAAAGATCCGCTGATTGTGGATAAGGGTGTCAACGAGTTTGCTGGTGATGGCATATACGTTCTGACCTGGCTTGAGCATCTGTACATAAAGCGGATTCAGTTTTTGGACGCGGAGCGCTTCTTGCTCATATCCGACAATCCAAAACATAAAGACCAGGAAGCCAGGATGGAGGATGTAACCATTCACGCCAAAGTGCTGATGATCTGGAATGCGCGAAAGGCTTGAATTTAAGCCCGGCTATGCGCCGGGCCTAAGTTGAATATCAGAATGGCGCAGCTTCCTCTTCGACAGCTTCCACCTCGCCTACCTCCAGCACCCTATCCTCTTCGCTGGGCGCCTCCCACTCCAGAAGCACCCCCCCGTCGTCCTGAAAGACCATATTGACCCCGTCAACTTCAGCAATTCTTCCCATTACCTCATCCCACTCTGCATCCTCATCCGTATCCAAGCGGTGAATTACGGCTGAGCACCGATCCTGCGCCCTTGGCGAATTGATCATTGACGATACGCGCAGCCCCAAGCGCTCTACCGCGGACATCTCAATTCGTAAAGCTGGCTTAACTTTCTGCGTCTTACTCATTTCCCCACCCTTTAACTGTATATCCATCCAGTTTAAGCCAGAGGATAACGCACGCCCATGAAAAATAAATTAACCATCGGTATTGACGATAAAATATACCGATGGTTAACTACATCCATCGAGTCTCCCAACACGGGCTCGCCAGGGCCTCATCGCCCGCCACACGACTGGTGAAGCCGCCAGATAGCACGGGATCAGCGAAGTGATCTCCCAGCCCCGGAAAACGGGACCGACTGGAACAAGTTCTTTAAGCAGAACGGAAGATTTCACTGGCTGGCCTTGGCGACAGGGTCAGACGGGAAACCAACCGGGAGTCACATTGATGGAAGCAACAATCGTCAGCGGCGCATGGAAGGGTCATCTCGGACGAGGCCTTGCGCCAAAAGAAGTTCAGTACCTGCTCGGCACTGCCCAGGGCATGACGGCAAAGGAGATCGCAAGGCAGTTCAATGTCGCGGCCTGCACGGTAGCCAAGCGCTTGTCATGCGCGATGTTCAAGCTTGGCGTGACCCGCCAAACCGCTGCGGTTGCCGAGGCAATGCGCCGCCAGATCATCTCGCCGATGTGCATTGCCCTGGCTGCGCTGATCGCCATGCACTCAATGATCGGCGATGACGCTATGCGTCGTGATCGGCGAGTGCCAGAGAGACGCACCGCTCAAGTGCGAGTAGTTCGTCAGGCAGAGCGGCCAAGCCTCACCGCGTAAACGAAAGCATCACCTCTGCCCATTCTCTGAGTGGGCTTTGGGATGCGGACGAAATCGCGGCCTATAACCGCCCACCTGCATCAACGGCGAATAGCTCAACCCGCATTGCGCAGGGTCAGCGCCAACCTGGTATTGGCGAGCTATCTTGATCTGGCACAAGCGCCGTGACAGCCGGGAAATACCGGCGCCCAACTTCATAGGTGGCCACTGCCAACCCAGTGAGCGAACAACGGAGGATTTGCAGCCATGTAAACGCACAGATACCCGCACGGCCCAAAAGGGCTCTGCTGGCTTGTCACTTACGGAGGCGTTTGTGACAGAACAAAAAGCCCGGTTTCGACTGGGCTTTTTTACGCCTCGCCTTTACCCGTCAGCACCCTCCCCTGCGCCCACCGGCACACCCAGGCGGTCAGGCTGCTGACGAATAAACGCAACCACAACCAAGGAGTCGGCATGAATCCAGCCATCCAACAAAGCCAAGCCGTTCTGCAGGCCCTGCGGGACCGTGTTCGGCTTTCCACTTCGGAGATGTACGTGATGATCGGTCGCGAAGAACCTGTAAAGGTGCCGCGCTTCAACGTGGTGCCGCTCGGCAATAACTTGTTTGATGTGGTCGAGCGCTCCAGCGGCGTATCCCGAGGGGCGCGCACCGGCCACGACGGCGCATGCCAGTATGCCGATCAGCTCGAGCGCAACGCCGACTTCTTCGATTCCGCCAAGGCAACATCGCGCCGTTTCGGGCGCCGGATGATGCGCTGGACGGTTGGCTTCGCTGTCATGCTCGCGGTGTTCGCCTACTACGGTGCGCAGCAATGATCGGAGTGCCAATGCCCAACCCTCGGGATTCGATTATCGAAAACCTGAACCAACAACTGGACGCCTACTTTGGTGCA
>NZ_LXJP01000101.1:0-9771 GCF_001728855.1 Pseudomonas sp. AP19 | reverse complement strand
TCACGGGCCAGGTTGCCCGCATAACTGAAATGCATCGAGGCGCTCACCCTATAACTCCTTATCCTGATTAGTTTTGTCTACAGGTAAGGTATTGAAACCAGAGTGAGCAGGGGGAGAGTGTTAGCCCCCGGTGTGGGGGTCAGGTTTCAGTGAGTTGTCGACTCAGTAAGGAGCCGGAGCACCAATAGCTGTTAAAAATCTTCACCTTTCATTATTTTCTGCTTCTCTTTATCACCTCGCATGTCATAAACCAATGTGGTCGCTACGTTGGCGTGGTCGGCCAATTTCTGCGCCATGCCTTCACCATGCTTTTCGATCATGCGAGTGATAAAGGTGCGGCGAAGATCATGCGGTTTCACCTTGACGCCGCATGCTTTGGAGCGTTTATCAAGAATGTAATAAATCGCCTGCGGCGTTAACCCCTCATCTGTGATCAAGCCTGGTGTGACTCTGTGCTCGGCAGAGCTTGAGGTAGATGTTCGAACCTGAGCTGACTCAGTCAGAACTTTTTTTCTACCTTTCCTGATTCTAGTAAATAAGGGCCCTTCTGATCCAACCGCGGCGTTGCGAACCTCCAACCAGGCACGGATACGCTTAACAGCGCCAGGGGCGATCCACTTTTTGAGTTCCTTGTTCCCCTTGCCGATGACCGTAACAAACCACTCGTTTTGGTTGAGATTGTGAAGATCTATAGCCACGCCTTCGGCCCTTCGAAGGCCAGAACCATAGAGCAAAGAAATAATCGCCGCGTCTCGTAACCCTTGGTGCCGCCAGTCGGACAGACAATCAGCCAAAAGCTTGCGAAAGTCCTGCTCCTCGACAAATTTGCCTGTAGGCAGCCGTTGCTCACGGAACGGTTTCACCTCTCGAAGGCTGTGCAAGCGATCGTAACTGATCAGTTCCAGGTGTTTAGCTTCATTGAAGACTCCTCTTAAAGCTGACAGATAGAGGCCACAAGTTTTTGACGCGTAGCCATGCACCCGCATCTTTTCGACGAGGGCGTAAAGGTGAACTCGCTCAACTTTTTGCCACGCAATTTCTTCTAGGGGCACATCATCGGCCCCGAGCATTGTTGCGATCTCTTGGAGCGCATACCTCATTGTGAGCTTTGATCCAGGACCAAGCCTTCGGATGAAATTGCTGTACGGGTTGTTCTGAGGGTGCCTTGAAGAGCTCAGAACAATGTTCTGATCATCATCGGCAAGCAACGTATCAATGTCGAAGCTGGCCAGGTCAGTCGAGGGTTCCAAAGTGACACTCCGAAGGTGAAAACAAGAAATTTTAATTCTGCCTTAGGACTGTTCACGCTAACGGGCAGATTTTTTATAGCATTTACTTTTCTAAACAACCATTTAGATAAGTAAAAATACAGCATGTTTTCATCTCGTGCTGACGAAATTACTGAAATATGAGGAAACCGCCCAATATGAGAATGAAAACAGATGAACGCCTCAGCTTCTGAAGCTGACGCGCGACGATTTTCTAAAGGGATCGAGGAGGAAGTCGCTGTCCTCAGAATAGACTGCAGAGAGTGACTACGTAGGTAATCAAACCAAATTCACGTCAACCATAGAGACCGTGTCACCTGTGCTCATCGAAATGAGCTCTGTGATCAAAACTGTTCGCACATCCACACCGAAGTCACCCGCACCGCTTTCAGCAATACGTTCAATTGTTGCCAGAACTTGAAGTGGACTTCCATCGCTGTCTTTGTCTACTCTTATTGATCTTAAAACATAGAGCATCATGTTTGGTCTGAATATCACGTCAGCGTTTGGATAAAATCCATAGGTAGACAACAGTGTATGAGAAAGCATTGTTATTAACTGGATGTTATTGGCCAGTGCAACTGTCTGATTTGATTTTTTCTGCTTAGCCACTTTTCTATAAGTTTGAGGGTCTTGGGCGCGCAAAATCGTTAACATCTTTTGCCGATGCTGATCAATATAATCGCGAACTAACTCTTCGGCTTGTTCAGTTGTCAAGGAGTCGCTGATAAATAGTTGCAAGGATTAACCTACCTTTTCTTTTCTCAATAACCATCTGCCAACCAGTTTTTGTCTGGTAGTAGAAAGTGTTGTTCTGTCGAGATCCATAAAAAGTCCTTTTGTCCCGTATAACCTTCTGAGGAAGAGCTTTTACCGGTAGAGCTCCTTTGATATGAAACTGTATCTTACGAAATACCTTGTCTAACACCAGGTCTCCCCTCGTGCGCTCATAGTACTTGTGGATCGCATGCGGTGAGATGCTTACAAATCCCAGCCCCTGGGCCCAAGCGCCGGGAAGCTGCAACGAGGTTTCTGCCCAGACAGCACAGGCAAACGGCTCAAAGAAATTAGCCCTAGATGAAGCGCAAACCAGGCGAATTTCTGCTCCGATGAACTGCGTACGAAGGAATGTCGCGAGCTTGTTTAGACCAGCTGTTCTGCTCTGTAGGCTGCACGCTCGAACCACTTCATCACGTGAAAACTCAATTTTTAGGCCTATTCCTGCCCTATTTTGTCCAGCGACTTCAAAATGAACCAGTAAAAACCAAGTGGCGATCAGCGTAGCTCTTTCGTTATTTTTATCTTCGATACGGTCACGCAGAGGGTGTAGTACCTTGATTTCGAGAGATCGCGGCGTTTTGCCATCGCATGAATAAGTGCATAGGATTTTGTCCTCTTCAAGGAGGTACCGAGCATCGATGCTGAGTGATAGAACCGACATTTTATGTCCTAAATTACGTGCTATGACAAGGATACACCACTTATAGAAATTGCAATCCCTACAGTTGAAAAAATTGAATACCCTCACTCTTAATGGCAGTAAATATTTTGCTTTTCAAAAAAAAAGACCGCACTTGGCGGTCTTTTAGTTTTGTCGCATATTGCTAGAACGAATAACAAACTCTTGAAGAATCTTAATAACATCCAAACTATACGGAGCTGTAATAATTTTTGTACAAGCTCCGAATGTTCTGAAGTGCCTAGGATTCGACTAGCATGTAGAGTGCTGGAGCGCTTTCGCGCTCTAAGCAACTCCATATACTCTATATCACCTACTCTCGGTACAGTTTTAGTGTCAAATATATAACTCGTCATTCTAAACCTCACGCAGCGTGCCGTTTTGATTGAGGAAAGCCAAACCGTCCGAGCTGGATCAATACATCATTCCAATCGACAGACTTTCCACCTTCCGGAACAGTTAACGGAGGTGTGTGACGAGCACACTTTAAGCCTAAAGCCCAGACTCGAGCTTGCAAAGCTTTTGCAGCCTTCTCTCCTCCACCTGAAACGTCTTTGTCCTCCCAAATAACGATGCCTTTCGCACCAGCTGGAGGGACAAATGTTTCCATCAGGGCAGTATTAACAAGTGGCCATACAGGAGCTCCAATAGCCATAGAAATGGCCATAGCAGTTTCAATACCCTCGGCCACATGCAAAATTTCTCCAGGTATACCCAGTTGAATCGCCCCACCAGTCACCGAACGATCGGATGGAATCGGGCACATCTTTTTGACGCTTTCAACAGGCGCTTTCTCTCCTTTGGGGGTCAGAAAAATCCTGTGCAGTGTCACTGGGACCCCAGCTGCGTCGCGGATCAGCGCGACAATTGCTGCAAATTCACCTTCACAGAGACCATCCACGTTATACGACCGGAGTTTTGGGTGGAACCGCAAAGTAGCCGCATACCCAGGAGTGTCCCAATTAAGGATTTTTCTTGAGCTTAGGTAAAGTCTTGCTGGCTCAGCCAGGACTTCACTTAGAGCTATAGTTTCGCTCCAGATTTTTTTCAGAATAAAGCGAATACGCACATCATTTTCTTTCTGATCTAGAGCTTGTTTCTCTCTCAATTTTTGTATGTGCGCAGCTTCCAGTTGATTGTTGTGTGCCGCGTTTCGTTCGTCTTTACGATCTTTGATGTTGAGGTATTCGCCCACCTCTTCAACAGCGTCCGCAAATACATATCGACCGTTGTAGGATTGTCGGTACCACATGAGCAAAGCGAAACCATCTCCTTTGAACCCACATGTGTTGCAACCTCCAGCGCCTTTGAATGCTCCGTCACCATTCTTCTTGAGCATTCGGAATCCATCTACCCCTCCATGCACCGGGCATGGGGAACGTTTACCTACTTTTTTACACGATGGACTTATTCCAGGAACAATGGCACTTAGTATTTCTAACCACTTTCCTTGTGCAGCCTCGCGCACAGTTTTAGCATTTAAGTTTCGCATGGTGTACCTCCAGGAATAGCCCCGTCTGGGACTTCCCAAAACCCTCCAAGAGGGCTTTGGGAAGCCTCAGACAGGGTTTGGAATCTGGGGGTACACTCTCCCTAAAGGAGGTGTCCCCCTTTAGGGAATTAGCACGATCTTTCCGAGCGTTACTTTTTCGGAACTGGGGTGCTTGCTTTTTTAGTCGTTGGGATGTCGCAGAGTTGCTGCATCAACCTGACGAATGAATCATCAGACAATGCTGCGACAACAACACGATTGGTGTCAGTCGTTTTCTGTTGATTACTCATGATGAGTCCTCAACAAACGACAATGACGCGACCACATAAGTGAATCTCAATCAGGAGAGATCCGCCCAAAAAAAGGTCCTGATCAATTTGTTTGAGTCCAGCTAAGCGGAAGCTTGAGATTTCAGCAGCCATGGGATTACCTCTATTCGAGGCGACGCTGCTTCCCACCGGGAAGTAGCCCCGCGTGGGAGTGCCTTTCGGCGATGGGTGGGTGTTAGTTTAAAGTGGTCACCGGTCACTATCGAACGATCAACCTCATGGCGGATCGAAGGAATCTTCTTTCGTCGGTGTATTGGCCGCGGAAGGAGACTCTAAAAAAGCCCCCTATAGATAGGGGGCTTGAATCAACGTGTCTTTTTACGCTCATCGAGGTGGTAAGCGAGCCAAAAAGCTGCGCCTATAACACCGATCGTGAAAAGCATTGTGGATGTCACGTATATACCAAGGGGACTCATCATTACGAATTCCTCTTCAGTGGACTTGGATTGAGTCTACCAGAAAAACGATAGTGTCAACCGCCTCTGTCGAGAAAGCCGACGAGGATCACCAGGGCTAACGAGCCAACGATCATCAGCGCACCGAACGTACCGAGAACAACCGACCAGAAAAGGCCGTCGACGGTGAGTTCGGCAGTAGTAGCGATCAAGAATATCCCTGTCACAAGGAAGCCACCCCCCAGACTGAGGAGCGCATCTTTGATCCAGAGCAGTATTAAGTTTTTCATCATTCACTCCGTGATGCCCTCCTTTCAGGCTTGGGTTATTGGGCCCACAAAGAAAGGGTCATGGAGATCCCAAGAAGGGATTTCCCCTTCATGGGTTGCGAGCATTTGCTCGGCTTCTCTAACGCTTGCCTAAATCAATACTTCTGATAAAAGCCAACTACAGAATTACGACTGCAGAAAAAGCGAGATGATAGTTATCAGAATGTCTAACATTATGAGACTCTCCGTGTTGGAGGCCTTAATCCCTATCGGGATAAGGCCCGATGGGTCTTTATAGGTGGGTGTTCGATTTGAGTGATCACCAGTCACTGTCAGACGTTCAGCCACAAGGCTGAGCGTAAGAATCTGCTTTCGTCTGTCTTTGGACCGCGGAAGTAGACTCAACATCAAGAATATACAAAAGTTTCGAGGGTGCAAGAGACCTCTAAATTTCCCCCCCAGAAAGGGGGGGATTTAGGGGTTAAGGAACATCACGTTTGAGAGTTAAACTTTGTGCCAAGTGGCCCAAGTTTGAAACCCAGATAGCATGGTGCTAATCCAAGCAAGAACGTTAGAAAAAGACATTTCTTCTGATATTTGCTCTACTGCTCCATACCTCATTTCTTCAGCTACGAACCCGCCCGATGAATATTGACAAATCCGGAAGCCAGATAGAGTCGAATTATCGAAGTGAATTCTAAATCCATATGGAATAGCGTGCTGTAACTCTAGTTGTACGAGATCTGCGACCTCGCTTATTTCAACACAAGTATATGCTCGCTCTCGAAATTGATAGTTTTCGGCGACCGCAAATACGACAGCTTGATCGTAATCGTTAGCATGCACATCGTAGATCTTATCAAAAAGCATGAACCTGTACGCTTTTTTAAATTGATTCAGTATTTTTACATCTACATCAGATCCAAAGTTGCTTTTGATCCATTGATCAGCTTCAGACGCTGTTGAGTGCGTACAAGTGAATTGCTCAAGATGTGATGGAAACACTGATCTCCAAGTTTCGCCATCGTGCTCTACATAAAACACGAGTGGCATGCGCGGAGCTTGCTCAGACTTTACAGTGATTGCCCACTCCTCAAACGGACGTGGTTCCAATTGAAACCAGGCACTTTGTTTCAGAAGAGTCCCTAAAGCCTGTTGAAGCTGGGAATCACCAACATACACAAACTCTGCTGTATTCATTTTTTCGCTCCTTGCTTAATTTTGACAAAAGGAGCGACCCCAACAGGGTGCTCCCCCTGCGGGTTAAATCAAACCGCACAGGAGGTTGCCCTCCTGTGCGGGTTTGCCGTTATCAAAGCCGCTTCGCGATCCAACTCACGCGGTCGACTGTGACTGGCTCTTCACCAATGACATTGCCTAATTCGTCAATGACATTTTGCATAACTGTTACAGGTACTTTTCCGATTCGCTTTAGGGCGATTCGATCACCGATATCAATGTCATACTCAACCATGCAACGTTCCAGATCGACACCCCATACCTCAAGGGTACCGAGGCGAATCATAAAGCTGATTTTTTCACCCTTCTGGTGCTTGTAAGGAAAAGCACCGAAGGATGTGACCTCACCTTTCAACGCATCAGCCCACGCATCAATCTCGGGGGCGGTGTTAGAGCAGTTTTGAAAGTGCCTCTCGTAGGCATCCATGTCCGCTCGTAGGGAATCGCTGTCGAATTCCTGAAAGTCGTACTGACTTGCAGGTTTTTCCTCACTCAATACACGATCCCACAATTTTTCATCTTCCGAACGTCCTGGTAAAGCCTTAATGCATGCGGGTGCAGACAAATGCTTCGGCAGTTCATCCTTCGCGCGTCTAAAGGAACGTAAAGAACCTTGGCTTTTAATTACCGCGGCACGCTGCTGAACCTCACAACGGCGTTTATTGATCTCTTCGTTTTCGCGAGCTGCAGATTCATTCATCAAACGAATTCTTTTTGCCAGCGGAGATTCTTCCACAGAAATATCTTTAAAACTATGGACGAAGGTTGCAGGTACAGCGCTATCGAATTGTTGAAAACGCATGGTGTATCTCCTGGTTGGAGGTAGCAACACCCCATAGGGGTGTTGAGCCCCGATGGTTTAGGTTGTTCAATAAGTGGATAAACACGCCTCTGAATTATTGATGAAGAGCCAGGCAGATACCCAGGCACCGTTTTCAGTTTCAGAAACAACAGCGTGTGAGTCTATTTCGATATTGTCGCTCGAATCTCGGCAATATCGATTTTGAGCGGCTACCGCAAATGCATTCGATTCAACATCTTCTCCAAACTCTCGAACGCATTGACTGAAGTCGAGACCGTTTTCTTTCGCAACCTTCAACAGCTCTGTCATTGCGTTTTCAGCCTGTATCTGATCAAGAAGCGCTTTTACTCGACCATCATTATCAGAGATTTGCGCAACTTGAAAAATGGTTGAAACGAGCAAAGCCTGATTTTCGTGAGAAAGAAGAAGAATCTTCTGCGAGGACATGGGACGCTCCTGTATCAGGGCGTACCAGCCCAAAGGGTGGCAGCCCTGTGGGTTTGAAATAAAGCGAGAGGTGGGTGTTTGTTTTGAGTGATCACCAGTCACTATCAGACGATCAGCCTCAAGGCCAAACGCAAGAATCATCTTTCGTCGACGTCGACGTTCGCGGAAGAAGACTCGATAAACTGTGGCCCCGGAAGGCCACAGTTATTACAGCACTGAAATGCTACTACAGCAACATCTGCTGCGTAGATCCGTCCGCCGCTAATAAAAGCGGCATCATAGTTACCGGGCTATGACTTTTCGGTAAATCAAGCTCCGCGACGTGGTAGGTCACGTTGGGGCTCAAGGGATTACGAGAAATAAGCAACTCAATGTCCGTACTGAACAATGAGCTTCCGATTTCTTTACCTAACGAGTCAAACTCCTCGTAGATAAGACTTTGCCCCATTAGCCTTTCAGTTTTAAATCAAGAAGCCAGTCGATACACGCCGGGCTTTACTCGTTCAAAGAAAACTTCGTTCTGCAGGACCTGACGAATCTTTGCGGCCCAATGTTGGTTGCTTCTGGTTTGTGCGTAGGGCTTCAATGCGGCGTTTATTTCTTTCAGATGCAGCACCTTGCCCCCCTGCAATACGCGTCGTACAGCGGCGCGCCAAGTGATATTGACCATGGCTTCCGCGCGTTTTTCGATAGAGGCAAGGAAGAACAGCGCGTCCTCATTTTTTCGGAAAACAAGTAGTTTCTCATGAGCAATCCTAATTAAGCGGCCACGATATTCTCTGGAGTCACTGACGCAGTTGTGTTGAACCTTTATAACTTCATCGATAAGACGCCCAGGTGATACCCGTTCAACGAGCGACGAGAGGTTGAAATACTCACCACCCTTACGCAGATTGCCCATAAGAATTCCATACACGCCGCCGCGTTCAACGGCGTCGTGAATGTTCATCACGGCGAGTTCCAGCGCCTCTGTAAAATCCGGAAGTCTCATCCGGGACATATCCCACTTGTTTGCTTCACCCCACTCCACACCGCTGTACTGAAGCATTCCGGCGTACGGGGGATGCCACCATGCCAGATGAGCCTCTTCGCCAACATATGATTTGAGGTCGTCGACCAGAAGGTTGAAGCCTTGGTGCAGATCAGTCCCAAAAAAACGCAGGCCCATATCTCGCGCCACATCAGCACTTGTTCCGCCTCCAACGCTTGGATCGATAACAAGACCATCTTTTCGGCGCTGGTAAGACTGAACAAATCCTTTGACGATATGCCCGGTGCAGTTGCCTCGATAATTGGACTTGCCCCAGGGCCCCCGATTTGGGAACGAAACGACTGATGAATTGAACATGGTGCGCTCCTTTTTTGAAGGACCATGCCCCGGCAGGGAATGGTCCCTGCATGGGTTGAGTGTTGGCCGAGTGGCCTTTGTCAATGAACGATGTCGGGAGTGAACACGTGATTCTGCGTTTTCTCTCGAAAACGATTTACGAGTTCATCGAAGCTTTGTTTGAGCTTTGATGGCGTTTCAAACGCACCACTCACGTTGCGCAGGATTATGACCTCACCGGTGGAAAGCTCCCACAAGTGAACCTTCACTACTCCGCATGTTGACCATGCTTTTCTTGTCACCTTCGCGTCGCCCTGAAGGCGCGCAGCGGCCATTATCGGACTCATACTTTTCTCCAGGATTTCGCGGAGAAAAGCCCCTGGCGGGCTTACTGTTGCCGCTGACCGAAAACTGACCCAGTAGAGGCTGTTCTGCCGACTGAAAACTGACCCAGGTGTTCAACTGCTTCTGCTCGCTTTCCGAGCAGGAGAACACAGGGTGATCAGCATGGAAATGTTGGGAAAAATCCGGCGGATGTACTTCCGCGACAAGCTCTCGCTGCACCAGATAGCCAAGCGTACCGGGCTGTCGAGAAACACCATCCGAAAATGGGTCAGAGCACCCGAAGCCACTCAACCAGCGTATCAACGGTGCGCAACCTTCAACAAACTCAGCCCATTCCACGAGTCGCTGGAACAGGCGCTGAAGGCCGATTCGTTTCGGGCAAAGCACAACCGCAGGAGC
>NZ_LXJP01000100.1:0-10348 GCF_001728855.1 Pseudomonas sp. AP19 | reverse complement strand
TTCATACGACCATCAGAAATCAACTCGTATCCCACCTGGAGCATCTAGAGATTTTTTATAAAAATGCATATCTTCCTATTATGAAAAGCGGCTTTGACCGCTACAGGCGGATGAATCGTTTGGGCGTAGCTAAATGAGACTACGAACGTGTCACAAAAGCCTCATGGGCTGCGGAAATTAGGCACTACGTAGAGCACCGAAAACGCAATCGGCAGGATGGTCTTTAACAGCAATACGGTCTCGGAGGATAGGTTTTTATCTTATCCTTAACGTCATCGAAGATGACATTGAAGCTGTGCAGCAGGCGCTCCGTTTGCAACATTTGATCGTGAAGGATCTCAAGCAGGACAGCACAAACTACTGCCTGCCCAAGGATAAAGATAAAGCCTTCGAATCTTGAGGTTGTTTTCTCCAGCACGACCAAACCCGCTGACGATATCGGCAGGGCGAGCATTTTGCCGTTGATGTCGCCCGAAGCTTCAATAGAAGTGATTTTTCGTTATGTCGTGGGGCGGTGGCGAGACTCGTCCGACTGGCGTACTGTGGACCATCGGCGGCGATGGGGCCAAGAAGGGTCGCCTCATAAACTTGGCTTGAACTCTTGCTGTGTGGATAGCCAGTTAACTGCGTACTCACTGCGTCGTCAATTTGAGCCGACCAAGTGCCATCTCTAATCCAACCCACACGAATTCGTCGCTCTCAAATACCCAAAGCTTCCAAATTCCTATTTCTTACTGCGCTCAAGACAGCCATCCGGTCTTCTGTACCTGAATCCATATCAGGTACGGTGCCATGCTCCAGATCCTTACCCACATTAGCGAAACGCGGCGCTGGCTGTTTTCACTGCTACTGTTCTTGTCAACTGCGTCCCACGCGGAGACGTGGGTCATTACAAACCGAGCACATCCAGTATCCGCACCTTCTGGCGCTCGCGTCATCTTCCTGGATGATCAGCAGCGCCTTGAAGAACAACTTTCCAACCAACTACCCGCCGATCCACGCCAGGCAGAAGCGGCCATTCAACGCTACCTTGTCAGCCCTGCAGGGAAGCATCTGCAAAACGAGTTGGCCCAAGCCCAGCAGGGCGTCATAGACGCCTGGAGCCTGCGAGTCGAAAAACTCCCAGCCGTGGTCGTAGATCGTCGCTACGTCGTGTACGGCGAGCCTGACGCAGCTAAAGCCGTCGCGTTGATTGAACGAGCACGGAGCCTGTCACGATGAGACGCTCACGTTTTGCGATCCGGCCTTTGTCGCTGGCTATCACTTTCAGCCTGTCATTCAGTGCATCGGCTGCGATCAACTCGGCAGCGATTATTGCCTCGACCCTGTCACCAACCTGCCTGGAGTACAAAGTGGTCGGCATCTGCTATTGGCTGCTCTGCACGCCATTCGGATGCAAAGTCAAAACCTCGACCAAGGTTCGTCACTACGTACCGGACGCTGTGGTGTCTGCATATGCGAATACCGGGATGAACCCTTGGATAGAGATGTCACCTCTTGGCACCCCGAATCCGATGGCCCAAGCGGGCAACGACGGCACTACCAATCACGTTGCAGAGAACAACATCATCAAATTTAAGGAAGCCGATGTCATCGGCCATCCAGGTGGTGCGGCGTTGAGTCAGTTTGCCAGCGCCTCGGGCTATGTATGCAAAGGCGCAACCTTACCGCTTGTGCCTTACTTTCTGAGCACCCTTGACCCCATTGCTTGGCGATACGGCGTCCCGGAATCCGTATACCCCGAAGCACTCATTCCGGGCATGCGCGAAGTCGGTAGCCTGCTCTCAGCAAGCAGCTGGGGGAACGTCTACCCGCGTAGCGGCTTCCTTAACCAGACTGACGACTACAAAACGGGCGCAGTTATTGCGCAGCGTGCCGGCGACGTGGTTACCCGCCCAGGCCAGGTCCATGTCTACTTGCCGATGCTCGCCCTTCCCTACCCCGGTTACTGGCCCGCAGGGCCGCTACGCGAAGGTGACGCCTCCACTGGTAAGTGGCAAGAGCTCACCCCAGTCCTCAACCCGACTTGCGCAACCTTTCCCACCATCGATCCGAACATCGATGCGCAGGATGGCGGCTACGCCTGGGCACTCTGGCGCCCTTATTCGTGTTGCCAGCGTCGAGGACAGACCTTCCTCGGCAGTACGGACTTCCAATGAAACAGCGATCGGAGCAAAGCATGAAACTCACTACCTTGGCGATAGGGCTCGCCTGCAGCCTCAGCAGTGCAATAGCGCTCTCTGCTGATCCAATCAACGTCTCCTCCTCCGGAAGCGTCATTGGGGACAACGTGCTGTATAGCATTGGCGGCGGCAACGCAGTCACCATGGGGAGCGCAGGCAACATGGATAGTATTTCTGTGGGAGGCGGTTGGAATACCAATCTAATCTGCGGAAACATGAGCCTGAGCACAACCCTTGAAAACCAATTGAATGGTGCCACTTCCGGCTTCAAAAACATCATGAGCTCGGTGGTACAGAGCGCCACCAGCGCCGTGGCTTCGCTGCCGGCACTGATTCTTCAACGTGCGAACCCGGCGCTATACAACCTCATCACCAACGGCATTTTGCAGGCCCGCCTGGACTTCGACCGCTCCAAAGGCACCTGCCGCGCCATTGGCGAAAAGATGGCGGATATCGCCGGTAACCAAATGGGCTGGGGCAAGCTTGCTGAAGGTCAGGCTATGAGTCAGGCGCTAACATCCAACACAGACGCAGTGTCGGCGGTGGAACAAGTCGAAAAGAAAGGTGGAAACGATGGCGTCACTTGGGTTGGTGGTGATAGAGCAGGTGGTTCCGGTCAGAAGCCAATTCGTATCGTAGGCGACGTCACCAAGGCGGGCTACAACCTTCTGAACAAGCGCGCGGCCGGCGACACCGCATCCATCAGTAAAGCGAACTGCAACAACGGCATGGTGTGCAATGTCTGGTCATCGCCCCAGGAAGCCACCACCTTTGCCAATCGTGTCCTGGGTGAACAACAACAGCAGACCTGTGACAGTTGCCCTAAAACGGTGACAGCCGCAGGCGTCGGCCTCACGCCGCTGATCCAGGAAACGTACGACACCAAGCTGAAGGCCCTGCAGGAACTGCTGAGCGGAAGCAAAACGCTGTCGCTAGAAAACCTGGAAGCAGCGAGCAGCAACTCGTTACCCATCACCCGAGGCGTTGTAGCAGCACTCAAGGATGAGCGCGACCAGGACGTACTCGCTCGCCGGCTTGCCTCCGAAGTCGCGTTGTCCGATGTGTTGGAGAAAGCTCTGACCCTACAGCGCACCTTGATGGCAGGCAGTCGGGAACCGAACGTCGCGGCTAATGACCTCGCCGTCCAGGCAGTCGGCCAGCAGAGCTCCTCGCTGCAACAGGAGATCGGCAACCTCAAAATGGAACTGGACATGCGTCAGCAGCTCGCGAAGAACTCGCCTCTGACCATCATTGAACGCAGCAAAGCACGGGCAGAAGACTCTCGTGGCGTGTCCCCGGGAGCCCCAGAAACGAATCGATTGGACCAGTTGCAGTCACCCGCCCAGAACAAACAGTGAGAAAGGCCATGACCGAAATACAGGAGCCTGTCGCCGCTCCCAACCGTTCGCTGGTTCGACGAACCGGGAGGAGCATTCTGCTTGTTCTGGGTGTTTTGCTCGCGACTGCCGCCCTCGTAGTCCTACTCAGCGCTGTCCTGATGAACATGTTCGACAGCGCCGAGCAATGGCAAGCCTGGCGCACCGACCACTATTGGCCGCTCTTTACCTGGCGCCTAATGCTTTATATCGCACTGACCGTTGCCTGGTTCAAATTCAAGGTACGGTTATCGAACTCAGAACGCTCGAAACGGCGCAAAGGCCTGTTGAAGATCGAGATAATGGTGATCTTATTATTTCTGATGGTTGAACTGAGCAAGGTGCTGTATCAGGCAGGGGGTGTTCTGTGACGCTCTACACCAATGACTATTTAGAGTACTACCTGACGTTGGTCGGTTGGATCATCAACAATGGTATCTGGGCGATGATTTCAGATACCGGTCTATTCGCCCTCCCCTTCTGCATCATCGTTATTCGAGAGTGGCTGAAAGTCCGTGGTGAGGGGGCCGATGAGGGCAACAAAGGCGTTCTCTCACTGGCACGTATCGAAACCAATATCTACGTTGGCTACATCGTAGTCGCATTCTTCGCTGTACCAGCCGTCAATGTGAGTTTTGATACCTTGGCATTTGACCAGAGTAGAGCTCAGCAATGTCAATACAACTTACCTAAACCCACAGACACAGGCTGGAACACAACATTCAGCTCACTGGCAGGAAAGAGTGCCCAGATGCCCATGTGGTGGGCATTAATGCATGCATTATCAAAGGGATTAACCAATGGCGCTGTAGCAGCAATTCCCTGCGGGACTGATTTACGGCAAGTACGCATGGAAGTTAGCAACACCAAGATCAACAACCCGCTATTGGCTCAGGAAATTGGCGACTTTACGCACGATTGCTATGGACCCTCCCGTGCCAGATTATTCATGCGCCAACCCGAATTGGGAGCGCAAGGGAATGACCCTCGTTTTGCGCAGGAACTCAGCTGGATTGGTTCGCACTATTTATTGAACACCTCGGGTTATTACGACACGGACTACTCCAAAACTCCAAGGGCATCATGGCCCTATAACGCATCTCGTGATGTGGGTTTACCACAAGTGGGTGGAGGTGGGGGCTATCCAACTTGCAAACAATGGTGGTCAGATAGCGGAGTGGGACTGCGGGACCGTATCAAGGCTCAAGTGTCGCCGGACCTCATGACCAAAATGCTCGGCTGGGCAAAGTGGTTGTCCCCGGACGAAGTCACTGACTCGCTTGTCCGGCAACTGGTCTCGCCGTCGAACCAGGTGAAAGGGGATGTTTATACGGACTACGGGGGACAAATCGACGGAACTGTGTGGAATGGTGCAGCCCGGGCAGCGGGGACTCTCGGGGTTGCATTAGGATCTATGGCCTATTTTCCAGCGATGGACATGGTTCGCCAGGCGCTACCGATGGTCATGGCGTTCTTGAAAATGGCGATGGTGATTTGCATTCCCTTGGTGCTAATCGTCGGGGCTTACCAACTAAAAGTGGCCATGACTATGTCCGTTGTTTTTTTCGCTCTGATATTCGTGGACTTTTGGTTTCAACTGGCTAGATGGGTCGATACCACGATATTGGACGCTTTATATGGAGCCGGTTCTCCGCATTTATCATTTGATCCTGTGATGGGTTTGAACACTGCCACCCAGGACGCAATCTTAAACTTCGTGATGGGCTCGATGTTCATCATCCTGCCAGTGTTTTGGATGGGCGCGCTGGGATGGGCAGGGGTGAGCGCAGGAAAAGCATTGGAAGGCCTTACCAGCGGAACAAAAGATGTTCAAAAGGCAGGTCAGGAAGGGGTGAATACTGTCAAACGTAGCGTTATGTAACGTAAGGGTCTCATATCATTGATATGAGACCCTTAATCATCGTCGTCTACACGTTGACCAGCAACATAGTACCCATAGCCATCGGGGCCATAGCATTGACCATACTCTATCTGGTTTCTGCGAGGCGTAGGTCTGTGATTCAACGCCCAGAGCCCTCCACCCAAAACCAAGGTAAATACTGCAACGCTGATAATCCCGCTGAAAATGTCTGCAGAAAAATATAGGAGTACGGCAGCCACAACCAGACGCTTGACCCAACGCAGGGTACGGTTCTGACTGCACCAAACGAGGCGCGCAGCCTGACCCAGGCCATAGCCTAAGCGACTTGCTACTCCCTGAGAGGTCTGTGCGGTCATGGTGCGTCTCCTTCTTACCCGGTCTAGGGGCGATTTGACATTACTTATAATACCGATTTTTCTATGCTGCAAGATCATGAGACAAACGGCCTTTGCCTTCAGCACCAGATGCCCCCCTTTCACAACAAAAATGGCCCAAAAGGTAAAAGGTTTTGTAGAAGCGAATGGAATGGTTCACAAGGGTAAAAGCCTTACCCGAAAGGGCCGCTTTCAGCGGGAAAAAGGTCCAATCTCATCAACGCATCTCGCGAGTCGAATAAACTTCAACTAACTCGTCTTCTGTAAAATTACTAAGCAAAGAAAAGTATTCAGCTCTGGACTCAACCGTCAACGGTTGGATAGAACCTAAATTAATAAGAGTTGAAACAGCCTCGTCAGGAGTCATTTCGCTAGTAAGTGGGGCTCTCTGCCCAGAGTAATAAACCTTGTCAGACGCAATAGCTACATCCAGCAGTTCACGTACTTCACCATAACGAGCGGAACGCGCAGCGGTTAGAAACACTCCATCAAAAATGACCAAGACGCTATCAACGTGAGGAATAATATATTTAGCTAAGGCGACAACCAGAGGAAGGTTGTTGTCCCACCTTGCTTCCTCATCATCAAGATCATTCCCTACACTAGCAAAAAGAATGATCTCATCACACTTATTGTCACGTATCAAATCACAAAGTGCCCAAACATTATCTGAGGTTGATTTCGTAGCGTAGCGAAGTGAAACCATCATTTTTTCCTCACATAGTCGATCTGCGGCCCCGTGCCCTTAGACCGAAACGACGATAATTCTGCATTCCTTTCTCCGTCACCACCATAGAAAGATGGCTCTTCGCCAAAAGAAATACCCGAGGCAACCAGTGATCCTTTCCCCTTGCTCGCCCCCCCTTTGATAGGAGAAAAGCCTGCCCCATGAATCATTTACGGAGCAGGCGATGTTCTCTATTTTCCGCCGCAATAAAGCGCTACCCGCCCAAAGCCCCTCCCCTAACGGTTTTATACAGCCGGCCTCTAGCCAAGCACTACTGGCATCGCCGCGCCGTCAGAAACTACTGGAGAACATTTGGCAGCGCGCATCGTTATCTCGCTCACAGTTTGTCGAGCTCTATAGGCGTCCACTTGAGCGCTACGCGGAGTTGGTCCAGCAGCTCCCTGCTTCGCAAAACCACCATCATGCACACCCTGGCGGCATGCTGGATCACGGGCTTGAAATCGTCGCCTATGCCTTGAAAATTCGACAGAGCTACCTGCTTCCTATAGGCGCACCGCCGGAGTCTCAATCAGCACAGGCTGAGGCCTGGACTGCCGCCGCGGCTTACGGCGCTCTGATACACGACCTCGGCAAGATCGCCGTCGACGTGCACGTCGAGCTGGCAGGAGGTAAAACCTGGCACCCGTGGCACGGCCCAATCGATCGTCCCTATCGATTCCGTTACGTGAAAGGACGCAACTACCAACTTCACGGAGCCGCTGCCGCACTGATCTACGCGCAGATCCTCTCCTCAGAAATCTTAGATTGGCTCAGTAATTTCCCCGAAGTGTGGTCGCAGTTAATCTTCATTTTGGCTGGTCAGTACGAACATGCCGGCATTTTGGGAGAGATCGTGGTCAAGGCCGATCAGGCGTCCGTCGCACAGGAGCTCGGTGGAAATCCAGCCCGCGCGCTGTCCGCGCCCAAACAGTCTTTGCAGCGTCAATTAGCAGATGGGTTGCGTCACCTGGTCCGAGATACATTCAAACTGAATCAACCCGATGGACCGTCAGATGGATGGCTGACACAGGATGCTCTTTGGCTGGTTAGCAAGCCTATTGCTGATCAATTGCGAGCCTATTTGCTGACCAAAGGCGTTGAAGGTGTACCCAGTACGAATGCGCCTTTCTTCAACATGCTGCAAGATCAGGGGGTAATCCAAACCAATGCCCAAGACAAGGCAATCTGGAAAGCCACGATAGACAATGGTCGTGGCTGGCGAAACACCTTCACCCTGCTGAAGCTCTCACCGGCACTGATCTGGAATGATCCAAGTGATCGGCCCACAGCTTACGCTGGGACTCTTGAGGTAGAAGCTGGCAACCCGGTAGAAGACTCTGCAGCTGAAAATACCGTCGCCACACCGGCCAAAAAGTTGCCTTCGGAAATTCAATCCAGCCCTGTGCCGGCGCCTTTAGCACCGGCACAGCCATCACCGTTCGAACTACCTCAGCATTCCTCGAGCAGTACAGATGAATTTGACGAGCTACTGGCGCTCCTTGGTAACATCAATGAGCCATCAGAAGACACCAAAAACAAAGCGGTCTCAGCGGCACATACCGCGCCTCCGAAACTGGATGAAATCCAGCCTTCCCAAACCTCCAATCAAGGAGGTGCGCCTTTAGCAATAATCGAAGAAGTCACTCCGATGCCTAGCAATAACACCGAGATCGGTCAGGGATTTGTTGAATGGCTTAAGAAAGGCATCGCATCCCGGACCATCATTATCAACGATACCAAAGCGCTGGTTCATACCGTAGCAGGGACCGCTATGCTGGTAACGCCTGGAATTTTCAAACGCTACGTCCTTGAATTCCCCCATATCGAACAGCAAGCCAAAGTACAGCAAGTCAGCGCCTGGCAGCTGGTTCAACGTAGTTTCGAGAAACAGAAACTTCATCGAAAAACGCATAAGAGTTTGAATATTTGGACCTGTGACGTTGTTGGACCTCGAAAATCCAAGCAGCTCAAGGGGTACTTACTACTAGACCCGCGAACAATCTTCTCTGAGGTCCCTTTCGACAATATCAGCCTGTCCTTGAAGTCAGAAGCAACGGAGCCGCCACAATGACGACGCCCTCGAATCTGACGGAGGAATACATCTTTGCCCATGATCTGCGGCCTGCCAGTGCAAAGATCTATCGCGCCTCGACCAAAGCACTACTCAAGCATTTCCGAACGGCCTCAGTTGAGGAGATCGATCATCGTGCGGTTCTGACATGGCGAAAAAAAGTCCTTGAGAACGGATTATCCAAACGCAGCTGGAACACCTATTCAAATCACCTTCGAACTGTTTGGGGCTACGCCATAGAACACGGCCTGATGACCCATACCACGATCAACCCATTCAAGAAAACCAGCGTTATCCCACCAAAGCGAGCCAGCAAGACAATCAATGGAGACGCCATCCAACGAGCACGCAACTGGCTCATATCCCTTGTAGGCCAAGAACGTTGTACGCATGAACGTAGCCAGATCACACCTGCCTGGTTCTGGCTCAGCGTCTTCGAGATGTTTTATTACACAGGCATACGTCTGAATGCCCTGCTGTGCCTGCGTTACAAAGATATCGACTGGGACAGCCAGATGATCTTGGTCCGCGGTGAAACAGAGAAGACCCATCGGGAGTTTTTCCTCCCCATTATGGAAGGACTCGCTCCACACTTATCCAGGATCTTGGGGGAGGCCGAGAAAATCGGTTTTTCACCAGACGATCAGCTGTTCAACGTCAACAGATTCTCTCGTCACTTCCATGGCAAGGAAATGAACATCGACCAGGTGGAGTCAATGTACGGCAAGCTCACCGATAAGATCGGCGTGCGCATGACCCCTCACCGCTTCAGGCACACATTAGCAACAGACTTGATGAAGCAGCCTGAGCGAAACATTCATCTCACGAAAAGCCTGCTGAATCATTCGAATCTAGCGACAACGATGAATTACATAGAGGCGGACTACGACCATATGCGTGCTGTTCTACATGAGCGGAGTCGGGCTCAGGGCGCTCTGAGCCGAGTGACACGGGTTGATCCAAGTGGCAAACCCTCTGCCCCCTTACCCGCCAAAATAGGTGTGCATTCACAGGAAACCGCTCAACCAGAGCCCAAGAAGCTGCCAGCTCCACAACAATCTAGCAGCACAGAGGTCAGTATTGATCGGCGGACCAAGTCGACTGGCCGAAGCGCGCTACAGAAGGCTCTCGAGCTCGCATCTGCGCAACTGCATCGCGAGTCAATGACATGCTCTATGGACCCACCAGTAGATCAAGTAGAGCAGAGTCTACTATTGACGCTAATGGCGAGCGGGCTTGGTGTCGGCACATTCAGGAAACGCACCTCAACTGAGCATTCAATGCGAAGCTCATCATTTTCCAGAGCATCGCCCTAGTACGCTCATAATCAAAGCGCACTGGCTATAGGGAATTCTGGTTGGCCAGAGGCTTTCGCATGCCCGGAATAAAGAACCAGGTCGAAATCCGGATTTTTTCCAGACGAACGGTACGACTTTGCTCAAGGCACAAAAAAAGGCGTCATAAAGACGCCTTTTTCATTAAATATGGTCGGGGTAGGGGGATTCGAACTCCCGACATCCTGCTCCCAAAGCAGGCGCGCTACCGGACTGCGCTATACCCCGGAATGCGCATCGCAAAGCCTATGCACATTGACATCATGACGAACCGAAACTACTGTTCGCCTCAGACGGCTGCATGTCTACGGCGATATCTAAGTGCTGTAACACTTTCCAAAACCGTAAAACCGCCTCTATCAGAGCTAGAACCTCTGATTCTAAGATTTGATTCCAGCGTC
>NZ_LXJP01000099.1:0-10649 GCF_001728855.1 Pseudomonas sp. AP19 | reverse complement strand
AGGTTTGCGACCACGGCCGGCGACCGTGGCGGTGCCTCCCATCGCGCAACTCCTGAATTTTTAATTTCGCGGGTGTAAGAAAAAGGCCAAGGGGACGGTCTAGCTAACAAAACCCCCAGACTTTTGACCCTCCCCATACCCAAATGAGAATCACGATCATTTGAGCGTGATTTCCGGTCAATTTGCACGACTTCTCGATGGATTGCCCCAGCCGCCGTCCTCAGACGCCGTCTTCCTGCTGTGGCAAGGGTGGCAAAGGGCTTGCCAGTTCGAGCTATCCCAGAACACGGCCTTGTCACCTTTGTGAGCGACGATGTGATCGAGGTCAGTGGCCGCTACCACGAGACCTTGGCGCTCGCACTCGACACAGAGCGGATGCTTGGCCAAGTACGCCTTGCGCGCTTGCTGCCATTTATAGCTGTAACCGCGCTGCGCGCTGGTCTCACGCTGCCGCTCCTTGCGCTTGGCCTCGGCACTCTTGCCGATGTCCGCATGGTCATCACAGTAACGAGGGTTGCGGGTAAGGACATTGCAGCCCTGCGCGTTGCATGGCTTCTTTGGCCTCAAAGGCATAACCGCATCCACTCCGTTTTATTGAGCCGCGCGACTAAGCGCTTCGTCTGCCTTGTCTGCGGCCTTAGCTGCAGTTGTTGCTGCCTTCGATGCCTTGTCGGCAGCGGTGCCAGTCTTGCGGGTCAGCTCTTCAAGACGCTTGTCCCGCTCTTCCATGGCTGTGTCGTAGGCCTTGCGAATGTCTGTTATCTGGTTGCTCTGCTTATCAGCGAGTGCCCAGTACGCAGCCTGATAGCCAAGCACAGCACCACCACCAACCAGCAGCACGGCAATGGCCCAGACCTCGGCCCGCCTCCACCACCGGCGGGCAATGAACTCGAGTGCGCATCTGTCCATCAGGCGATACCTCCAAGCTTAGTGCGCAGGCGGTGGATCTCTTCGCTCTGCAGCGTGACGCGCTCGGTGAGTTGGCCGACCTGGCTGGTGAGGGCCTCGATCTTCCCTTCCATCCTGCCAACCGCAGCGGCGAGATCGTTACGCTCTTTCGCAAACTGATCGGCGCGGGCCTCAGCTTCTTTACGGGCCGAACGCTCTTGGTTCAGTAGCTCATTGAGACGGCGCAGCGTACCGATATCGGCGTTGTCCATGGCCCGATCGGTCGCGTCTTTAGACAGGAACTTGCGAAGCCAGAGCAGCCCGCCCAGAACGACAGTGGCACTACCGCCCAGCCAGGTAGCTGTGCCTGGGCCGAGGTCAGTAGGATCCATCGTCACTCCATGTAGAAAATGGCCTTGGCCAGTAATAGGTCAGCCCCGGCGGCACACCCCGCTCAGTGCGAAGGGTGTGGCGGGGCCGAAAATGAAAAGGCTCGCATGGTGGCGAGCCAGGGATTAGCGGGAGCGAAGCTGCGAAATTTGCGCTTCGAGCGCAGATACCCTGGCGCTCATAACAGAATCGGCCGTCATGCGCGCCGAACATTCCTGCGCGATGATGGCGCGAGTAACCGTGCCGTCATCAATGAATGACTGGCGGATGTATGTCACCCCGTCTACGACGATGAATGGCTTTACCTGTTGGCCATCATGCAGATCCGGAAGATGGTCGAGAACGCACCGAGGAGTGTCGTTCTCGCTGATCACTAATCTTCCGCCCTTGATGATCACATTCGAACGCTCAGCTGGGAGACCGTTGATCTCGAAGGTGCCAGCGGCCTGGTCAAATTCCCAGCCGGAAACGCCCGGCACGTAGTTGCTGGATTGGATAGAGCCGGACATTTGCTGTGCCTCAACGAAAAAGGCCCGCCGATATGGCGAGCCTCGATGTAGATCAGCTCCAGCAGCACTCCCAGCTCGGAGCAATGGGTGTGGTGGAGCCGAAAACGAAAAAGCCCCGGCATATGCCGAGGCTCAAGGAAGTGCAGAAAGCAAAAAGCCCAACTCTAGGGTCGGGCTTTGCTCGCGGAAAAACCGCAAAGTAACTGAAATCTATATGCAGGGACCGGGGCTGTCAAGCGGCCTGACGGCGAATATCTAAAGCCCCGTCAATCCACGCGATACCCGCCTTCCAGAGCCCGCGCGTCTTCTCTTCGCCGAAGCCCATTTTCTTGCCGACCTCCATCAGCGAGCTGTCGCGGGTAGTGTAGTACTTCATCAGCACCTGGCCGCATTCCGGATAGCGCTTGAGCAGTCGTCCCATCAGACCATCGATCATCAGGGCGTCGTCGTCGGTGATCATCGGCGAAAGGATGGTGTTCTCTCGGGACGCGCAGCAAGACACGCCAGAGCCCAGTACAACCCAGCGACCCCAATGCTCCAGCAGATCCTCGGCAGTGCGTTCTTTAAAGCTCGGTGTGAAGGCCATAGCTCAATCCCCTGTGTAGTTGGTGCCGCCGGCGCCGCGACGGTTGTTCTGGTTGTACTGAGCAGCCTGACCTTGATGACTAGCTCCGCACTCCAGCTCCTTTACCACGGCCCGAACGCTCCGCAGTTTCAGCCCCAACTGGATCACCAGATCCTGCATCAGAAGAGGCTCAAGCGTCTCCGCGTGAACGAAACCCGAAGAGTGGCAGCCGATGCATTCGAGCTGATGGAACACGCCGCGGATCAGTCCGGCCCCGTTACATGAGGGGCACTCAGTCATCGGTATCAGGCAACGCACAAAGGCGGGGCCACTGCTCTTTTTCATCATTTTTAAACCTCGCCCTTAACAAATTGCGGATCAGGCTCGCAGGCCCCGCCGTTCAAGGCGTCTACGAGGTTTTGCGAATCTTCATATCTAACGCCTGTCTGCGCGTGAATCGCCTTGAAGCCACGCCCATCTAACCAGTTGTGCCACTTCACCAGGGCCAGGCGACGTTGCTCCTTGGCCTGGGTGTTGATGTAGGTAGAGGCGATCTTGCCCAGCGAGTGGTTCAGCAGCATCTCTCCGATATGCCCATCGACGCCGAGGTCGGTCCAGGCTGTGCGGGCCACCTTGCGGAGGTCGTGGCTTGTCCAGGCGCCCTGCCCCAGCCGAGTGAAGACAGCACTGGCCTGGTGATCGCTCAGTGGCTTGCCACGGCGTGATGGGAACAGGAAAGCCCCTTCGTATCCCTGGGCGGCCTGTCGATCACGGTAGCGGGCCAGCAACGCGCAGACCTGGTCAGTCAATGGCACGCGCAACTCGGTCTTGGTCTTGGTGTGCTCTGCCGGCAAGAACCACTCACGTTCAGCCAGCGCGATGTCTGCCCAGCGTGATTGCCGCGTCTCACCGATACGGGTGCCGTGGCACAGCATCATCAGGGCCAGCATGGCGTCACCTGGCGCGCTATCAAAACGCTCAGCCAGCAGCGTCACTAGGTCCTGCACATGAACATCACGAAGGCGTGCAGGCTTGGGCATGATGCGCGCCGCGGTGAAGTTGCCAAACTTCAACTCGGCCATCGGGTTCGAGGGGATCAGGTCGAGCTTGCGGGCCTGCCGGAACGCCACGGCGAGCAGCCTGTACAGCTGCTGGACGTAAGACAGCGACAGTTCCGCCTGGGCTGGCCACATCAGCAGCTTGTCCAGGGTCTGCGCATTCACATCGCCGATCAGCAGATCATCCAGTCGCGGCTTGAGCTGGCAGCTGATGGCCGACTTGATCGCCGCCCGGCGCTTCTCCGAAAGCGCCTTGGACTTGGCCATGCGGGAGCCGTACCAGTCGAGCAGCTCACCCACGGTCACCCAGCCCGAAACACTGGCAGCGCCGTCGGCAGCCACGCGCAGACGCACCGCAGGCAACGCCGCGATTACCTGCTTGGTGTTGAGGTCAGGAAAGGCGCCGAGCCGGTGCCATTGGCGCTTGTTGAGCAAGTACCAGGAGCCACGGGTGCGATTCTTTGCGAAGCGGAAGTGCAACGCCGGATGGCTCGCGTCGCGCAGGTCGCGCACATGCTCAAGCTTGGCGTTACGGACGATCTCGGCATCCGACAGTTTCACCGTCAGGGTTTTGATTTGGGTGCTCAAGCGATCACCTTTCCTTCTTTGATCAAAATGGCCTGAGTCCGCAGAACGGCCTCGGCGTGATAGAGGCGGATCTCGTCGTAACTCATGCCCAGGGTGTTTCGGTTGGTGCGGCCATCGCTCAGGCTGTGGCAGTACTCGCACGCCCAGGCCCCGATCAGGTCTGGTGGCTTCATGCCCGTTCCGCAAATCCCCGCCAGGCGGTAATGGGCCAACACCACCGTTTCGGTATCGCCTGGGCAGCCCGGCAGACGGACCTGGCAGTCTCGACCGCGCGCGGCCTTGGTCAGCTTGGTCTGGCGGGTCATGGGGCAACCCTCTGGGATGTACGCAAATCAATCACTTGGTACGTCTCAGGCCACATCCCGCAGCCGTATCGAGCAGCCATGTTGCGGTCAGCGAAAAGCGCCATGGCGTGGTCAGGAGTGCCGCCAAGGTCGAACTTGAACGAGCAGCAAAAGACCGCGTATGGGTACAGGTGAGGCTCGGGCGTTGCCAGGAGACGATCAGCCACGGGAACCTCCGGCGCGGCATGCGCGCAGTTCGGCCAGGGCCCTATTGCCAACATCGGGGGTGATTTTTGGTTTAGGCGCAGCAAGCTCGGCAACCGGAACGGGCTCAAGACTCTCGCCCTGCCAAATTCGACGGCATTGGTTTAGGTACTGCTTTTCAAAGCTCGCCAGACCCAGTTCACGGGAGAGCAACGGCAGACTATGGAAGCCGGCGGCAGCAGTTGCGTGGTAGACGGCTGGGTGATACCACTTCGAACAGTTGCGCATTGCTGGGTGGCAATTGCGGAGCGCCTGAGCGTAAGCAGACTCGACGCTCGGAAGGCCCAAGCCTTCAGGTGCAAAGCACCAGCTGACAAAAACGCCAGGGGCCGGCACAAAAGCTGACTTGCTCGCACTCACTACCCTCATGCCGTGGTCGATCTGCTCCATACGGCTGATGCCTGAGCGCATGAACTCGCCAAGCCACTCAAGCTTAGAGGCGTTCATGACGGCCTCGGTGGGCCAGGACTGTCGCCAGGCGCCGCATGCCCCACGCAACCGAAGGAACAGGTCGTCAATAACCGCCCGGGTTGAAGGATCAACTGTGACCACAGCTAGAGATTGTTCGGGACCCTGATAGGTCGGATCTGACCGGCGGCGAGCAACCAACTCCCCCACAGCGACAGGCTTGCCTGCTCGATTCACAGTCGTACTCCTTTCGATGACCAGTCATCAACGCCCGAGCCTTCTTCGGTGCTCGCTGTGCCGGAGGCCTGGGCGCGCTCTCGCTTGATCCAACCTGCCAACTTGAAACACCAGCCACCGGAGGTATCGAGAACGGTTGTTTTGGCGACGAAGAACCCCTTGAAGCCGGATAGCAGATCTGGCGTAAGGGCATCAGCGGGAAGTCCGGCGATTTTCAGCTGGGTTTGCAGCGCCTGCATTGGGGGCTCGAACGCGGCAAACATCGCGAACCGCTGGCGGTCGTCTTGCGCCTCCAGAGCCTGGCGATCCTGCTCAGAAATCAACTCAGCAATTTCGCGCTGCTGCTGCTCTTCGGTTCCTTGATGGTTAAGTGATGGATTGGGTGCAGTGGCTGCACCCCGTTCTGTCGTAGGCTGCACCCCGTTCTGTTCAAGGCTGCACCCCGTTGCATCAGTGCGGGGTGCAGCTACTGCACCCCGCTTGAGCATCAGGTCGTACACAACTGGCCGTCGGTCATGGCGATCGATGTACACGGCAGCTAAGGCCTGATTACCACGAACAATCAGGCCTACCTCTTCCAGCAAGTCGAGCTTGATGCGGACGGTTCGCTCGGACAAACCAGTGTCATCAGTCAGGGTCTTGGCTGACGGGAAGGCGCCAACACCATTCGAGCTTGCGTAGTTGGCCAGGCACAGCAGCACATGGCGTGCGCTTGAGTCTTTGAGGGTTTGAACGGGCAGAGAGAGCGCCCAGGACATTGCTTGAACGCTCACAGCGAGTTTCCTTGGATTTGTTCGGCAAGAGTGGTGATGCCTTTGCGGGTGACCATGACCTGCTCGACTACCTTGAGGTCTTCTTCGGCGCCCTCCCCCACCTTGACCAGCTTGTGCTCAAGCAGGCCGGCGGTGAGACGGGACTGATACGCAGACCAGGCCGAGAACGCCGCACGGCGATAGATCCAGCGGTTGTCGCTGAGCCACTTGAAGAGCTTTAGAGGACCCACACCGAGCTGCTTGGCGGCCGTGGTGATGCAGACAGAGCCGTGGGTGCCGGCCAGACGCGCAAGAGCCTGAACCTTCGGTGCCTGCTGTTGGATGACCTGCTGAAGCTGTTGATTTTGTTCAGCCTGGTCAGCCGCGAGGCGCAGCGCTTCGGAGAAGCTGGTAGGTACCTGGATTCGCCCGATCAGCGTGGACTCCAGCGCTTGCCAGCGATCCACCAACGCTGCGGTAAATTGAGGGCTGAGTTGGGCGACTACGACAAAGCTGTCGCGCTTTCCAATCAGGTAGTGCCGACCTGGCCGACCAAGGCTTGCGGGGTTTTCCTCAACTTGAGGAAAATCAATAACCCGATCCACCACCAAAGAATCGATCGTGCGCTTGACGTTGTCATGGCGCTTCCCGGTCAACTCGGCAATTTCTCGGGAAGACATTTTGTGTTGTGACACTTTTTCATCACTCGCAAAAAGTGTCGCGACACTAGGGGTATTGCCAGGGGTAGATGTCATGTTCATAATGGCCCCACTGTGTTTTACAAGTTGTTGAAAGAGCCGGGTTGCAGCCCGGCTTTTTTGTGCCTGCGATTCAGGCGACTTTTATTGATGCCTTCAGTTGCGCCAGCGCCTCCTCGGCGTGAGCGATCTCTTTCAAGATCCGGGCGCGCTCCACCTGATCAACACGACCATCAGCCATCGCGGCATGGGTCTCGACGGTGACTTCGGCGAACTCCAGCGTTGCGCGACCTAGGGCCTCATGAATGCCGAGGGCTGCAGGCTGGTCTTTTTTCAAGATCGAATAACCGAACTCGCCAGCCAATGCAGACAGCGGGCGCATGTCTTGCGTGTGCAGAAGCAGCGCGTACATGTGTTTCACGTTGAACCAGGCGCCGTCGTAGTTCGCGTTGGCGCGCTGAAGCAGGCTTACCGGTGGCATTCCCAGCAGAGTTGCCAGGCTCTTCGTATCAGCCTCTTCCACAACCATGTCGCAAGCGTTCAGAAAGTCCTGCATCCGTAAAACCTCGAAAATGTTTATGTGGCTGAGCGCCATCACGCGTTGCAAAATGTTTCCCAAGGACCGGAGCGACAGCGGAGTCGCTTCAGGCCACCATTTCGGCCCAAGGAAAAGCGGGGCAAAGGTCTTCTTTCTTGAACGACCCGCCGGTCAAATCTTCGGCCCGCTTGGCAATGACAGGAGACATCCCGTGCTTACCCCGGACCCAACCAGAAACTGTGCTTTGATCGACCTTGAGCTTCTCGGCGGTGACTTCTTGCGTCCCGAAGAAGGCAACGAGGTCTTTAAAGATGGTCTTCATGCTGCCCCTCCGTATGTGAATACCCATATCGTAGATCATGGGCATACCACTTTGCAACGGTATGGGTGCACCAGTAATAATCGGGGGATGGAATATAAAGAACGAATCAAAGCCGCTCGGCGCCACGCAGGCCTCACCCAAGCTCAGCTAGCGAAGGTTGTTGGCATCGACCAGGCATCTATTTCTGATCTCGAGCGAGGTAGATCCCAGCGATCGTCTTATAACGCCTCGATTGCGAAGGCGTGTGGCGTGTCGGCCATATGGATCGAGAGCGGTACTGGGCCGATGGTGTCCGCCGATGCGGAGCCGTCCAACGTGAAAGACGTTGTTCAGCCTGAGATGCTCTATCGATACCCCGTCATCAGCTGGGTCTCTGCTGGGTCTTGGGAGGAAGCAGTTCAGCCATACCCAGACGGTTTTTCTGACAGGTATGAGATCTCGGATTACGACTCAAAGGGCCCTGCATTCTGGCTCGAAGTCAAAGGCGACTCTATGACGGCGCCGACAGGCACCAGCGTACCCGAGGGGATGATGATCCTCGTGGACACGGAGGCGGACGTGAAGCCCGGCAAGCTTGTGATTGCCAAACTTCCAGCCAGTAACGAGGCGACGTTCAAGAAGCTCGTAGAAGACGGCGGCATACGGTATCTGAAGCCATTGAACCCAGCCTACAAAATGGTCGAGTGCGATGAGCAGTGCCGGATCATTGGCGTTGCGGTAAGGATGAGCGGGAAACTGTAGATCCTCTCTTGCCGAACCAGCAAATAAATGAGCCCGCAGATAGCGGGTTTTTTTTGGCCTCATAAAAGAAAGAGTACAAATGTACTCCTTCCGTATTGCCGTTTCCTTATGGATCAAATACTGTCTATCCATACAGTAACAACAAGGAAGAAGCGCATGAGTATCTGCACAACCAGCACTACCTTTACACCCAACTCCTACGAGCAGGTTGGCCGGCGGATTCAACGCATGGTCTCCGACCCCGGCGTGCAAAAGGTCCAAGCAGTCACCATCCTCAGGCGTGAAGATGAATCCCCTGATGCCTGGGATCAAGTTCTCCAGGAATTTGACGAGACTGACGGAATCACCGTCGAGCGCTTGGCCGAAGGTAGCGTAAGGATTAGCTGGAAGAGATACATCGACCTGTAAGCGGAGCCCGCACTTAGCGGGCTTTTTATCACCCAAGGGAAAATATATGGGCTTACCCATTGACACAGAATATGTGCACACCTATATTTTGCCCATGCCGACACATAACCGGCATCGCTCTTTAACAGTCAGCGCAACAAAAAAAAGACCGCATTGCCTCTACCGGCGACCGGCGAGCAGACAGGCCCGAAAGCCTGCCAACGACAGGGAAAACCTTGTACGGCTGCTCGATGGTGAAACGCCAGAACCGAGTGAATGACCCGGCATGCAATGCGCCCCGCCACTTCCGGCGGCAATTGGACGGACAGCATCACTGCTGCACCTTGGCGACAGGGTGCAGCGGGATGTAACCCAACCCAGAGGAATGACCATGTTAGGCAAATTGTTCGGTAAAAAATCCGGCCAGGCTCGTGCGGCAGTCGCCAAGCTGGCAAACCGCGACCTGATGGAAGCAGTGGTGTACGGCTCGATCTACGTTGCGGCAGCCGATGGCGAGCTGGAAGAAAGCGAGCTGTCGAAGATCGAAACCATCCTCAGCAACAACCCTGCGCTCCAGGGCTTCGGCGCCGAGCTCTCTAACACCATCGACCGCGCCAAGACCGACTTCAAGTCTGGCGCTCGCATTCTCCGCCAGAACGCCGAGAAAGAACTGGGCGACCTGGCCCACTCCCCGGCCGAAGCGCTGACCGTTCTCAACGTCATGCTGACGGTGGCCGAGGCCGACGGCGAGATTGAACCCGCCGAGATGGTCGCACTGGAGCGCAGCGCCAAGCTGCTCGGCCTGAACCTGAAAGACCACCTGTAACCATGTTGGGCAGGCTCAGCAACAAAGCGCGCTCCCTGGCGGCCTACGGGCTCGCCGGTGGCGTTGTCTTCGTCGACTCGGCAAGCCGCATCTTATCAATGGTTGGCGACCTGGTACTGGTCGCTTTGCTGCTGGTGGTGCTGATGGCCGGCAAGGGGAAATCTCATGAAGCAAAGTAGCAGTTCAAGCACCAGTGGCGGCATCGGCATCCTGGGCTTACTCGGGGTCTTGTTCGTCGGCCTAAAGCTCACAGGCTATATCGACTGGTCGTGGTGGTACGTGACCATGCCGTTTTGGGGTGGTTTGGCAGTTGCCGTGGTAGTGATCGTGTTCATCTTGATTGGCTGGCTGCTCACTCGATTGTTGAACGCCAAGCGCTAAGCATCACTTCTGTCCATTCAACGAGTGGGCAGCGGGATGCGGACGAACACCTGGCAATGCCAGCCACCTGCATCCACCCGTGCGACGGGTGAGCGCTGCGATAGTCGCGTCATCAAAAGCAGTGCGCCCAGTAGTTCGGAATTGCCGAACACCTGAATCTCAACACGGAGGATTGGCGGCCATGTAAATCAAAGCGAACCCAAAACGACCAGCGTTGACGTATGGGGGCATATGTCACGCAACAAAAGCCCGGTTTCGACTGGGCTTTTTTACGCCTCGCCTTTATCCGTCAGCACCCTCCCCTGCGCCCAACGGCAAACAGCAGGCGGTCAGGATGCTGACGAATAAACGCAACCACAACCAAGGAGTCGGCATGAACCCAGCCATCCAACAAAGCCAAGCCGTTCTGCAGGCCCTGCGGGAACGGGTTTCGCTTTCCACCTCGGAGATGTACATGAAGATCGGTCGAGAAGAGCCAGTGAGGGTGCCGCGCTTCAACGTGGTGCCGCTCGGCAAGAACCTGTTCGATGTGGTGGAGCGCTCTACCGGCGTTTCCCGCGGCGCGCGCACCGGGCACGACGGCGCCTGCCAGTACGCAGAGCAGCTTGAGCGCAACGCCGACTTCTTCGATTCCGCCAAGGCGACATCGCGCCGTTTCGGGCGCCTGGTGCTGCGCTGGACGGTTGGCTTCGCCGTCATGCTCGCGGTGTTCGCCTACTACGGTGCGCAGCAATGATCGGCGTGCCAATGCCCAACCCTCGGGATTCGATCATCGAAAACCTGAACCAACAACTGGACGCCTACTTTAGTGCC
>NZ_LXJP01000098.1:0-10846 GCF_001728855.1 Pseudomonas sp. AP19 | reverse complement strand
AGTGTCAGTCAACGGAAATATTGACTGATCCACCGCTTTCGCGAGCAAGCCCGCTCCCACAGTTGATCTGTGTTGCCCATCAGGGTTGTGCACGGCGCAGGCGTGCATCGAATCGGGCATGCGCAGCTCTATGACATCACCGCCACTCACCCTATCAGTGTGTCGTTGACCAAGGCGGGGCAATGGTCGGGCGACTATTGCGCAGAAGAACCGGCACGCTTGCGTGGGTAAAACGCAGGGCAAAATGTGGGAGCGGGCTTGCTCGCGAATGCGCAGTGTCAGTCAACGGAGATATCGACTGACCCACCGCTTTCGCGAGCAAGCCCGCTCCCACAGTGGATCTGTGTTGCCATCAGGGTTGTGCACGGCGCAGGCGCGCATCGTTAAGCGACTTGTTTGGCCTGCTCGCGCGCTGCGACCAGCTGGCGGGTCAGTGGGATCAGTTGCTTGCCATAGTCGATCGCATCATTGAGCGGGTCGAATCCACGGATCAGGAAGGTGGTGATGCCCAGGTCGTAGTAATCCAGCAACGCTTCAGCGACTTGTTCGGCGGTGCCTACCAGCGAAGTGGAGTTGCCCTGCGCGCCGAGCAACCCGGCAATTCCGGTCCACAAACGCTTATCCAGTCGCGACCCTTGCGCTGCTGCTGCCAGCAAGCGCCGCGAGCCTTCATTCGGCGGTTCACGGCGCACAAAGCCATTCTTTTCGGCCAGCGCGGTCGCTTGTTGCAGGATCGTCTCGGCCCGCGCCCATGCCAGCGCCTCGGTTTCGGCGAGGATCGGTCGCAACGACAAGCTGAAGCGAATCGCACGCCCGTGCCTGGCCGCTTCCGCACGCACCTGAGTCACGGTTTCGCGCACCTGCTCATAGGTTTCACCCCACAGCGCATACACGTCGGCATGCTTGCCTGCGACCTCAATGGCGGCCTTGGACGAACCCCCGAAATACACTGGAATGTGCGGCTGCTGCGGCGATTTCACCGTCGAGTGCGCGCCCTCCACCTGATAGTAGGTGCCGTCGAAATTGAACGGCTGTTCGCTGGTCCATTCCTGACGTACCACACTGAGGTATTCGTCGGTGCGCGCGTAGCGTTCGTCCTTGCCGATATGGCTGCCATCGGCGCGCAGTTCACGGTCGTCGCCACCGGTAATGATGTGCACAGCGGTGCGGCCACCGTTGAACACGTCCAGGGTGGCGAATTGGCGGGCAGCCAGCGTCGGTTGGGTAAAACCTGGGCGATGGGCGATCAGGAACTGCAGGTTTTTGGTCACGCTGGCGGCCTGTGCGGCGATCAGCGTGCTGTCCGGGCTGTTGGAGTGGAAGGCCACCAGGGCGCGGTCGAAACCTGCGGCTTCGTGGGCGCGGGCCACGCTTTCGACGTAGTCGGGTTGCAGGGTAGGGCCGCTGCGCGGGTGGATCTCGGAGGCGTGGTGGCCGCCGATATAGCCGATGAATTCAATGCTCATGGTCTGTCCTTGCTGATGACGGGGTTAACACCTCCTCCGGGCGTGGGGTCGGTTACTCGGGTCAAAAGTAAGGGCAGCGGGTGGGTCTGTAAAATGCCTGTTGGTTCTAACCTAATTATTAAATTGCCGAATCATGTTGTGTTTAAGTTATCAGTAATGTGCATTAAAGGCCGCACTAAAAGCGCAACCGGACCTTGGCGCACACTGTGCTGTTGCTCGACCCGTCCCAGCTCGACGGCAGCCCGCAGCCGCGCGGCATATCGGGTTTTTCTACCTCACCGGCCACGGGGTCGACCCGGCGCTGTTGAGCCAGGTGCAGCAGCAGGCCCGCGCATGGTTTGCCTTGCCCGTCGCCGATAAGCACGCGGTTGGCATGATCAACTCCGCGCACTTTCGCGGTTACAACCGCGCCGCTTCGCAGATCACCCGGGGCCAGCCGGGCCTGCGTGAACAGTTCGAGGTCGGCGCCGAGCTTTTCGTCCATGGCCGGCGTGATCGGTGGCGGCGGCCTGGGCGACTTGGCGAGACGGTATGGCTACCAGCGTTTCACTAACCAGATCATGGTGGTGACGGTCATCGTGTTGGTGGCGCTGGTGCAGGGCGTGCAAAGCCTCGGGGATCGCTGTGTGAGGTGGTTGGCGTATCGGCGTTGAGCGGGTAGTGAGTGATCGGCTTCTGCGCATCCATGGCGCGACCGCTCAAGGCTTACGCCCGGCCTTCAGCAGCAGCGCTTCGAATACCCGTTGCGCGCGTGGCTCGTCACTGTGGGCCACATTGAAGCGCATCGAATCAAGGTGCGCCGGGTCATAGCCGAATAGCGCGCCCGGCGCCAAGACCATGCTGCGTTTCAACGCCTCCTGGGCCAGCTGCTCGCCGTTCACCCCCGGTGGCAGGCGCGCCCAGATAAACATGCCGCCTTCAAAGGCCATCGGCAATTCGCAGCCGCAGCGCTTGAGCCACTGTTCGACACGCCCACCCGATTCCATCAAGCGCTGCACCATACGCTTGCGGTGTTTGGCATAGCTGCCTTCGCTGAGCATGCGATAGACAATCTGTTCGAACAGCTCCGAGGTCACGCCGCCACTCATCAACTTCATGTTGGTCAGGTTGGCGGCCAACTGCGGCGCGGCCACCACATAACTGACGCGTGTGTTGGCGCTGAGGATCTTGGAGAACCCCGACAGGTAGGTGACCTGCTCCAGGCCGGCAAGGGTCGCCAGTCGGGGCGGCGGGTTGGGGTGCAAGTCGCCGTAGAGGTCATCTTCGACAATATGGCAGTGGTAGTGCTGGGTCAGTTGCAGCAGGCGAAACGCCTGACTGGGGCTGAAAGAATGGCCGGTAGGGTTATGCAGCACGCTGGTGGTGAGATACAGGCTGGGGCGGTGTTCGGCCAGCAGTTGTTCGAGGGCGGTGAAGTCAAAGCCGTCGGGACGGCGCTGGATAGTCACCACTTTGACGCCATGCAGGGCCAGGTTGGCGTGGAAGTTGAAGTAACACGGCGCGTCCAGCAGCACCGTGTCGCCGGGGCGTGCGAGCAGGCGCATCAGCATGTCCAGGCCCTGCACCGTGTTGGGGGTGGTGATGATTTGCTCCACCGGCACCGACAGGCCGTCGGCGTGCAGTTTCTGTTGCAGGGCCTGGCGCAGCGGCAACAGCCCGGCCGGCGTGCCCAGCCCGGCAATGCGCAACGACGGCGCGCGCACCACGCTGCGCATGGTTTGGCGGATGGCTTCGCCGTTCAACCATTCCTCCGGCAAGTGGCCGCCACCGGGCCGCAACTCGCCGCTGACGGTGACCAGCGGGCGCCGTAACACGCTGAGCAGGTCCTGGGGCAGCAGGTCGACCCAGGTCGCCGAAGTCGGGTGGGCGGTTTCCATCGCCACAAAGTAGCCGCGACCCTGGCTTGAGGTCAGCAGGTTGCGCCCACGCAGACGGTCCAGTGCCTCATTGAGGGTGAACTTGCTCACGCCCAGGGTCTGGGTCAACTCACGCACCGACGGCAACTTACTGCCGGGCGCCCATTCACCGCTTTCGATCGCCTGGCTGAACGCCGCGACGATCTGCTGGACCTTGGGCGTGCCTTCCACAAAGGCGATAGCGGATACAAACATAAACCTTCCTTGTCTTTGCCGGTACTTTTACCGGTGAAGTTAGGCCGGATTAGGCATCACTTTACCTGCCTTGTGCAATGCCGCTCCCCTAGACTGCGCGCCATCTCGCCAGGAGTTGGCGACATTCCCTACAGGCGAGCAATGGATTTCGCATCCTTATGAAGACTTATATGTGCGCACCCTGCGGCTTTATGTACGTAGAAGAATTGGGCATTCCGGAGGACGGAATCCCGGCAGGCACCCCTTGGGAAGAGGTGCCTGAAGACTGGAAATGCCCGGATTGCGGCGTGACCAAGGCCGACTTCATGGCCATCGAAATTTAACCCTCCATCAACGAAAGGAATCGCTCCATGGAAAGCAAACTGATCAACCCCACCGTGCCGTTCTGTACCGGTGTGGCTCACCAGAAATACCTCAGCGCGGAAAAGGGCCTGCAAACCGCTGTCGAAGGCGACTGCACCCACTGGTACATCGACGGCAGCCTGTTCGGTGAAATGGTTGACGACTGGACCGAGGCACGCATCGTCAGCCTGCAGGCGCAGATCGAGGCGAGCGGCGTTCGGCCGATATTCCACGGCAACTTCAAGGCCCCACTGGGCAGTGACGTCGAGGCGTTCCGTGTGGCGGCCGTGGAGTACGTGAAAAAAGAGATCGATATCGCCAGCCGTCTGGGCGCGCCGTTGATCATTCACGGTGGCTGCATCGTCGAGCCGAAAATGGTGCTGATGGCCAAGAAGGTTGCCCTGGAGCACTACCTCAAGTCGGTACAGGAACTGGCAAGTTACGCCGCGGCCAAGGGCACGGATATCTACCTGGAGAACCTGTCCAACTACGTCAACTACCGGCCGTTCCACTACATCTTTACCCACGAAGCTGAATACGCCTTTGTATTCGAGCGCCTGCAAGCGCACAGCAACGTGTATTTCTTCCTGGATGCCGGCCACGCCAATATCGAAAACGGCCTGCCGGCGGAGGTGGTGCGCAAGTATCACCACCTCATCAAGGGCATTTCCTTCAGCAATAACAATGGCGTGCAAGACCAGCACTTCGGCATTCATGACGGCAGCTGTGACTACGCCGACGTGGTGCAGGCCATCGTCGAAACCAATTGGAAAGGCTTGGTGGCGTTCGAAACCCGCAACCAGACCGCCAAGGCTGCCCTGGCTGACCTGGCGCTGATGTACCGCGAATCCCTGACGACCGAAATCGCGGTCGCCTGATGGGCCCAGGGGCGGGCGCTTGCGAGGCCCGCTCCGTTGTTTTTTTCAAACCAAGGTCCCGGACCATGACAACTGCGTTAACACTGTCTTCGTTTCTGTATTTTCTGCTGTTTTGCGCCACCATGACCTTCAGCCCCGGCCCCATGACCCTGCTGCTCTTGAGCCTGGGTTTGAAAGACGGCCTGCGTAGCTCGATCCCGGCGCAGATCGGCGCCACGGTGTCCTACCTGATTTCGATCCTGATCTTTGCCGTGGGCTTTTCGGAGTTGATCAAGGGCAACCTCGCCATTACCCAGACCATCCAGTTTGTTGGCGTGGCCTACATTCTTTACCTGGCCTACAAGCAGTGGACCAGCAGTGGCGTCGCGATCAACAAGGCCGGTGCCGTGGAGGGCTCGCGCAGCCTGTTCGGCAAAGGCTTGCTGACCGGGTTTTCCAACCCTAAGACCATCATCATGTTCAGCGCGGTGTTCCCGCAGTTTGCCGGCTCAGGTGAGCACACCTCATCGGCAGATATCGCGATCCTGGGGTTAACCTTTCTGACGCTGCAATTTGCCAGCGGTTGCCTGTACTGCTATTTCGGCCAGCGCATCAAGCACGTATTGGAAAACCCCAAGCGCCGGGTGTTGTTGCAGCGGGTCACGGCGGTGTTGCTACTGGGTGTGGCGTTGATGCTGGCGCGCGGGTTTTCGCACTGAATGGCCTGATCTACAGCCTTATGAGCGGTAGTGGCGATTTGCTGTTGCCCTGATAGACTCCAGGCATTCTCTCAGGATTACACCCGACCATGTCAGCTGCCGGAGGAAATGGACTTCCGCTCGCTTCACGGTTATACAAATCCCGCTTACTGGGGCTGACGCTCGGCTTGGTGTGCGTGGTGTTTGGTATGTATCCCCTGCACCCACCGGCGTGGGTGTGGGTATGGATGGTGATCAACGCCTTTGTCTGGCCGCACCTTGCCTATCAATGGTCGCGCCGCGCGAGCAATTCGCTGCGCAGCGAACGCCGCAACCTGCTGTTCGACTCCTTTTGCGGCGGGTTCTGGGTCGGCGCCATGCACTTCAACCCGCTGCCCGGCGTCACCACGCTGTCGATGATGACCATGAACAACGTCGCCATCGGCGGGTTTCGCTTTATGTTGGCCGGTTGGGTCGCACAGGCGTTGGGTATTGGCGCGTCAATGTTGCTATTGGGTCCGGCGTTTATCGCCGTGACCACCGAGACCCAGCTGTATGCGTGCTTGCCGATCCTCACGCTGTATCCCATGGCGCTGGGGTGGATCTGCTATCGCCAGGCCGTGACCCTGGCCCGGCATAAACGCGAGTTGCTGGCGTTGAGCCGCACGGACAGCCTGTCCGGCCTGCTCAACCACGGCGCCTGGAAAGACCATCTGGAAATCGAGTTTCAGCGCTGCCGCCGCGAGCAGGTCGGCGCGGCTATTGCGCTGATCGACATCGACCATTTCAAGACCATCAACGATACCTACGGGCATGTCACTGGCGATATCGTGCTGCGCCAACTGAGTAAAGTCCTGCGCCAGAACCTGCGGGCTTCCGACATGGCTGGGCGTTATGGCGGGGATGAGTTTTGTGTGATTTTGCCGGATATGCCACTTGCTCGGGCCACGGAAGTGATGGACGCCTTGCGTGATCGCTTCAGTGCATTGGCCTATGTGCAGGACCCGACCCTGCGCGCCAGCCTGAGCATTGGGCTGGCCCCGTATCAAGCCGCCCACGCCGATTCCACCAGTTGGCTCAACGACGCTGACCAGGCCTTGTATGAAGCCAAGAGCAGCGGGCGTAACCGGGTCAGCGCTGTGCAGGGGAGTTGGTTGCGGTCGGTTTAGTGGGGTAGGGTGTTTGCAGCCCCTCCCAACAAAAAACAAGGATCGGTCCATGCTCTTCTCCTTCTCCCGTACCCTCCTGGCCGCGACCCTGGCCTTGTCCTGCGCAATGCCGGCCTACAGCGCCGAACCCCACAAACAGATCCAGGCGGATTCCGAACAGTACCAGGCCGATGCCTTGAAACTGTTGGAGCGCCTGGTGAATATTGATTCGGGCTCCGGCTACGAGCCAGGCCTGACCCAAGTGCGCGACATCGCCGTCGATGAACTGAAACAGCTCGGTTTCAGCATCGAACTGCTGCCGGATAAGGCCGCCAACAACAGCCATGTGATCGCCACCCTCAAGGGCACCGGTAAAGCCAGGATCCTGCTGATGGCCCATATGGACACCGTGTTCAAGGAAGGCTCGGCCGCCGAACGCCCGTTCCACATCAAAGACGGCCGCGCTTATGGCCCGGGCGTAATGGATGACAAGGGCGGCATCGTCGCCGGCATCTACGCGCTGAAAGTCCTCAAAAACCAGGGCTTCAAGGACTACGCAAACATCACCTTCCTTCTCGACGCCAGCGAAGAAACCGGCTCCGAGGCCGCCTCCGAGCTGATCCGCAACACCGCCAAAAGCCACGACGTCACCCTCAACCTCGAACCCGGCCGCCCCGCCGACGGCCTGGTGGTATGGCGCAAAGGCAGCGCCACCGCCGTGGTCGAAGTCAAAGGCAAAGCCGCTCATGCTGGTGTCGCCCCGGAACTGGGTCGCAACGCCGCCATGGAAGCCGCGCACCAGATCCTGCAACTGGGCAAACTCGGCGATGAAGAAAAGAAAACCACCATCAACTTCACGGTCATCAAGGCCGGTGACCGCACCAATGTCATCCCCGACCAAGCCACCGCCAAGGCCGATGTGCGTGCTGCGTTGCCGGAAGAATTTGATCGGATCGAGAAAGACCTCGCGCGCGTTTCAGCGAATAAGTTGATCCCTGAAACCGAAGTGAAGACCAGCCTGTTGCGCGGCCTGCCGCCGATGCCGCAGACGCCGGAGTCGGACAAATTGGTGGCGATTGCCCAGGGAATTTATGGGGAGTTAGGGCGCAAGCTGACCATTGAAGGCAGCGGCGGAGCGGCGGATGCAAGCCTGTCCGCCGGGGTTGGGACGCCGACGCTGGATGGGTTTGGGATTGTCGGTGGGAATATTCATACGCCGGAGGAATATGCCGAGGTGGAGAGTGTGGCGCCGCGGATTTATCTGTTGAGCCGGATGATTATGGAGCTTTCCAAGCGCTGATTTGATTGCAGGGCTCACTCATTCCGGTGAGCCCGATTCTCTGGCCAGCTGGCTTATTGTGACCGCTGCGCAACCCAACGCGAGCAAGCTCGCTCGCCACAGGGTTGGGGTTGTCAGTGAGGCAAGTGGTGTTCTTACCATGTGGATGGGTCTTCGAGACTGGCTCTTTGGAGGTCGTCTTTCCAAACCTCGTTGGCTAATCGGTAGATGTCGGCAAAAAAGCTTTGGGGGTCAACTATTTCTGTTTCGTCCCAGGCCATCGTTGAATATTTATCTGGGTCATCCTCAAAAAAACAATGAAAATCAAAGTTTTCTGTATTTAATGCGGCGTCCAGGTTTTCCATTAATTTGTATCGGTGGCGATAGGAAAGCTTGTTGTATGGATCCAGGCAGTATTTGAGAATTAGATTTTCTCTATCTTTTTTGTCGTTGGGGTCATAGGCGTGAAGCTCTGCTCCCTTGGTTTCTTCTCTGTCGTAAATGTCAAAAACTCCTACGAAATAATACAAGCTCGCATCAAAAGGTATGTGCTCGGAAAATGGGTGAAATAGCATTTTTATTCCTTGATCGGAAATAGAGTAAAAGGCGTGCCGTCTTCACGGAATTTCATTTCGGCACCATTCATCGAAGGATTGAACGTTGGATTGTTCGCATCCTTCTTGTTTGGCCTGTAGCCGCGCCCTGCGCCTGGCAGCTCTAAACGTACGATGTCGTTCTTATTGTCATCCACACCTGTGTAGCGGGGAAGTCCTCTTTCAACTCTTGAGGTTGCCTTCGTCCATGCCTGTAGTTGTAATTTCCAGCTGTTAAATTGCGAGCTAGGAACCCCCTTTTTTTTAAGCGGAAATTTACCTGTTATTGGGTCCTTCCCATCTATTGAGCGCCGACTCACTTTGGAGTCATCAACCTCTGGCCCGTGTTTACCAATCATGTGCGTGTCGTACTGTGCTTCGTACTCCAAAATTCGACGCTTCGCATTAGCCTCTGTTAAATCCTCTATGCGTTCACGTCGCTGTTCCCGCGAGGTTTGAGGTGCAGTTGGTTGTCGCTCATTTACTTGTGCCTTTCCGATTGGATTTTCGAGGCCGGTTACTGGCTTACATCCATCGCCGCCTGGGCAGGTGCTCAATCCCAGTGGGTCTACCCAACCCGTAGGGCTCGGCACGTACTGGTACGCGTTAATCCCACCCGCCAGCTTCACCGGGTCAGGCGTCAGATAGCGACCAATATCCGGATTGTAGTAGCGATGGCGGTTGTAGTGCAGCCCGCTTTCCGCATCGAAGTATTGGCCTTGGAAGCGCAGCGGATTGTCGATTTTGTTGACATCGAGGCGGGCAATCTCGCCGTAGGCGCGGTAGTGCGCCGACCAGACGATTTCACCGTCTGGGTCTGTAAGCTCCTGCGGTGTTCCGAGGTGGTCGAGTTGGTAGTGGAAGGGCTGGGTGTCTTTTGGACCAAAGCCTTCCAGCAGTGCCAAAGGCCTAAAACTGTCCGGTTCGTAGAGGTAACTGCGATGGCGATCCGCGTGATGCTCGGCAATCAGCTTGTCGCCTTGCCAGAAAAACTCGGTGGTGATGTCGTCTACGGTTTTGCTGATCCGTCGCCCAAACGGGTCATAGCGATAGTTGGCTGTTTGCCCATTGGGCTGGGTGATGCCTATCAACCGGTGCTGGCAGTCGTAGCGGTATTCGGTGACAAGTTGGTGACCCTTACCGCGCCTTTGGCGGATCAGGTTGCCAAAGGCGTCATAGTCGTAATGATGATCGCCCTGGATCATCAGGCGGTTGCCGGCAACGATGTCCGGGCCGGGTCGATCCTGCATCAGCAGGTTGCCCGCCGGGTCGTGGCCGAAGCGTTCTTGCCCGTCTTGTGAGTGATCGGCCCGAGTCAGACGGGCGAGGGGATCGTAGTGGTAGTCGTGTTGGCCTTTACGGGTGTCGAGCAGGCGGGTGAGGTTGCCGGTGTTGTCGTAGTCGTATTGGCGCTGGTAGAGAGTGTGTTGCTGTTGGCTGACGGCGTGGGCGTGCAGGCGGTTTTGTTCGTCGTAGTGGTAGTGGCTGAGGAGCTGGCCTTGTTGGCGCTGGTGTTCGCGACCGGCTTTGAACAGGTGAGAAGTGAGTGTTTCACCATTCAGTTCGACGCTGGCAAGGTGGCCGCCTTTGTCGTGGTTGAAGGTGAGGCGGTTGTTGTCCGGCAGACGGAGGTTTTGCAGCTGGCCGCAGGCGTCGTAGCCATAGCGCAAGGTGCCCCAGCCCTGGTGTTCGGCGGTGAGTCGGTTTTGTGGGTCGTATTCGTAGGCCAGCGCCCAGTGGCCGTCGTCAACGCTGAGGAGGTTGCCCTGGCGGTCGTAGGCATAATCAACAAGGTTGCCGTCGGGCAGGGTTTTTCGTACGAGGCGGCCGGCGTGGTCTCGCTCGTAGCGGGTGATTAGCTGACTGCCGTCATCGCCATATTCGGTCTTTTCCGCCAGATTACCGTTGAGGTCGTAAACGTAGGCGGTGCGCTGGCCATCAAAACCGATTTCCTGCTGGATCAGGCCATTGGGGTGGTAAGCGAGCTGGTAGGTTTCGCCGACTTCGTTTTCGATGGCGGTCAGCAGCAACCGTACGTTGTCGTAGCGGTAGTTGACCTGAGTGCCATCGGCATGGATGCGGCGGCTGATCAGGTGCAGGCCGTCGGCGTATTCGTAGCGAGTGACGTGGCCCCGTTCATCGCGTTCGGCGGTGATTTTTCCGTAGGGGTTGTAGCTGTATTCCCGCGTAGCTCCATCGTGCCGAGTCAGTTTCAGCAGACGCCCGGCGGCGTCCCACTGATACTGCGTCAGCGCACCCTGTTCATCCTCGTGCGCAACTTTCCGCCCAAGAGCGTCATAGCGATAGCGTTTGATAGCGCCATTCGGCAGTTGCTCCTCAAGCAACTGACCG
>NZ_LXJP01000097.1:0-10867 GCF_001728855.1 Pseudomonas sp. AP19 | reverse complement strand
ACAATTGGTTTTAGTGCTTCATAGCCCAGGATCGTGTTCGCTACACATAGCTGTTTCCGTGGCCTCGCAGCCTCTAATGAACCCACATTAGAGGCTCCAAACCATGAAAATCTCTGCGGTCGTTTCGACCAAAGGCGGCGTAGGCAAAACTACCATCGAGGCCAACCTCGGCGCTTTTTGTGCGGATGCAGGCCTGCGCGTGCTCATGATCGACCTAGATCCTGCACAGCCTTCGCTCTCCTCGTATTACCAATTGGTCGATGAAGCTCAAGGAGGCATCTACGACCTGCTGGCATTCAATATCACCGAATCAGCCAAGATCATATCCAGCACCACGATACCAAACCTGTCGCTTGTCATTTCCAACGACATCAACAACCAACTGAACAGCCTGATCCTGCAAGCACCTGACGGACGGTTGCGACTCGCCAACCTGATGCCGGGCTTCAAAGATCATTTCGACCTGGTACTGATTGACACCCAAGGCGCCAGGTCGGCAATGCTCGAAATGGTGGTCCTAGCCTCTGATTTGGTCATATCCCCACTTCCGCCCAATATGCTCGCTGCACGGGAGTTCAGCCGGGGATCCATGCAGATGCTGGACGGCCTGCGCGCCTATGGGCGCCTGGGCATGAAAATCCCTCCTGTGCGGATCGTCGTCAACAATCTCGACCAAACCACCGACGCGCAAATGATCGAGCAGTCGGTACGGGAAATTTTCCAGGACAATGACGAAATCAACGTTCTGGAATGCGTCGTCCCCTCCGCAGTGGTGTTTCGTAACAGTTCATCCCTGGGCGTCCCAGTACACCGCTTGGAATACAGACAGCCTTCCAACCGCATATCCCCTGCAGCCCTTGTCGTGATCCGCCAATTGGCCATTGAGCTTTTTCCAGAATGGCGTGACCGCTTCGAGGCCATGACCGAGGAAAAGGTAGCTAACTTGGTGAGGGAGGGTCGTTGAAATGGCGAAGCCCTCCATTACCGACGCCCGCAGTATTACTGCAAACCTCATCCTAGAGGTTGGCAAGTACTACAGCGCTCAGCAATTGCGCAGCTTGCAAGCCAAGCTCAGTGGAACCGCACGAGAAATCCGAGCCCTGACAAGCGGTTACCAATTACCCGGTCGGATTGGCGCTCAGTTGAGCGTTGACCAGCTTCAGCTTTTGCAGGACGCCGCGAAGCTTATCGAGTCAGTGAACTCGAACATTAAGCACGCGAAGGAAAAGCGCGGCCGCGACGAAAACCAAGCCAAACGCCGTCAGCAAAGTCGATATGCCGAAGCCAAACGCCTGGTAGCTGAAACATATTTAGAACCCTTTGCTCCTGAGCCAACGGCTTTGGACCCTCTTCTAGATATTCTTAAAACAGCGCTGACGCTTAATCGAGCAGACGTTTTCAGGAATGGTTATTCCCCTAGGGAGTTCAATCTCAGGCTCCGTGATTACCTGTCGCCTGCCAGAACTCGAAAGCTCATTGGCTGGACCAGCCCAAGTGCTTTTTGGATAAGCACGGTTCTCTCTCTTCGTAATGACGTTGTGCAAGCTGTTGAGCAAGAGATTGCTTACGACGATGGGTCAAGTGTTCAAGACCGCCTTGATGCCCTGAAACAGAAGGTTGCGGACTGCCTTGCCCGGACTCACCTCTCTGCTGATGAGGAAGAAACACTTCGCCTGTGGTCAGAGGCGCTCTCCCCCCGCCTCCAACAGGAAGGGGGTGAATGATGGACAAGCAAAAAGTCCTCAGCAAGGTCGCCAAACTCATGGCGCTGGCCAAGTCACAAGGCGCTGCCCCAAACGAAGTGGAAATTGCACTTCGTCAAGCTCGCCATTTGATGAATCAGTACAACTTGGAACACACCGAAGTCGCTGCCCATACAATCGAAGAATCCATTGTGGGTACCAAAACCCGTCGGGCACCGCAGGATTGGCTGCACAACCTGGCCTCAATCTGTTCCCAAGCCTTCGATTGCAGCCACTTGGCGTATTTCAATCCGCTACTTGGCTGGTCCTTCAAGTTCTTGGGGAAAGGTATTTCACCCGATCTGGCAGCTCACACCTATTCAACGCTGCATCACCAGCTTGTCGCAGCCCGACGAGCTCATGTTGCCCAGCAGAAGCGCTGCCAACTGAAAACCAAACGTCACCGCGGCCAACTGTTTGCCGAGGGCTGGCTCAATGCCGTCGCCTCTAAGGTGAACCAGTTTGCAGGTGGGATAGACGAAAACACTGCGCTGGAGATCCAAGCCTACCTGGAATGGCATCATCCAAAACTAACGCTAGCCATTATCAAGCCCATCGAAGCCAAAGGTCATGACACCCGCTCTTTGCAAGCGGGATGGGACCAGGGCAAGCATGCCAGGCTGCATCGTGGTGTCGGACAGCAGTCACAAGGAGCCCTTGGGCATGGAGGGAGCCAATGAGAACTCATTCGCTTTCACCTTTGGCCATGGCGGCGCTGGAACAAGCCAGATCCCAACTTGGGCTTGCCCCGGTTCACAAACACCATGTTTGGAGTGAGGCAGAAGAGCGCTCGCTCATTGCCCGCTATCCCAATGAACCGACTCAGGTCCTAGCCGCCGAATTGGGGCTCAGCGTCTATCAGGTCTATGCCAAAGCCAAACGGCTGGGCTTGAGCAAAAGCGCCGAGTTTCTTCGCAGTAGTCTCTGTGGCCGGCTTGACGGCAAGTTGGGCGCAGAATTCCGCTTTCCCAAGGGATCCGTCCCATGGAATAAGGGCCTTAAGGGGCTCCCCTCCTCTGGCCGTATGACTCAGACGCAGTTTAAGGCCGGCAATAAACCGGGGAACTGGCTGCCTATTGGCAGCCTGCGCACAACTCCTGACGGTTATCAGCAGAAGAAAATCACCGATACCGGTTACCCACCCGTTGACTGGAAAGCCGTGCATGTACTGCTTTGGGAGGAGCATCACGGACCAGTCCCTATAAACATGTGCGTGTGCTTCAAGGACGGCAACAAGGCCCATATAGCCCTGAATAACCTGGAGTTGCTGACGAGAGCAGAACGTATGCGTCGGAACACCATTCATCGGTATCCGGAAGAGCTGAAATCCGCAATACGCGCTATCGGCAAACTCAAACGCACCATCCGGGAGGTTGAACATGAAGAACAAGATTGAAGATCTACGTAATCACCTGTTCGTCGCGATCGAGAGCCTCCTGGACCCAGAAAGACCAATGGAAATCGAACGGGCCAAAGCGGTTGCCGAGGTTGCTCAGGTCATGATCAATTCAGCGAAGGTTGAAGTCGACATGGTCAAAGCCCTGGGGGCACGCAACGGGAGTGGTTTTCTTCAGATAGGCCAGGAGTCTGGGAAATGAATCACCTTGACCTCTCACCTCCCTACTCCGTAGAGGCTGAACAAGGTGTGTTAGGTGGGCTACTGCTCGACAACAACACCTGGGATCTCGTCGCAGACAAACTGGATGCCTCTGATTTTTTCCGACACGACCATCGGTTGCTGTTCCGGACAATGGCAAGCCTTGCTGACAAGTCCATTCCGTTCGACATCGTCACCGTCCACAACGCGTTGGAGGAGCCAGACGAAGCCGGAGGGCTGAGCTATCTGGGCGAGCTGGCCAAAAACACGCCGTCTGTAGCCAACATCGAGCATTACGCATCCATCGTGCGTAATCGCTCTCGGCTCAGACAGCTCATGTCCCTTGGATACCAATGCTCTCGCGAGGCGACAGACCCGTTGGCAAGTGCGGAGGATGTTCAAGAATCAATTGAACAGCAACTGTTCGCTCTGGGTGAAGGCAAGAGCGCAACGGAATTCGTCAATATCAACCAATGCCTGACGAACGTCGTCGAACAAATAGACGAACATTTCAACGGCAATATCACCGTGACCGGCCTGCCTTCAGGCCTGGAGGACCTGGACGAGCTGACGTCGGGTTTTCAAGAAGCCGACCTGATCATCCTCGGCGCGCGCCCGTCTATGGGGAAGACCTCTCTGGCCTTGAACTTCATAGATACGGCTCTGCAGGCAAAGCTTGATCGTACAGTTCAGGTTTTCAGCATGGAAATGCCGGCCAAAGCACTGATGTATCGATTGATGGGCATCCTAGGCCATATCGATCTGGGCAGGCTATTGAAGGGCAAGCTCGATGATGATGATTGGCCGAAGCTGACTGCAGCGGTTTCTCGTATTAATGGCTATGGAGAGCGGCTGGTCATCGACGACTCATCAGCGCTCACGCCTGCAGTAATCAGAGCTAAATCTCGTCGAGCAGCTCGTCGCTTCGGACACCCGAGCTTGATCCTGATCGATTACCTGCAGCTCATGCGCTGCCCAGGTCAGGAAAACAGGGCCAACGAGATCAGCGCTATATCCCAGTCCCTCAAGGCCCTAGCGAAAGAGATGAATTGCCCGGTGGTTGCGCTTTCCCAGCTCAACCGAGAACTGGAGCGACGGCCAAATAAGCGTCCGATCAACGCAGACCTGCGTGATAGCGGTGCGATTGAACAGGACGCGGACCTGATTATGTTCGTCTACCGGGACGAGGTGTACCACCCTCAGAGCGAACACAAAGGCATTGCAGAAATCATTCTCGGCAAGGCGCGTAACGGCCCAACTGGGACCGTACGAACAGCCTTCATCGCCAATCAGACCCGGTTTGCCAACCTCAGTCCCAACGCCGGCTGGCAAGGGGCTCAACTATGAAAAAGCACACCTCAGCGATGAATACTCTCGTACGCATCACTCACTGGTGCCTTCAATGCGATAGCCACCACCCGAAACATCAAGTGAGTGGCGCTCCAGCCTTACCCGGCGGTGAAGTGGACGAGCTTATTTGCCCTACTTGCAATAGCTATGACATCGAGGAGCTTCAGGAGGTGTCGGATGCACAGTAGCGCCGAGCTATTTCCTAGTATCCATGCCGGTGCCGTGTTCGAAGCCTCTGCTGTGGCTCATGCCCATAAATCTGGGATCAACCCGGTGGAGCTCGACGCATTAGCTCAAGCGATCGGCCGCCTTGCTCGTGACCACAGCACCGTGGTCCCAATGAGCATGCGTGAGGATCTGTTGGAGTTTGAGAAGCTCGGCTACGTCGAGCTGACCAACACGCCCAGCGCAACAATTACCGTTGAACTGCTCTGTGCGGGCGCCTTGCTATCCAGCTACTTCTGGTCGGTTTGGGTGCCCCGCTACCTCCAGTGCTGCTCGCTGAAAGTGGCCGTCATGTCTCACCTGCAACACCCCGCGGAAGTTCAGCACTGCAGCGTGGTGTTCCGCGTGCCTGGAGCACGTGAGGCTACGCGTCACTTTTTGCATGAGCTCGGTACCAAGTTTCCTGGCGATCAGGCTGAAATCATCGCGATCCAGACCGGTAACGTTCTGGCAGACAGGGATGCAGAGCTATGACCACCAATCTCCTACGCGGAAAAAGCGAGAGCCTTCGTGTACTCGTGAAGTTTGCTGAAGCGAATGGCTGGACGGTGTCTCGCACTCAAGGTGGCCATATCAAGTTCACGAAATCTGGCCTTGGATCGATTTACACCTCATCAACCGCAAGCGATTACCGCTCAGGCCTCAACGCCAAAGCCCGTATTCGTCGTGCTGATCGAGCTCAAACCCTACACTCGCAGGAGGCAATCTAATGCCTATCCGTCATTGCATCGTCCACCTGATCGACAAAAAACCCGATGGCACACCTGCTGTTCTCCAGGCACGCGATTCGGAGCTATCCGAATCGGTCGCCATCGAGAACATGCTTGCCGACCTCAACGAGAGCTATAACGCCAAACAAGGCAAGGCCTGGGGTTTCTTCCATGCCGAGTCCGGCGCGCACCCGTTTAGCGGCTGGTTAAAGCAGTACTTTGAAGGTGACCAGGACTTCACCGCCTTCAGCCACACGGCGGTCGAGCATCTGCAAAAGCTGATGGAAGAGTCCAACCTCTCCACCGGTGGCCACGTACTGTTTGCCCATTACCAGCAAGGCATGACCGACTACCTAACTGTCGCCCTGCTCCACCACAGTGAAGGCGTGGTGGTTACTGACGATCTGGACGTCACTCCTTCACGCCACCTGGACGTTGGCCAGTTGCACCTGGCAGCGCGTATCAACTTGTCCGAGTGGCAGAACAACAAGCAATCCAAGCAGTACATCTCGTACATCAAAGGCAAAAACGGTAAGAAGATCTCGGGGTATTTCAGCGACTTCATTGGCTGCATGGAAGGCGTCGACGGCCCGGGCGAAACCCGCGCCCTCCTCAAGGCGTTCAGCGACTTCGTTGAAAACGAAGACCTGCCAGACGAATCGGCCCGCGAGAAAACCAAGGCCCTGGTGGACTACGCCACCAGCCAGGCCAAGCTCGGTGAACCCATGGGCCTGGAGGAACTGTCAGGCTTGATCGATGAAGATCGCCCCAAGGCGTTCTACGACCATATCCGCAATAAGGACTACGGCCTGTCGCCGGAAATCCCCCTGGATAAACGCACTCTCAACCAATTCCGTCGGTTCACCGGCCGTGCCGAAGGCTTGTCCATCAGTTTTGAAGCGCATCTGCTAGGGGACAAGATCGAGTACGACGAGGCGTCCAATTCATTAGTCATCAAGGGGTTACCTACCCAACTCACTGATCAGTTGAAACGTCGCTGAACACACTTTCTACCCTAGGCATCGGAGCCCACCATGAGTAACAAACCACAGCGTCTGCATGAAGAAAAATTCGTTATTCGCCTGCCCGACGGGATGCGCGAACGCATCGCGTTGGAAGCACGTGAAAACGCCAGGTCGATGAACTCAGAAATTGTTTATCGGCTGGAGACAACTGCCGAACTTGAAGCTGCTCTGGATCGTGCTTTGAAAATCATTGACCAGCTTTTGGCGGCAAGCCCGGCTTATGAGCAGCCAGGAGCCAGAGTATGAAAGCGTCTTTGGCCCAAACCATGAAAGATAAGCTGTTGCTGCCGGCGTTTGAATCGAAGTCGCCGGTGGCAGCGCGAATGAGCGACCCCATCGTCGATACCCCCATGCTGTTGACTCTCGACGAAACGCTGCCGTATGACGAAAACCCAAGGACGACTCGTAACCCGAAGTACGATGAAATTAAAGAGTCGATACGAAATCGGGGACTCGATACGCCACCTCCCGTCACTCGTAAACCTGGGGAAGATAAGTACCGGATCCGCAACGGCGGCAACACTCGCCTGGCAATTTTAAACGAGTTGTATCGTGAGACCGGCGACGAGAAGTACTTCAAGTTTCACTGCCTATTTCGACCCTGGGACGCCGTTCGGGGCGAAATCATCTCGCTCACCGGCCACTTGGCTGAAAACGACCTCCAAGGCCAGCTCCTGTTCATTGAGCGGGCTATTGGGGTCGACAAAGCGAGAGCGCTGTATGAAACAGAGGCAGGGGAGTCTATCTCATTACGTGAGCTTTCACGGCGGCTGTCAGCGGATGGCTACCCGGTCTCCGCGTCTCACTTGAGTCGTATGCACGACACCATTCGGTACTTACTGCCAGCAATTCCAGGCGCGCTGTACTCTGGACTGGGAGTAGACAGAATCATAAAGCTTCTGTCTTTGCGCAAAACAGCTCTTCAGTGCTGGGATCGCAATTATCAAGAGCAGGAGCAGCACCTTGATTTCGATACGCTTTTCCAAGATGTACTGTCCCAGTTTGAGGGCGACGCTGAAGAATTTCTATTCCAGCGATTTCAGGACGAACTGATAGATCACCTTAAAAAGCCGCTGAACCTCGGCTACGAGCAAATACTGTTGGAAATCACTCAGAACCAGAACCAATTGCGCCGGTCTACGCCGGTTCTTGAGCTGCCACAGTACCCTGCATCGCAATTTGAGGGGGGGACTCAACTTAACGTTTCGAACAATGGCATTGAGGCTAATCAGAACCCTCTACAACTACCCCCTACTACTTCGGGGGGCAGCACACATAAGACGACGCCCTCCAAAGAGAGTCCTTCACCTCAAGGGGTGCAACAGCAACTGGCCCCAACTCCGCAGGAGCAAATGAGCCCACAAGAGCGCCAAGCACGTATCGATGGGCACGTTGCGAGCCCTGTGAAGACTTCTCCCAGAGTCGACAAGATGAAACGGGAGCTCGCTGCGCTTGACGGTGAGGTCTTGCCCGACTTCGCCTCCAATGCCTTGGTGGCCATCCCTGTTCAAGCTGGCGGACTCAATCCCATTTCTGACCTTTGGTACATCGAACGCGAAATAGACAATACCGCGACCCTGCGTCAGCACATCGCTCAATTGGCTCGCGAAATAGCCAGCTCGGTCAAAGCCCCAGGTCAATTTATCGATATCGATGGTGGCGTCGGGTTCAGCTACCGACACCCCGAAGCGGAAGTCGAAATTACTGCCACAGCCCAACATACCTTGACGCTGCTCCAGTCTTTGAGCGGCTCGATGGCCATCGTACTGAAAATGATTCAGCAGCAACCCAAGCTTCAAATCGACGCGTTGGCTGACTTTGAGTTCGCAGCCGGACTGGGCCAGATCTTACTGGGCCAGCCTCACACAAAAGATCAGCCCCCTGAAAGTGAATGCCGTCTCAGCGACGGCGCTCTAGTGAAGCTGTTCCGCATTATTCGTCTCGCAAGACGTTTGATTGACCTGGAAATCCAGTCAGTCGCCAACAACGGTCCGAATTCAGCCAGTTAACACACGGACTCTACAAGGGGGAGTCGTCATGTCCAAGACACCAATAAATGAAGCAATCCTGTCACAGGTGCTTCATCACATGCGTAATGGCCAACTTCGGCGCTGCATCGAAATGGGCCTGGAGCCAGAGATATTGGCTCAGCTCCAACAACCTTCAGTACTGAGCTTGCTGCTTAACACTCCCGTGTCTTGGTGCAACGTCACCATTGATGGGGACATGGTAAAAAAACTACTGTCAGGCGCGCAGCGTTCTGATGAAGAAGTGCGCATGATTGAACGTGCGCTGCGACTTGGCGCGACCACTCAAATGCTGCAACAGTTCTTCGGGCTGTCTCCGCAGGATGTGGCCCTTCAACGCCTAATGATCGGCGTGACGGCACGTCGTGGCCGTTGGCGCGAATTCAGTGAGGAGATGGACGCTCAGCTTTGGTACCGATGGACGCACCTAATGCAAGAGCATCAGGTAGAGCTTGGCGACAGTCTCGCGTTGCTGGACATCGCCATGTTGGTCGCCGAGGAACTCAATGCTCCACAGGATACTAGCCCAGATGAGACCCACGAAAACCTCAGCCTGGCCATCATCTGGCATCGCATTCAGTCCTGGATAAAGGAAGGGCTTTACCCTCCTGCAAACCCTGGCCTTCCGAGAAGGCTACAGCTTGTGTCTTCTCAACGACTTGCACAGCCTGCAGCGACATCGGTGGAAGGTGACTCTGTATTATGAGGTTGTCTCGGCTTCCCTTGTCGACGCTTTTAGACTCGGCCTCGGGTCACCTTGAAGCTCATTTGCTTCAGAAAAAAGAGTCGGCGCCTCCGGGGATTGAAGGGTCTTCCCCCTACTCCGGAATTATTTTCAGCGGGAACCCACACGAAACGGTTCCTCGCCGATTGCTTTTGGATGATCGCTTAACCCCGCTTGAAAGAAACACCTGGCAGGTATTTCGCCTACTGATCAATGACGACGGCCTTACGGCGTTCCCTACCTATGACCAACTGCGGCCATATTTGGGTATGCAACCCGGTAGGCCTGCCTCGCGTGAAACTGTATCAAAAGCATTAGTGACCTTACGTCTCACCCGTTGGCTTAGCCTGGGGCGACGGGTGCGCAATGATCTGAGTGGACAAGTGCAAGGCAACGTCTACCTGCTTCACGACGAACCGGTCACACCGGCCGAAGCTATAGAGTTCGACAAGGACTACTTGCAGCTACTCGCGCAGTCAATGCAGCACCAGACCAAGGTGATTCGCGAAGTGGCAGAAATTGCCTGGAAGGAATTTGCAGCTGATCCTGATGTTGGCCAACGCTTACCTAGCAGGCTGGACATCATCGAATCCCGCATGAATAGCCAGGCCTGGACCAAAGCGCAGGCTCCAGTCGTTCTTAAAGCGACTGAGTTCGGAATCCGAACTCAGCAAAATATAGCTCTATCTCCACTGAGTTCGGATACCGAACTCAGTGAAAAAGGCGAAGAGCGAATCGCTTTGGAGCAGAGTTCGGATGCCGAACTCAGCCGTAAATCACTGAGTTCGGACTTAGTTCGGCATCCGAACTCATATAGTACGTATACAGATACACACAAAGATGTTTGTAAAAGCTCTGTACATGTACCGCCCACACCAAACGACATCGCTGCCGATTTGCTCGGTGCACTGCATCGACTACCGGTCGAGCAAAAACAGAACGCGGTCCTGGCGCTGCAAAAGGTTCCAGCAGAGTTGAAAACCGCGCTCATCAAACAATGGGTCCACCGCTGTGACTCGGGAGGGGTCCGAAACCCGCTTGGATACTTAATGACGCTCGTCGGCATGGCCGTTCGCGGCGATTTCAACAGCCAATGGAACCCTGACGACAAGGCAAAAGCGAGCCCCGAGCGTCAAGACGCTTCAGCCCCGCCAGAGGGCGCAGAGCAGCCGACGAAGACGCTAACGCAGACGCGTAGCCCTGAGTCGATACAAACCGCAAAACACACACTCAGCGGAATGCTGCATCTGCTGAAGCCTAATCGGGGTACACATCCATGATGTCAGGTGGACAACCAGAATATCGTGGTAACGCGGCCCAGAGCGAAGCGGTCGTGACCGGAATCTGTGCCAGCTACACAGCAAGTGTTGCGGCCCGCAACACCCTGACAGGAACCGAAATACGCCGCGGCCGCCACGCAAGTGACTCGGCCCAAATCACTTGCCCAGGATCCGGCATTCGTGCCAG
>NZ_LXJP01000096.1:0-10885 GCF_001728855.1 Pseudomonas sp. AP19 | reverse complement strand
AGCGGTGTGTCAGGCAACACATGTATCAACTGATCCACCGCCTTCGCGAGCAAGCCCGCTCCCACATTTTGAGTTGTGTTTGACTCAGAACTTGCGGGTCAGTGGCTGCGCAGCAAATTTCACACCGGCCAAACCATGCGCAATCAATGCGCGAATATTGCTGTGATCACTGCCCTCAGGCGTCGCCAGCACGGAACGGTAATGCTCACCAAAGGCCAGCAGCGCTTGCTGATCGCTCAAGCCTTCCAGCAGCGCCAGCCCCAGGGTCTTGCACGAGCCTTCGTTTTGACCGGCGGCGTTTTCCACGCTGCCGTTGGTGAAAGCTTGCGGCTGGTAGTCGTAACCGGCAGCGATAAAGGCCAGCGTGTCGGCAAACAGGTGTTCGCCGCTGTTGAGGCTGGCGCGCAGGGTGTTCAAATCAGTCATGGGGTTTTCCTTTGGCAAACGCCGCCTGTTGGTCGGCGCTGGCTTCTTTCTGGTATTGGGCTTTCCACTCGGCGTACGGCATGCCGTACACCACTTCACGGGCGTCATCGAGGCTCAGCTCGATGTGGCGCTCATCGGCCTCGGCCTTGTACCACTTGGACAAGCAGTTGCGGCAGAAACCCGAGAGGTTCATCAGGTCGATGTTCTGCACATCCTTGCGGCTGTCCAGGTGCGCTACCAACCGGCGGAAGGCGGCAGCTTCGAGTTCGAGGCGTTGTTGGTCGTTCATAGGGCTCACTGCTGATCCAGGGGTTAGCGGCTGGCTGCCAGGGTAATCGATACCGACTCGGCAAAGCGCAGCGCGTGGGGCTTGTCCACTTCGACTTCGGCGTAGAGCACCGATTCGTTGCTCATCACCAGGTCCAGCAGCTCTTGGGTCAGGCGCTCCAGCAGGGCGAAGCGGTTACCTTCCACGTGGGCGATAATGGCCTTGGTGATGGTGCGATAATTCAGCGCGTGGTCGATATCGTTGTCGCGCACGGCTTCCTGAGCGGCATACAGGATGGTCAGGTTGATCAGCACGTCCTGCTTGTTGAGGATCTCATCCTCGTTGATGCCGATAAAGGTGCGCAGGCACAGGTCTTTGACCCGGATGCGCGCCATGCCTGGTTGAAGTTGTGGCATTGCTACTTGCTCCGTCCAATCAGTTGCAGGAACTCCATGCGCGTGGTGTTCGACTCGCGGAAAGCGCCGAGCATCACCGAAGTGTTCATGGTTGAATTCTGTTTTTCCACGCCGCGCATCATCATGCACATATGCTTGGCTTCGATCACCACGGCCACGCCGGCGGCCTGGGTCACCTGCTGGATGGCGTCGGCGATTTGCCGCGTGAGGTTTTCCTGGATTTGCAGGCGCCGCGCGTACATGTCGACAATGCGCGCCAGTTTCGACAGGCCGAGCACCTTGCCAGTCGGAATATAGGCGACATGCGCCTTGCCGATAAAGGGCAGTAAGTGGTGCTCGCAGAGTGAATACAGCTCGATATCCTTGAGAATCACCATCTCGTCATTGTCGGACGCGAACAGCGCGCCGTTGACGATTTCGTCCAGGTTCTGCTCGTAGCCATGACACAGGTACTGCATGGCCTTGGCAGCGCGCTTGGGGGTGTCGAGCAAGCCTTCGCGTTCCGGGTCTTCGCCCAGGCCTTTGAGGATCTCGCGGTAGTGTTGGGGCAGGGACAAGGTCATACAACATCCTCACAAACGGCTTACTTGATATGCCGCCCGCCGTTGACGGTCAGGGTGGTACCGGTGACATAGGGGTTGTCCAGCAGGTAACGCACGCTCTGGTAGATCACCTCCGGCCCGGGTTCGATGCCCAATGCCGATTTGGCCAGCACCTTGGCGCGGTAGGCCGCGTCATCGCCCTCATTGAACATCACCATGGCTGGGGCGATACCGTTGACCTTGATCGTTGGCGCGAACTGCGCGGCAAATGACAGCGTGAGGCTGTCCAGGCCGGCCTTGGTGGCGCAATAGGCGATGTGCTGGCGGCTGCCCTTGCGCACCACGTCATCGCTGATATGCACGATATCGGCGGGTGACGAGCGTTGCAGCAAAGGTGAACAATGCAGGTTGATCAAGTACGGCGCAAGCATGTGCACGCTGAACATGTCGGTAAAGGCGTGGCTTTCGTCGCCTGGCGTTTCTGCGACCCACGCCGAAGCGTTGTGGATGATCGCGCGCAGGCTGTCGGTGTGGGTTTTAAGGGCTGCGATGAAGGCCAGGATCCCGGCTTCACTGGAAAAATCCGCAAACACGCCGAGCGCGCCGCGTTCGCGCAAGGCCGCAACGCCGGGGCGTTCGCTGCGGTAGCTGAAAATCACCGAATGGCCCTCGTCCAGCAGGCGTTCGGCGCAATGCAGGCCGACACGCTGGCCGGCGCCGGTAATCAGGATCGGGGCGTTCGTTGCAGTCATGGGGGGCTCAAGTCGCTGGCAGATTGAAACTATACCAGCGACCGGCCACCCCTGTACTCACGCAGCAGCTTCGGTGACCTTTCGCGGCGGCGCGGGGTGCAACCAGCTCGCCAGCAGGTGTGTCGACAGTGGAATAAAGAAGTAAACCATCAATGGCGTGAGCGCGAGCGTGCTGACCAAAACGCGGCTGAACAGGTCAAGCTCGCTGAGCAACGGCCCCAGGCCAACGTTGAACAGCAGCGACACCGGGAAAAATGCCAGCCAGATCGCCACGGCCTGTTTCCAGCGCGGTGGTCGCGCACCCACGGCACCGAACCAGCCATCAATGCCACTGACGCGATGCTCGGACGGGTCGGCAAACAGTTCGCTGCCACGGCTCAGCCAGGCGCCGCGCGACGCGGAGAATTCCCAGGCGTGCAGGGTTTTCTCGTCGGCGAAGCGGAAGATGATCTGAAATTCATCATCGTTGGGCGGCGGAGCAAGTACACCGGAGCCCAGATAACCGGGGAAGTCGGTGGCCAATTGCTCGCCTTCGCGCAGCCAGGCCATCAGTTCTTCATAGCGACCTTTGGCGACGCGGCGCGCAACCATCAGGGTGACGGGTGAGGTAGACATTGTGTATCTCCAAATATCAGGTGCGCTGAACCGGGTAGGTAATGCGCAAAGATGGCGGCCGGGTTGGGCCACCACCTGAAAAACAGGCAAGGATTATTCCTGTTTTGAAAAATTACGCCAGTGACATTGGTCTAAAGAGCCGGGCCTTGAAAAGGACAAGTGTTCAGGCGTTAAATGGGATCCACATTCACACGGACGTTTTTGACCCCAGATGCCTGAAATTACTGCGCCTACTCGCGAAGTTGCCGCTGAAAACCTTGCTGATTCGATGGCATTGTTTCCGATTCGTGAAGTCTCGAGATTGACAGGTGTTAACCCCGTCACGTTGCGTGCATGGGAGCGTCGTTATGGCCTGATCCAGCCCACGCGCACCGAAAGTGGGCACCGCCTCTACTCCAGCGCTGATATTGAGACCGTCAAACGCATTCTCGATTGGATTGAGCGGGGTGTGGCGGTGAGCAAGGTCGGCAAAATTCTTGCGCGCGATGATCAGCAGGCCAGTGCCGTGCGCGCTGAGCGCGATACGTGCGAGGAGAGCGAATGGCTGCAGTGGCGGGCGAGACTGGTGCAAGCCGTCAGTGCCTTTGACGATCGTCAGTTGGAGAGCCTGTACGGTCAGATTCTTGCGACCTACCCGCTCGGCGTCGCGTTCCAGAATATCCTGATGCTGCTGTGGTATGACCTGCTGCGCCACCAAGGCCGTTTCGGCCAAGCCAGCGAATGGCTGTTTTACGACGCCTTTCTGCGCATACAGGCCTTCCTGCGCCTGCAGTCTGCGAGTGCCTCAACCGCGCCACGGGTATTACTGACAGCCATACCTGGCGAGTGTCGTAAATTGGAGTTGCTGGTCGCGGCGTTGCTGATGAGTGGCGATGACCTGGCGGTGAAGGTGCTCGGCATGGGCCAGCCCTTTGAAGAATTGACACTGGTGTGTGAACGGATGCATCCCCAGGCGCTGATTATTTTCTCCAACCATTCACACAACCAGGGCCTGCCGGGGCGCTTGAGTCGGTTGGCGTTGACCTTGGATTGCCCGCTGTTCTTTGCCGGTATCGCCTCGGACTTGGCCGAGAAGGATTTGGTGGGCTCCTCCGTCGGCTGCCTGGGCAACGAGGGCAGCTTGATGCGGCGGCGACTGCAGCAGTTCCTCAGCGGCGCGCTGGATACCTGATATCAGGCGTGCACATGCGGGTGGACCAGTCGATGCTGGTGCAGGATGAACTGGCGCAGGCGTTCGATTTCCTCCGCATCGCTCTGGCTCAAGCGGTAGGCGAACAACCCTCGGGCGGTTTCCCGCTCCAGGGTGCCGCGCAACGCAATACGCTCGTAACCGGACGGGCTGAACCACAGGGAAAAGGTTTTCGGCGGTTTGACCCGGCCGCGAATCTCCACCAACACGCCTTTGAATGACACCTCATGCACCCACAGGGCGGCGGGGTTACCCTTGACGTTCTCCAGCGCCACCGGTGTCTCAAGCGCCAGGCGCCACGGGCGGATCATCGGGCCGTCTTCAAAAATGCTCGGTACCCCCAAGCGCAAGTGAACCGCATGAAACTCATCTTCCACCAGGTGCAAGGGGAAGGTGAGTTGCTGGTTGTCGAACTGCGCTTGGATGGTAACGTGGTCGTGAGCGGCCAGCCGCGTGAGCAAATCGCGAATCTGTGCACCGCCGTTGACGGTCAGGCTCGACCATGCGTCCCGCACGTTGAGCTGCGGGTTGTGCTGCATGTCCTGGATAAAATCCAGTTCGTCCTGCGTCAAGAGAGCGTCGCGGTGCATTGATGTAGCTCAAGGATGAGGTACTAAAAAGCCATTATCCCTCTAACGGCCTCATTTACTACAATTTGTTATTTCCGCTCGTCGTTTCCAGGGCCGCCAACTGCGCTTTAAGCTCGGCCACTTGCGCCTCCAACTGCGCGACGCGTTGTTGCGCTTTGACCTGGGCAGTGACGTCTTTTTGCACGCCGACGAAATACGTCTGCTTGTCGGCCTCGTTATAAACCGTCGACAGCGACAGCTCATTCCAGAAATGCGTGCCGTCCTTGCGGTAGTTGCGCAGGATTTCCCGGCAGGCCCCACCGCTGTCGAGCGCTTCGCGAATGGCGATCAGCGCTGGCTGGTCGCGGTCACCCGACTGCAGGAAGCGGCAATCCTGATAAAGGATGTCGTCCAGGGCATACCCCGTCAGGCGCTCGAACGCCGGGTTAACGTAGATCAGTGGTTTGTCTTTGCCTTCTCGTTCGGCGACGACAATACCGTCATTGGAAGCATTGACGACCATCTGCAGTAGCTTGGCGTTAATCATTGAGCGGTCCATGGCTGGTTTTTAAAGCTTGGAGTTTATGGCAAGTCTTGAATGTTGCACGGTGCGCACTGAAATATTTGCGCCAGCTGCTAATATCCCACGCTTTCGCTCAACTACAGGATCAGATTGATGAAAGTCGCCATCCTTTCCGGCTCGGTCTACGGCACGGCTGAAGAAGTTGCCCGCCACGCTGAAGCCATCCTCAAAAAGGCCGGTTTTGACGCCTGGCACAACCCTCGCGCCAGCTTGGCCGACGTGCAGGCCTTTGCCCCTGAAGCCTTTCTGGCGGTGACCTCGACCACCGGCATGGGTGAGTTGCCCGACAACCTGCAACCCCTGTATTCGATGATTCGCGACCAACTGCCCGCCGCCTGGCGTGGTCTGCCCGGCGCAGTCATCGGCCTGGGCGACGCCAGTTACGGCGACACGTTCTGCGGTGGCGGCGAGCAGATGCGCGAGCTGTTCGGCGAGCTGGGCGTGCGCGAAGTGCTGCCGATGCTGCGTCTGGACGCCAGCGAAAGCGTGACCCCGGAGGCCGACGCCGAGCCTTGGCTGGCCGAGTTGGTCACTGCACTGCGCGGTTGACCGGGAATTCGCGCAGCAACGCCAGCCAGGCTTGGGCGGCTTTGGACAGATAAGCGCCCTCACGCCAGATAAAGGCAATGTCCCAGCGCAGGTAATCGGGCGCCTTGAGCGTCAGGCGTACCACGCCGGGCCGCACCAGGCCGCGGGCGACCACGCTGGGCAGCAACACCACGCCCTGGCCGGCCGCGACCAGCGCCGCCAAAAAGTCCGCCTGGCCGCTGCGCCCGATTTCCTTGGGGGTGAAGCCCAATTGCTGGCAGGCCTGCATCAGTCGGTCATTGAGTACAAAGCTGCGCTGGTACATCAGGAACGGCGTGTCCGCCAATTCTTCCAGGCGCACTTGGGCGTTGTCGGCCAGCGGATGGTCCATCGGCAGTAAGGCATCCAGCGGTTCATCGCAGAAGGCCTGCCAGGCAAACGCCGGGTCGCTGGGCATCAGGCTGCCGCCGACGTCCAACTCGCCGTTCAAAATCGCCTGCTCAATGGTACGGCTGCCACCTTCCAGCAATTGGATGGTGACGTTCGGATAACGCCGGCGGTATTCCGCGAACAACCCCGCAAACAAAGAATCGCCTGCTAATAACGGTAAGCCCAGGCGTAACTCGCCACGGGCCAGTTGCTGCATATCATCAAGCTCACTGAGCAGCTCGGTGTGCAGGCGCAGCATGGCCTCGGCACGTTGCAATACCACCGTGCCGGCAGCTGTCAGGCGGATGTGTGAGCCGGTGCGCTCCAGCAGCGCCGTACCGAGGCTCTGCTCCAGTTGCGCGACCTGCTTGCTGACGGCGGATTGGCTGATATGCAGGGTTTTCCCGGCTTGGGTAAAGCCGCCCCGGTGGATCACTTCGACAAAGCTGCGCAGCTGTTTGAATTCCATTATCGGGATTCCAGTTTGGAATAGCTTGCAGTCTAACAATTCGCTGTGGGGATGGGAGCTGTCTCTTTAAAATGGCGGCCTGCGAGGACCCAAAGCTCATGAAACGTTTTACCTGCAAACATCTTGGCCGCCTGCTGAGCGAATTGGTCGTACTGCTGGCGATCTACCTGCTGGGCACTCAACTGTCGGCCTGGTTCGCGTGGCCCATCCCGGGTGGCGTCGTGGGGCTTGGCCTGTTGCTGGCGACGTTCGCCAGTGGGCTGGTCAAGCCGGCCGCTCTGCAACTGGGGGCCGGGGTGTTGATGGCAGAAATGCTGTTGTTCTTTATCCCGGCCCTGATGAGCCTGCTCGACTACGGTGGCCTGGTGCGCCATGACGGCTGGCGCATTCTGTTGGTGATTGGCTTAAGCACCTTGTCGGTGATGCTGGTGACGGCGTTCACCGTGGAAATGGTCTGCCGCTGGAGCCTGCGCCGTGAAGCTTGAACTGATGCCGATGTTCTGGCTCGCGCTGACCCTGGGCGCCTATATTTTCAGCCGCTGGATCTACCGCCGCAGCGGACGTTACCTGCTTTCACCGTTGATCCTGGTGCCCGCGCTGCTGCTGGCGGTGGCTGTGCCGATGAAAACCGCCTACGCCGAATACGCCACCGACACGCACTGGTTGATGCTGGTGCTGGGGCCGGTCACCGTGGCGTTTGCCGTGCCGATCTGGCAACAGCGCCGGTTGCTGGCGCGCCACTGGTCGGCGTTGCTGCTGGGGATGGTGGCGGGCAGCGCGGCCTCCATCGGCACCTCGTTCGGGCTGGCCAAGGCACTGGCGTTGAACAGCGCAGTGACCCTGTCCTTGTTACCGCGTTCAATCACCACGCCGTTCGCCATGCCGGTCTCCGCCGACCTCGGTGGTGTCCCGGAACTCACCGCCGTATTTGTGATGTTTACCGGCGTGTTCGGCGCTATGCTCGGTGGCGTGCTGCTTAAATGGTTGCCGCTGCGCACCCCTTTGGCGCGCGGTGCATTGTTTGGCATCGGCGCCCATGGCGCGGGCGTCAGCCGCGCGCACGAAGTGGGCGGCGAAGAAGGTTCGGTCGCGGGGCTGGTGATGGTCTTGACGGGGTTGCTCAACCTGTTGGCTGTGCCTTTATTGGCGGCGCTTCTCTGACGCGAGTTGGACTATTCTCATGACTGACTCGCTCAGTCATCAAGCTGGCTGCGAAGGCAACTACTTCCGCCACGGCGTCTGACTAGACTGGCCCTTCATTCAAAAAACAATAAGAACGTGAACCCAGGAGGTCGTTACCGTGAGCCTTGCCCCCGTTCTATCGTCACAGAATGTCAAAGACCAGGTCAGCGCTACTGAATGGCAAACCCGCGTCGACCTGGCGGCCTGCTATCGGCTGGTGGCCATGCAGGGTTGGGACGATCTGATTTTCACGCATATTTCCGCCAAGGTGCCCGGCACCCATGATTTCCTGATCAACCCTTATGGGCTGATGTTCCACGAGATTACCGCGTCGAGTCTGGTCAAGGTCGACCAGGCGGGCAACAAGCTGATGGACAGCCCCTACGAGATCAACCCTGCGGGCTACACCATCCACAGTGCCATCCATGAAGTCCGCCACGACGTGGTCTGTGTCTTGCACACCCACACGGCGGCCGGCGTTGCGGTGTCCGCGCAGAAGCAGGGCGTGTTGCCGATCAGCCAGCAATCCACCTTTGTCTTGTCCAGCCTGGCGTATCACGCGTACGAAGGTGTGGCGCTGAATCATGCAGAGAAGGCGCGCCTGCAGGCGGACCTGGGCGACAACAATTTTCTGATGCTGCACAACCACGGCTTGCTGACCTGCGGTGGCACCATCGCCGACACCTTCCTGATGATGTTCACGTTTCAGCGCGCCTGCGATATCCAGGTATTGGCGCAAAACGGTGGCGCCGAATTGATTGCGATCGAGCCGCAGATTTTGGCGGGCGCCAAGGCGATGGTGGCAGCTGTCACAAAGAGCGCCCACGGTATGGGAGGTGCACTGGCGTGGCCGGCGCTGTTGCGTAAATTGGACGTGCAAGATCCCGGGTATAAAAGCTGATGCCTCTCGCCGAAATCCCGCTCAGAGCCTGGCGCAAGCGTGCCCAGACTTTCGTGTTTCGTGGCCACACGGTCCGTTACTGGGTGGCCGGGCAGGGCGAGCCGTTGCTGTTGATTCATGGTTTCCCCACCGCCAGTTGGGACTGGCATTACCTGTGGCAGCCCCTGGCCCAGCGCAACCTGGTGATTGCGTGCGACATGCTTGGGTTTGGCGATTCGGCCAAACCGCTGGATCACGAGTATTGCCTGTTGGCGCAGGCCGACCTGCAACAGGCGCTGCTCGACTTCCTGCGCGTGGAGCAGCCGGTGCATGTGTTGGCCCATGATTACGGCGACAGCGTCGCCCAGGAATTACTGGCTCGTCATTACGAAGGTCGCTTTGCGATGGCCAGCTGTGTGTTCCTCAACGGCGGGCTGTTTCCGGAAACCCACCGCCCGGCCCTGGTGCAGAAGCTGTTGCTCAGCCCGATCGGCTGGATGATCGGCCGCGCCTTCGGGCGCAATGCCTTGTCAGATAGCTTCGGTCAGATCTTTGGCCCGAATACGCGCCCCAGTGAAAGTGCCCTGGATGATTTCTGGAGCCTGATCAGCTGCAATGACGGCCCACGCATCCTGCACAAACTGATCGCGTATATTCCCCAGCGCCGCCGCCTGCGTGAGCGCTGGGTGGCGGCAATGCAACGCGACGGCGTGCCGATGCGGGTGATCGATGGCGAAGTCGATCCGATCTCCGGTGCCCATATGGTGGAGCGTTATCATCAGTTAGTGCCCAACGCCGACAGCGTTTTGCTGGCCAATATCGGCCACTATCCGCAGATTGAGGCACCCGTGTTGGTGCTCAAGCATTACCTCGAATTTCGCGAGCGAATGGGCCAGCCGGCGTCGTGTGTCGCTTATTCCTGAGCGGCCTGCTGCTGTGGGGGAATCATCCCGCTGCCTTATCGAGCACCATTCAGCCTCGGCTGCCTTTATTGTGACCAACGGCTGCGTGCCTGACACTCACCCCATTCCCATTGTCGCCAGCGGAGTTCGTTATGAGTGAGTCAGTGCAGTTCCAGGATAAGGTCGTGGTCGTCACCGGTGCCGGCGGCGGGTTGGGCCGGGCCCATGCGCTGCTGTTCGCCAGGCACGGGGCCAAAGTGCTGGTCAACGACCTCGGCGGTTCAACCCAGGGCGAAGGCGCCAGTGCCTCTGCCGCCGACCGGGTGGTGAATGAAATTCGCGAGGCGGGTGGCATTGCTGAGGCCAACCATGACTCTGTTACCGACGGCGACAAAATTGTGCAGAACGCGCTCGACGTCTTCGGTCGCGTTGACGTCGTGGTCAACAATGCCGGCATCCTGCGCGACAAGACCTTCCACAAAATGGACGACAGTGACTGGGACCTGGTTTACCGGGTGCATGTCGAAGGCGCCTACAAAGTCACCCGCGCCGCCTGGCCGCATATGCGCGAGCAGGGTTATGGCCGGGTGATCTTCACCGCGTCCACCTCGGGCATCTACGGCAACTTCGGCCAGTCCAACTACGGCATGGCCAAGCTTGGCCTGTATGGCTTAACTCGCACCCTCGCGTTGGAAGGGCGCAAGAACAACATACTGGTCAATGCCATTGCCCCCACGGGCGGCACGCGCATGACCGAAGGCCTGATCCCGGCGCAAGTATTCGAACGCCTCAAGCCGGAACTGGTCAGCCCGTTGGTGGTGTACTTGGGCAGCGAGGCGTGCCAGGAAACCTCCGGGCTGTTCGAAGTCGGCGGCGGCTGGATCGGCAAGACCCGTTGGGAGCGCAGCCTGGGCGTGGGGTTCGACCCGCAAGCCGGGTTCTCGCCGGATGACGTGGCGGCGCACTGGGCGCAGATTTGTGACTTCGAGGGCGCTGTTCACCCCAAGGACACCATTGAGGCGTTGACGCAGATGATGGCCAACTTGCAGAAGTTCAGCCTCTGATCGTTGCTTGAACACGGTTTAATCTTGCGGGGTGCTCAGTGCGCCCCGTTTTTTTTTGCGCATAAAAAAGG
>NZ_LXJP01000095.1:0-10977 GCF_001728855.1 Pseudomonas sp. AP19 | reverse complement strand
CGGCATCAAAGCCTGGGATGCGGCATAAGAAACGCTCAAGGCCTTTAATATCAAGGCCTTGACCCATTAAACACCATCAAAAAACACCCACTTTTGCGACTCTTCTGAACCCAATAAACATTGGTCCAAACGGTTGCGTTTTGGGGAAGAAATTCACAAGCGAAATCCCACCACCGGCGTCCTGCCGACGAACACCACTCCCAAATCTGTTACACCTCAACTACTGTATGCGCATACAGCACTTGAGTTTCCCACCATGAACATCGACGAAGACACCTCAGCGTGGCTTGGCTGCCCTACGCCCCTGGAAATGTACAAGCACCAGTGCTCTCTGCTGGAGGACGAGCTCAGCGAGACTCAGGCGCTGCTGCGCAAGGCCCGGAAGAACATCGCCGGGCTCGTCCAGATGAATGACGCGCTGGCCACCGGCAAGGCCGAGGCGCAGGCAGTCCTGAAGAAGGCGCTGGCCGAGATCGTAGAGCTCAAAGAGCGATGCTCAGAACCGGCCATCCTGGGCATGAAGCTCGTCGCCGAACAGCGCGACTACCTGCTCAGGGAGAATCAGCGGCTACACGACGAACTTAGGAAAGTCACCGAGCCACGGCCCTGACGTACGCCTGGCACGCCCGCAACGCGATTACGGCGTTATCCCCGTCGTCGGTGATGGCGATAATTCTTTGAGCATGCGATGGGTCAAGTTGGAGTCGACGGGCTGCATGAACCACGCCGACGGCGCCGGAGGTGGAAGGCATGTTGCAGCCACTGGCTGGATCCTCGGCAAGGAGGACTGACAGCCGGACATCAGCAGTAGCAAGCTGGTCACGCAGGCGAGCCTGGTTGCGCTGGGCATCGGATAATTCCTTGGTGTGTTGTTGGTCCTGGGTGGCGAGCTGATGCTCAGTGGCCAAGCGCTTGTCTTGCTCGGCCTGCTGCTGACGCCAGGCCTCACTGGTAATCGCGTCGAGTTCTTTCTGATGTGCTGCACCTTGCTCGGCGAGCTGCTTGCCCAGGCGCCAACCCTGCACCTGCCAGGCAGCACCAGCAGATACCGCCATCAGTACCAGGATCAGCAGCACCATCCCGGCCAACTTCTGCACCGGCGTCACGCCAGCACCTTCAGCGCCTTGTCGTACAGCGCCTGGCGATCGTCCTGGCCGGTGAGCCCGCCGTTGATACGCCGGGTGATCTTCGCGAAGTCGCCCTGATCCGCCAGCGTGTTCAGCCCGCGCGCTGACCAGAACCAGGCCGCCGACATCGCGGCGTGCTTTGGCAGCTCGAGCAGCTCCGGATTGTTGACCAGGTCCAGGCCCAGGGCTTCGCTGCACGCCGCGTAGTTAGCCCGGCCGGTGATCTGGATAAGTCCACGCCCACGATACTTCGAGCCGTCACCCTTGACGGTGTTGCCCAGGTCAGCACGACCTTCGTACGTAAGTTGCTGCGCCGTGGGGCCCCAGATCTCGCGCACGTAGCGCAGCTGGCCGGACTCATGCCCGACTTGGGCGATGAATGCGGCGACCCGCGCCGTGCCCACGATTCCGTAGCGGTTCATGGCGGTGTTCAGTGCAGGAACAAAAACGCCGGCTTGGCGGCCGGCGTTCGGGAGGATCTGCAGCAGTTGCTGCTCGGTGATCGGCATGCTTTTCTCCAGGCGAAAAAAAACCGCTCAAGGCGGACGTGGCGTTCAGGCAGGCTTTAGCCCTCAGCTTCTCCCGCTGAGGCTTGCTCGGCGATATCGGCAGAGGCCTGAATTGTTGGGGGTAATGATGGCGCCGCATCGGGCACCAGGATATGGAGCGTTATCATGTGTTTCAGATCGTAAGGCACGCCTGCCTTGGTCACCGTCACAGTCAGCAGCCCGTCGGCAAACTCGATTTCAACGTCTGCTCGTGAGTCGATCTGATTGACCGTGTAGCCCCAGCCGTCGTCCACCGGCGGGAATGGAACCATGCCTAGGCAGCCGGCAATCTGATAAACACCCTTCGACAATCGCGATGATGTCACAGCGGTATCGCCCTGGGTTACGAAGTCATAGGTAGCGCCCGTTGCGCCAAGGATATTGATTGCTGCTCTTGTCATGGTTAGATTGCCTTCAAGGTGCCATCAGAGGCACGAGTGGTATTTCCGGTGTGGTAGACCTTCAGCCAGACGGACGCGCCTGATGCGGGGTTTCTGTAATAGAAATTACGATCCAGCGAATCAAGGAAAATCTGCGAATAAGTACTTGAGTTGTACTGACCCTGTAGCAATACGCCATAGCCTGAGCCTGGTGCATCGGAGTTTGGCGTCGCCTGAGGATTTACTGAAGTAAAACCAGAACCTGGCGCATCAAAGATATTTGATCTTAAAGGCGCAATAACAACACCAACACCACTTGCCGAAACGGCGGCCTTCGTTACATCAAGCCCAAGGCTCTGGAGCGCACCAGCCTGACTTGTTGAATTTGTCCCCCCCTTACTAAATGGCAGTACTTCATAATTCCCAGTTGTGCCAAGAGCCGCCAGCTTAGGCCCAAATTGGTTGTTCAAGTTGTTAAAGGCGTCCGACAGCATCTTGTCGTAGCCTTGTACGGGGACAATGGCGTAGGCGGCGCCGCTGACTGACGGACCTTTGTATGCAGGCAGGATCGAGATCACGGAGGAACTGGCAACGTTAGCCAGCTCATAGGTTGCTCCGTCCGGACCGACGAAAGCATCGCCATTCCGACTACTGGCGGCAAAATCCACGTTTGTGCCAATAACGGTGGTGCTACCAGTTACGACGGCAACTGTTCCTGCCCTTTGCCAAACCATAATTTTCTCCAAGACAATAAAAATCAGCTCAAGCCTTTATAGAGACTTGGCTATAAAATTAGATTATTGGTTTTGCGAACATAAGAGGAACAAAGAAAGAGTTAGGATTTAAATCGCCAATATTTTGCACCTGCGCTGAAACCTTATTACTTTGATAGTTCCAACTACAACTAAGCTTGCCATAGGTGCTATTGCACGGAATATCAAATGCAATGTTATTAATTAGCATATAATCCCCAGCGCTTAATGGCGCATCAGTATTCCAAGTGTAAATCCACAGGCCGGGCGAGGGGTTCACATAGCTTATTAGATTCCAGCTTGTAATAAACCTCGTAATCTGAGCGCAAGGAGTACCGCTATCAAACAACAGTTTATTATCGCCTCCCCATAGACGCATACCAAAACTAGCTGTCGGCGTCGACTCATATACCGCGAGAAAATACGTGCCTACAGTAGTGGTGGATTCATTTAAAAAACCAGTCCAGTTACCAGGTCCACCTAGCAAGCGCACCCACTGAAAAACACCATTACCATCGGGCTTAGCAAAAATAAGAGGGGGCTCCTGGGATGTAATAGGCGCCTTAAAAACGGCCCCCTTAACGCCTCCCTCTCCGAACCTTGCGTAGTACAAGATAACCAATCTTGAATATTCGGAGTCCAATGTTACAACATCGGAGGTATTCGTAAATAACAAGCCAAAAGACATATCGTCTCACCTATATTTGAATACCAGAACTCTTTGTGTGCTGTTACCAATTCTGCCGGTTGGCTGATTTCTATTTCCAAACCAAACGCGTACACCACCGTCAACTATTTCAGCATCATACTGCGAAGTTTGCGGGCTTTGACTGCCGTTGCTATTTGACCATGCAGCGTTCGGCAAACAAACTCCAGCATGAGTAGAAGGCTTAACTCCGGCAATTGGTATAAATAAACTTCGATCAGCTTGACCAATACTGGTAACTAGTGCGGAATAAACCACTCTAACAGTAAAGCTATTCTCATCAAGCTGAAGATTACCAGCAGCGCCCCAAATTCTAATGCCGGAACTCATTCGTTCAGATCTCCAATTTGAACACGCTTGACACCGTTTGTGTCCCAGAACCTAAGAGAACGATTCGTCATCATTGATCGGCCCTGCCCAGGAACTACGCCATTCATTTCGAACGTGCCGTCGAAGAACAACTTCCAGCCAGTCTGCCCAGCAACATAGTTGTTGGACTGGATGTAGTTACCAATCTTAGCGTTGGTAATAGTGCCGTCCTGAATGAACGCATCCCGGATGAACGTCTGCCCACCAGTTACCGCGAACGGCGATACCGGCGTGCCGTTTGCGAGGTTCAGCAGCATGAACGTGTCAGCCCTTACCACGAACTGCGAAGACACGCCGGACGGATCCACCTGAAGGCCCAGGCCAAACGATGCGGCATACTTCTGCCCCCCAGCCGCGGTTTCCATCTTCACCGACCACAAAGTCGACAACTTGTCATTAGTTGTAGCGAGGGCGGACGAGGTTTGCTGGATCAGCGACTTATTTGTCGCGTCACCGTCCTTCACTTCTGCGCTGAGCTGGACAATTTGTTGTGCGCTTGCCTGCTTGTTGTTAGCCACCGCGCTTTCCAAGAGCGTCACATTGGCAGCGTTTTGATTGATCTTGGCGTCCACTGTCGTGAGGCGCTGTGCCGATGCCTCTTCGTTTGCAGCGACAACCTTTTGTTGGGTGGCGATTGCTGCGGTGCTGGCCCAACCCTTCAGGGCATCTATCTTGTCGCCATTGCCACTTTCCCCTCTGGTGGCGGCGCGCAGCACATTCAGCGTTGAGCCTTGTGCGGTTACCTTGCCGTCAACGGTTTCGATGCTGGTTTTGTTGGTCGCGACCTGCTGCGCCAAAGCGCCAACCGAGCCAATCGTCTGCCCCACGTCCAACCAATACGCGGTATTCGGTGGCGCTTTGTTGACTGGCACACTGGCAATGGCCTGATAGAGCCGCTGCCCCTGGCGCACGGTATCTCCAACGGCGTATGTCTTCGCCGAGTCGTACAACAGGACGTCGTCGAGCGCATCGATCTGGTCCTGAAGGCCGGGGATTTTGTTGATATCGCTCAGCAAGTCCTGGCCAAGCTCTGTCTTGCTGACCTTACCTGCCAGCATGTTGAGGATCGGTCCAGCGTCCGAACTGGCCTGCCCCATCACACCATTCACGATGGGGTAGAACGGACCTATGTTGCCGGTGCGATCCACAAGGCGCGCCCAGAAGAACAGCGTTGCGCCCGCCAGCAGCTGCTGCATGCGGTAGTCGGCCTGCGGGTAAGCCAGGTCGGCCAGCTTTGTTGCCGCCTGCAAGTTGTTCGCAGGGCCATACCAGAGCTCGGTGCGTTGCGTGTCCTCGGCGCCAGCAGGGAAGCCCCACTTGATGCTGATCCCGAACAGTTCGCTGGTGGTGCGCAGGAACGACACCGCCGGGGGCAGGCCGACCTTGCCTTCAAGGTTCGTCAGCGCAGATGTGGTCGGGATCGAGGAAACATTAAGCGCGCTCACCGCCCGGACCCTGGCCATGTATTGTCCGGAGTAGATCCCGCGCACGTCAACCATTTGCTCTGCGGTACGCGGTACCCTGATCCATTCGCGCGCGCCCCACTTCCATTCAACGTCGTAAGCCACGGCCCCCGGGGCCGCATCCCACGCGATGGACATGACCGTCACCGCGATACCCTGCTCTATCACGACGTGCTGGCTCAACATTACACGCGCCGGAGCATCTTGCGTGCCAACGGGTATGCCGGTGATTGGCCGGGTATCCACTACGGCACCGTTATCGATCGCTGGGAACTTGCTCGGGTCGTGTTGGATGACCTCGAGCTGGTACTGGTGCCACTCCGGCCGCGTGACGTTGCGGACGTAGAACTGCATCAGCTTCAGGTCTTCGTAATCGAGGATCCAGCCGCTTTCTGCAACCGGCTGCTCGCTGAAGTCTGCCATCACGGTAACGGCGCGGCCGGCCACCGACTTGACCACCCGGGCTTCGGACTTCCCGCTGGGCAGGTTCACCATCAAGCGCGCGCCCACCGGCACTACGGTGTCCCGGTCAAGGGTCACCACGCGGCCGGCGGCGGCGGAAATCCGGCCGCCGTTATCTCTGCCCACCAGCATAGGGTCGGCCACTGCAATGACCTGGCCAGGCTTGGGGATTCCGCCATCCAAGCCGACTCGCAGGACACCGCCCTGGGTTTGTAGTTTCTCGGTCATCGCCGCCCACTGGCCAGCGCGCTGAGCCTGGCCCAGCGATGTGCATGCGATAGCGCTGACGGAGGTTTCGCGGACGATGCCCCCCAGCTCTACCATCGCCTCATCGTCGAACACTGGCTCCTTGTCGGTCTCGAAGCCCTGATCCGGATTGTCCCAGGCCACCATGTAAAGCGTATGGCGATCGCGCGCGCGGGTGCCCTCGTACTTGATGGCGCCGTTGTTCAGGATCTGAGTTTGGTTGTAGGTGTATACCGGGTCGCCGGGCATATCGGCGTTGACCACGATCTGGCTGCCGTCCCAGTAGGCAAGGCCGTGAAAGATCGATGCCAGGTCCTGCAGAACCGCGTAGGCCTCGGCCTGCTTTTGCAGGTAAAGGTTGCAGGTGAAGCGCGGCTCCATGCCGCCTTTGCCGTCTGGCACCATCTGATCGCAGTACTGCGCAATCCGGTAAAGCGACCAGCGATCAACCATGGTGGCATCGATGCGATCGCCCAGGCCGTAGTAAGGGTGCAGCACAAGGTCATAGAAGATCCACGCCGGGTTGTTGGTGTAGGCCTCTTTGAAAGTGCCATCCCAGATTCCGTTACTGGTACCGGTGCCCGACGTCGCGTACGAGCGCGTCGACGCGTCATAGTTGCTCGGCACGCGAACGATGCGGCCTCGCATCAATACCGCGATCTTGGCGATATCACCGCCGAATGTCTGGGCGTCATACTCGATGGCACTGACCGAGGTAAGCGGATATTCCTGATCGCTGTCGACTACTTCGGCAATCGCCTTGACCACCATCTGGTCGACCACCAGGTCAGAGTTCGCGTTCGGCGTGAGCCGGCGAACCCGGACAGTCCAGCGGTTGCCGCCTGGAAGTTCCAGGCGGTGAGCTCGCTCATACTCGGTGACGTTCTTACGATCGACGAAAGACACCAAGGCCTCTACGTAGGGGCCGCCGTCAGTCGCAATGTCCACGGCGTAATCGATGCGTACCCCGTTGATGTTTCCATCGGCGTCCTGGCTGCGAAGTGCTGGCCAGCTAAGGCGGATTCGCACTGCGTCAGCGACTTGGTTCGTGACGGTGTGCAGCCAAGGCGTGCCAAAGATCAACTCCTGCTTGACGTCGATCTCGTTGCTGGCCTCAGTGATGCCTTGCAGCCGCTCCTGATTTAGATCGCCGTTGCGGAACTGCCATTTAACGCTTGGGTAGTTGATCGTACCGTCTTCGTTCTGGATCGGTGTTCCGTCGAGCTTGACCGAGCGCAGACCGTTGACAGGGCCCACGATTGGCCCCCAGCTCCACATATAAACGATGCGCGCGGTGGATATCGACGGCACGCTATTCTGGGCGATGCTTGGCTTTTTCTCTTTGGCCTGGCCGCCCTTGCCGCCGTGCACGGCACGGCGCTTGGGGGTGATTGCGCTGGGCGCCTTCTTTGCTACTGCGCTCATGCGCCCTCCAGAATGCAAAAACCCGCCGAGGCGGGTTGTGGTATTGGTTGGATCAGATGTTGTCCTGGGTGTAGATCCCCCCCGACTCCACCGCACCGCCGATCTCGCGCTCGCCGTAAAGCAACGGGTATGGGTTGCCCTGAGCGATGGTGGTGACGGCGCCGCCGAAGCCATAGCTTGGATTGTTGCCGTCGTCGTTCTGGTTGTCAGTGGTGGCCGTGGTGGCCGGCGAAAGCATCTGAACCATACCGCCCAGGCCAACCGCCGCGCCGGCGGCCAGCAGGCCCATGCCCAAGGCTGAAGACGTGCCGCCGGTGAACAGGCCGCCGACGATCAGCGCAACGCCCAGAATTGTCTGGAACAGGCCGGCCTGCTTGCTGCCCTGGATGATTGGCTGAATCCGAATGTCGCCCTCGGTCCGGCCAACCATCCCCAGCTCCTCGGAGCCGATGTTTCGCTCGTCGACAAACACCGCGAAGACCATGCCGCGCTCTTCGGTGCTGCGCATGAACTTCTCGAAGCCTGGCTTCATCATGCAGAGCGCTGTCATTGCGTCATGGATGCCGTAGAGGTCGAGTTGGTATTCCTTGCCGAACTTCTTGCCCAGCACCCCGCCGAGTTTGATGGTGCGCATTGTCATGGGCGGTAGTCCTTGTGCCGGAGGATCAGTCGCACCCGGCTGGCCATCGACCAGCCGTAGATCTCGCGCGCCGCCGGGCGGCCTGCCATGTGGTGATAAATGAACGGGCCAAAGCCGCCGAGCGCCGGCGCTGGCTCACTATTCAGCGCTGGCTGGTCGCCGAGGTAGATGCCGGCGTGGTTTGGGAAGTAGCATTCCCGACCCGGTGTTGGCACCTGCAGCACCAGCATGTCGCCGCGCTGTGCCTCGCTCACCTGGTAAAAGCCGACCGCCGCGAAGTTGTCTTCGTAGAGGCTTGGACCTTCCTTCTTCTCCCACCACAGGTCGGTGCGTTCGAAGTTCGGGAGATCCAGGCCGGCCTCGCGGGCGTACCAGTCACGGCAGGCTGCCCAGCAGTCCAACAGGCCATGGGAGAAGTCGCGGCCCAGCAGCGGAGCCTGGAAGCCAGCTGGCTTGAACCACTCGAAGTCCCCGCCGGGCCAGCCCACGATGCCCCAGGGCAGTTCGTGCAATTCGCAGCTGACCCGGTCCGCCATGCTCGGTGTCGGCGCCTTATCGGGGTGACTGTGGATGATCGCCAGCACGTCACCGCGATCTTCGGCGGCGGCCATGTCCTTGTGATCGATCTGGAAGTGTTCGCGCGGCGTCGTGGCCAGGTTCGCGCAAGGCACATACTCCCGGCCGGCGGCTGACTTGATAAGCACGCCGCAGGCTTCTGCCGGGTAGACACGCTCAGCGTGCGCGCGGATCTCGTCCTGCAGTTTTTTATTGATGCGCATGGTCACCTCGATCGCGCGATAAGGCTCGCGCCCATGGACCCACCGAAGCGGCGGGTATTGCCCCGGAGCTTGCAGCTGCTCCACCAGCCGCCGCAGCGGTCCAGCGCGGGGTTATCAGTCGGCTGGTTCTTCTTGTCGAACATCGCGGTGCCGGTATAGGCACAGGCCTCCTGCCGGTACCCGCCACGGCAAGCCCACCTGCACAGCTTGGTAATCTGCTGGGCGGGCAGCATCTGCCCTTCCATGTCGGTTGGGCTCGACAGCGCGAACGTAACCGAGATGCTGGGCAGCGCCTCAGTCTTCTGCTCTATAAACCAGAGGTTCGTCCTGCTCTGGTTGCTGGCTTCCGGATTGCCCTCTGGGAAATTCGCCGCATCCAGGAAGTGGCGGAACGTTTCAATGACCTTGACCTTTGAGCCAGCCAGGTCACGGAACTGGAAGCACAGCGCGGTGATTGCGCCGCGCACCCCGCCGAGCTCATCGTCCACCTGCAGCGTGGGCGTGGCCGGCCTGCCGTCGCCACGGATGTCAAAGCCCTTGGCCTCGATCTGCAACGGCGAGTAGAGCTGGCCCTGCCAGATGATGTCGCCCTCATGGGCGTGCCCGTGGAATCGCCAGATCGTGGCACCCAGACGCGTAGCGTCCAGCTCGTAGAGCCTGATTTGGTTTCCAGGCTCCAGCCTTTGAAGATCGGAGTTGTAAATCATGAGGCCCCACAAACAAGAATCCCCGCACAGGGCGGGGATCGATAAGGGTTAGGGTCGGGGGTTGAACACCTGCTTCACTGAGAAGGTGACGGTATAGATGTTCGCGCCCAGCGCTTTCTTCTTGTATCCGTTGGATCGGTACCAGCCTTCCGGCTCCCCGGGGGGCGAGTAGCGAAACGCCTTATAGCCCTCGTGACGATCAAGGAACTTGATCAGTTCAGGCAGCTCTTCGCCCGCCGAGTCCTCGCCGGTGTGCACAAGGTTCCACACCTGGCTCTTGGTGTTGATGCCAATACCACCGGCCTGCACTATCCCGTCACCGAACGTGTTTTCCCAAGTGCGCTGGCTGACGTCACCGTCGGCCCCGGCCTCAACGTCGAAAGTAAATGTCTCTGCCATCACCGCCTCCACAGCCGGCCACCCTGGCGCATTTCTGCATCCAGGAACTTGCCCATGCGCGCTTCCAGTGCAGCTCCGATAGAATCACCCTGCATCTGCGCATCCTGACTGCTCATCCCTGGCTGGGCCTGAACGGTGACTTGGGCGCTGAAGACGATTTGCGCGGGGCCGCTTGGTGCTGGGTCAGCAGAAGACCCGACCAGCGCCGCCCGGCCATTGCCTGCCGTTTCCAGGCTGCCAACTCCAATACGCGCAACGGGCTGCGCGCCGCTCAGGTTGTTGTCGATCCTGGACAGCATTGCATCCAGCTTCGCGCTGGTTTGAGCTGTGGTAACCCGCTCGCCCTTTTGCAGAAACCAGCTGCCGTCTTCTGGAACCGAGTCGATGCCGTCGTGCGCCATACCCGATAGGGCAGTCATACCAACCGCCTGCGCCAGGGGGCCGGTGACGGTCAGTGCTGTAGCCATCGCGGCAGGCGCAGCTGCTGGACCTATGATCGGAATAGCCGCTGTCGACGCATACGCGTTAAGCCCCGCCTGCAGCGACATCGCCGCAGCATTTGCTCCGAGCGCGGTAGCAGCTCCGACCTGGGTTGCCTTGCCAACGAGCAACTGCACACCCTGGTAGATCAGCCACTGTGCCGCCATGTCGCCCAAGGCCTTGAGCATCGACTTGGCGAAATTTCCGACCATGTCGCCCAGAGCGTCACCTGCATCCTCTGCGCCGCTGGCCACGTCCGAAAAAAACGTGCCCAGACCACCCGTGGCCTCGCTCAGCGCCGTATTGGTGATGTCCATGGCTTGGGCCGAATAGTCCCGCGCAGCATCGGCATAGTTGGCCCACGCCTCGTTGACACCATTCATCCAGTTGGCTTGCTGCTCGTCCGTCGCGGCGTAGAAGTTCTCCTGCGCTAGCAGACGCTTATTCAGCTCATCCTGAAGAACCTGGGTTTCACTGGCGTAAAGCTCCGGCGT
>NZ_LXJP01000094.1:0-11800 GCF_001728855.1 Pseudomonas sp. AP19 | reverse complement strand
TACAGTGCTAAAGTCCATGCCTCGATTTTGCTTTTCCCAAGGAAGCCGTTATGCCGGATGCGACGTCCCTCAGCGCTGGATTTATGGTGGTTCACGGCAACCGCCTGGACGAACTGCGCAGCCTCGTCGTCAGCTGGATGCGTCGTTATCCGCTGGCTCCCCTGGAAAACGAAATAGCACTGGTTCAAAGCAACGGCATTGCTCAATGGCTCAAGTTGGCTTTGGCCGAAGACCCCGAAGAAGATGATATGGGCGGCTGCGGCATCGCCGCCGCTATCGATGTGCAGCTTCCCGGCAGCTTTATGTGGCAGCTCTATCGCATGGTTCTGGGCAAGGATGAGATCCCGCCCAAGTCTCTGCTTGATAAGGCCCCACTGACTTGGCGCCTGATGCGCCTTCTACCAGAGCTCATCGATCAAGCGCATTTCGAGCCGCTGCAGCGTTTTCTCACCCACGACACCGACCTGCGCAAACGCTATCAACTCGCAGAGCGGTTGGCCGACTTGTTCGACCAGTACCAGGTCTACCGCGCCGACTGGCTGGAAGACTGGGCCGCCGGCCGTCACCAACTGCGCAACGGTCGAGGCGAGTCCAAGCCGCTGAACCCCGCGAACTGCTGGCAAGCAGAGTTATGGCGTGCACTGTTACTGGATGTCGGTGAAGAGGGCATGGCTGAAAGCCGTGCCGGTGTTCATCAGCGTTTCATTGAGCGGATCAACACCCTCCAAGAAGCCCCCCAAGGCCTGCCGTCCCGTGTGATTGTTTTCGGCATTTCCTCTTTGCCCGCACAGGCGCTGGAAGCGCTCGCTGGCCTGGCGAGATTCAGCCAAGTCTTGCTGTGCGTACATAACCCTTGTCGCCACCATTGGTCTGACATCGTTGCGGACAAAGACCTGCTGCGCAACGAGTACAAACGCCAAGCGCGCAAGGTCGGAATGCCGGTCACCATCGACCCGCAAACCCTGCACCAGCACGCGCACCCGCTGCTCGCCGCCTGGGGCAAACAGGGCCGTGACTACATCAGCCTGCTGGACAGTTACGACGACCCCAACAGCTACCGCGCCGCCTTCCGTGACGGGCGCATCGACCTGTTCAGCGAAAGCGAACCGACCACACTGCTCAATCAGTTGCAGGATGACATTCTCGAACTGCGCCCACTCAACGAAACGCGTGAGCTGTGGCCCGGCGTCGACCTCAATAACGACAGCTCCATCCGCTTCCACATTGCCCACAGCGCCCAGCGCGAAGTGGAAATTCTCCACGACCAACTGCTCCAACGGTTCAGCGCCGATCCCAAGTTGCGCCCGCGCGACATCATCGTCATGGTCCCCGACGTTGACAGCTACGCACCGCATATTCGCGCTGTGTTCGGTCAACTGGAAAGAACCGACCCACGCTTTATCCCCTTCACCCTTACCGACCAAGGCCAGCGCGGCCGCGACCCTCTGCTGATCGCCGTCGAGCATTTGTTGAAACTCCCGGACAGCCGCTTCCCCGTGAGTGAAATTCTCGACCTGCTCGACGTTCCTGCGTTGCGTGAACGTTTCGCGATCAAGGAACGCGACCTGCCCACACTGCACCGCTGGATCGAAGGTGCCGGCATCCGCTGGGGCCTTAACGCCGAGCAACGCGCCGGCCTGGGCCTGCCAAACGAGCTGGAGCAAAACAGTTGGCGGTTCGGCTTGCGCCGCATGTTGTTGGGCTATGCCGTCGGCACTGGCCCGGCCTGCGATGGCATCGAGCCCTATGATGAAATCGGTGGTCTCGATGCCGCATTGATCGGCCCACTGGTCGCCTTGCTGGATGCATTAAATGGCGCGCATCAAGCCTTGTCCCAACCAGCGGCGCCGAGCGAGTGGGGCGAGCGCCTGCAGCGCCTGATGCAGTTATTCTTCCTGCCCAGCAGCGAACACGACGACTACCTCCTCGGCCAACTCGAACAACTCAGAGAAACTTGGCTGGAGACCTGCGAGTCCGTCGGCCTACAAGACGAGTTACCTCTCACCGTAGTCCGCGAAGCCTGGCTGGCCGGGCTGGACCAAGGCCGCCTGTCCCAGCGTTTCCTCGCAGGCGCTGTCAATTTCTGCACGCTGATGCCCATGCGCGCCATCCCGTTCAAGCTCGTCTGCCTGTTGGGTATGAACGACGGCGACTACCCGCGCGCGCAACCGCCGTTGGACTTAGACCTGATGGGCAGCGACTACCGCCCCGGCGACCGTTCCCGCCGTGAAGACGACCGCTACTTGCTGCTCGAAGCCCTGCTGTCGGCCCGCGACCAGCTGTATATCAGTTGGGTCGGCCGCAGCATCCGTGACAACAGCGAGCGTCCGGCCTCCGTACTGATTGGCCAACTGCGCGATCATCTCGCCAGCGGCTGGCACAACGCACAAGCAGAAGCACCGCTGCTGGAAGCAATGACTCAGGAGCACCCACTCCAGCCGTTCAGCGCTCGCTACTTCCATGCCGGCGACCCACTGTTCAGCTACGCACGCGAGTGGCAGTTGCTCCACGAAGCGCCCGATGCCCCCCTACAAGAGCAGGAACTGGCGCCACACCCACAAGAAGAACCCTTGAGCCTTGGGCAGTTGCAGGATTTCCTACGCAACCCCGTCAAACATTTCTTCAGCCAGCGTCTGAAAGTGTTCTTCGAAGCCGCTGAAGTGCCGCTGGCCGATGAAGAACCCTTCGTCCTTGACGCGCTGCAACGCTACAGCCTCAGCGACAGCCTGTTGAACGCCGCGCTGACCCAGCCCGATCATGTGGATCAGGCCCTCCAAGCCCAGGCGCTGCGCCTGCAAGGCAGTGGCCTGTTGCCAATGGTCGGTTTTGGCGAGTGCCTGCGTAACGAACTGATCGAGCCATTGCCCGACTTGTTGCAGCGTTACCAACATTTACTGGCGCTGTGGCCCACACCACAAACAACCGCCGAGCCGATCAGTTTTGAGCATCAAGGTCTGCAGCTGGAAGGCTGGATCAGTGGCCTGCATCGGCGCAGTGATGGCGGGTTGCTAAGCGTGACCACCCTCCCCAACAGCATCGGCTCAATCAAGACCCGCAAGTGGCATCGCCTGATTCGCCCGTGGGTCAATCACGTCGTTGCCTGCGCCTGCGGCCTGCCACTCAGCACCGGTTTGGTCGCGAGTGACGACACCTTGTTACTGAGCCCGCTGGATACATCCAGTGCCCGGGAAATCCTCGGCAACCTGTTGCTGGCCTGGCACACCGGCATGCGAAAACCACTCCCGGTGGCTGTGAAAACCGCCTTCGCCTGGCTCGGCCAAACCGACCCTGCCAAGGCGCAGGCCGCCGCAAGCAAAGCCTACGAAGGCGACGGCCTGACCACCGACGGCGAACGGCGAGAAACCCCGGCACTCACCCGCCAGTTCCCCGACTACGCCACCCTGGTAGCCAGCGAAGAGTTCGAAGGCTGGTGCGAAACCCTATATCGCCCGCTGATCAACGCCCCCTGGCGATCGCTCACCCGTGAGGAGGCCAGCGCATGATCGGCAAACCTTTAGCCCTGGCCTTCCCGCTAAAAGGCAGCCAGCTGATTGAAGCCAGCGCCGGCACCGGGAAGACCTTTACCATTTCCGCCCTGTATTTGCGCCTGGTGCTTGGCCATGGGGGGGATGAGTCTGGCTTCGGTCGCGAACTGCTGCCACCGCAAATCCTCGTGGTGACCTTCACCGATGCGGCCACCAAAGAACTGCGCGAACGCATCCGTATCCGCCTCGCCGAAGCCGCGCGTTTTTTTCGCGACGAAATCGATCAGCCCGATGCCCTGATCGCTGACCTGCGCGATCAATACCTCCCCGAGCAATGGCCCGCCTGCGCCAACCGTCTGGACATCGCCGCCCAATGGATGGACGAAGCCGCCGTCTCGACCATCCACAGTTGGTGCCAGCGCATGCTGCGCGAACACGCGTTCGACAGTGGCAGCCTGTTCACCCAGACCCTGGAAACCGATCACAGTGACCTGCTCGGCGAAGTGCTGCGCGACTACTGGCGGCTGTTCTGCTACCCGATGCATGACGACGCACTCAATTGGGTACGCAAAAACTGGAGCGGCCCCGCCGCGCTGATGCCGCGCGTGCGTGCGCTGTTCGGCAGCGAGCGGCCTACAGACGAAACCCGCGAGCCAAGCGAGCTGATCAACGCCTGCCTGCAAGAGCGCCGTGCAGCGCTGGTCGCGCTCAAGGCACCCTGGCAACGATGGGCCGCCGAGCTGCGCGATATCTGCCTGCAGGCCGTGGCTGCCAAAGCCGTCGACGGCCGCAAGATGCAAGCCCGTTACTTCGAGCCCTGGTTCGAAAAGATCAGTGCCTGGGCTGCTGACGAAACCCTTGAGCAGTTGGACATCGGCACCGGCTTCACCCGCCTCACACCCGACGGCATGGCCGAAGCCTGGAAGGGCGAACCGCCGCGCCACCCTGGCATTGACGCGATGGCCAGTCTCAAAGCCAGCCTCGACGCCTTGCCCACGCCCGATGCCGCAGTGTTGCAACACGCCGCCGGCTGGGTGGGTAAACGTTTCGAGGAAGAAAAACGCCGCCGCGCCGAAATGGGCTTCGACGACATGCTGATTCGCCTCAACGCCGCCCTGCAAGCCGAAGGTGGCGAGCGTCTGGCCAGTGTGATCCGCGAGCAGTTCCCCGTGGCGCTGATCGATGAATTCCAGGACACCGACCCGGTGCAATACAGCATCTTCGACAGCATTTACCGCATTGAAGAAAACCACCTCGACAGTGGCCTGTTCCTGATCGGTGACCCCAAACAGGCGATCTACGCGTTCCGCGGTGCCGACATCTACACCTACTTGCGCGCCCGTCAGTCTACCGCTGGTCGCCATCACACCCTGGGCACTAACTTCCGCTCCAGCCATGCGATGGTCGAGGCGGTCAACCACGTGTTCCAACGCGCGGAAACCGGCCGTGGCGCATTCCTGTTCCGCGAGCCGAATGGCGACAACCCGGTGCCGTTCCACTCGGTAATGTCCCAAGGCCGCAAAGAGCAACTGCAGGTGGAGGGTCAAACGCTGCCAGCGATGAACCTCTGGCACCTGCCTACTGACCAGCCGATTTCCAACGCGGTGTATCGCCAGCAACTGGCTGCTGCCTGCGCCACGCAAATCGTCGCGTTGCTCAATGGCGGACAGCAACGTACTGCCGGCTTCCTACAAGAGGATGGCCGTTTCAATGGCGTGCTCCCGTCAGACATCGCCATCCTGGTGCGCGACGGCAAGGAAGCCCAAGCCGTGCGCGCCGAGTTGGCTGCCCGTGGCGTGCGCAGCGTGTACCTGTCCGACAAAGACTCCGTCTTCGCCGCCCAGGAAGCCCACGACCTGCTGGCCTGGCTCAAGGCCTGCGCGGAACCGGACGTCGAGCGCCCGCTGCGCGCCGCCCTGGCCTGTGTCACCTTGAACCTTTCATTGCCGGAACTGGAGCGTCTGAATCAGGACGAGCTGGCGTGGGAAACCCGCGTGATGCAGTTCCGAGGCTACCGTGCGATCTGGCGCACCCAAGGCGTGCTGCCGATGCTGCGGCGCCTGCTCCACGATTTCCAGCTGCCACACACGCTGATCGCCCGCAGCGATGGCGAACGTGTGCTGACCAACCTGCTGCACCTCAGCGAACTGCTGCAACAGGCCGCGGCGGAACTGGACGGCGAACAAGCGCTGATCCGCCATCTGGCCGAACACTTGGCGCTGTCAGGTCAGGCCGGTGAGGAACAGATCCTGCGCCTGGAAAGCGATGAGCAACTGGTCAAAGTGGTCACCATTCACAAGTCCAAAGGCTTGGAATACGACCTGGTGTTTTTGCCCTTTATCTGCTCGGCCAAGCCGGTGGATGGCAGCCGTTTACCGCTGCATTACCACGACGAACATGGCAAATCCCAGGTCAGCCTGCGGCCCACCGCCGAGTTGATCGCCCAGGCCGACGATGAGCGCCTGGCCGAAGACCTGCGCTTGTTCTACGTGGCACTGACCCGTGCCAAACACGCCTGCTGGCTCGGCATTGCCGACCTTAAGCGCGGCAATACCAACAGCTCCGTCTTGCACTTGTCAGCGCTGGGGTATCTGCTCGGCGCCGGCGCATCGCTGGGCGAATCCGCCGGTCTGGCGCGCTGGCTGCTGGACTTGCAGGAAGGCTGCGCGGCCATCCACTACGCCCACGTGCCTGACGCGCAAGACAGCCTGTTCCACCCTCCGCGCAACGAGGCCAGCTTGCTCGCGCCCTTGCTGCCCAAGCGCAAGGCTGCCGAGAACTGGTGGATCGCCTCCTACAGTGCCTTGCGCATTGGCGACAGCATGAGCGCCGCGCCCCTCGAAGCGCCGGAAAACCCACAAGCCCAGAAGCTGTTCGATGACGAACGCCTCGACCCTGATGCGCCGCGCGAAGTGGCCGCGTCCGGCGGTGACATTCACCGTTTCCCACGTGGCCCTAATCCAGGGACTTTCCTCCACGGCCTGTTGGAATGGGCGGGTGAGGAGGGCTTCAACGTGACACCCGAGGCCATCGAAAAAGCCGTGGGCGCGCGCTGCAACCGGCGCAATTGGGAAGGTTGGATCATCACCCTCAGCGGCTGGCTGGGCCATTTGCTGCAAACCCCGCTGCCTGTGGATAACGACCAGGTCACCCTGAGCAGCCTGCGGCACTACCAGATTGAAATGGAGTTCTGGTTCGCCAGCCACAAAGTCGACGTGCTCGCCCTCGACAAGTGGGTATGCCAGCACACCCACCACGGCGTGTCGCGGGTTGCCGCCGAACCGGTATTGCTCAACGGCATGTTCAAGGGGTTTATCGACCTGACCTTCGAACACGACGGCCGCTATTACGTGGCCGACTACAAATCCAACTGGCTTGGCCCCGACGATTCGGCCTACACCCAAGACGCGATGGAACAATCGATACTCGAGCATCGATACGACCTGCAATACGTACTTTACCTGCTGGCCCTGCACCGCCAGCTCAAGGCACGCCTGCCCGATTATGACTACGACCGTCACGTCGGCGGTGCGCTGTACCTGTTCCTGCGCGGCACCCAGGCTGCCAGCCAAGGGGCGTATTTCACCCGGCCACCACGCGAACTGATCGAAGGCTTGGACCTGCTGTTCCAGGGCAAACCCATACCGCCTAAAGTCGAACCGGCCTGGGAACAAGGAGTGCTGCTATGAGCCTGTCGCCGTTACCGCTTGAGGAACTGCTGCCGCTCAGCCGCGCCGCCGACTTGTTGCAACTGCTGGAACGTTGGGTCGACCGCGGCTGGCTGCGCGCCTTGGACAAAGCTTTCGTCGGCTTCCTCCACGAACTCGACGCGCAAGCCGATCCGTTGGTGCTGCTGGCTGCCGCATTAACCAGCCATCAACTGGGCCATGGCCACGTGTGCCTCGACCTGTTCGAAACCCTCAAGGCGCCCGACTTTGCCTTGTCACTGCCACCCGAAGGCGACGTGCAGACCGGTGCCATGCTGTTGCCGTCGCAACTGCTCGCCGGCCTCGACGGTGCCCATTGGTGCCAAGCGTTAGCCGCCAGTCACCTGGTCGCCCTGGCGGTTGATGGCAGTGAAGCCGCTCACAGCCGGCCATTGGTGCTGTCTGGCAAACGCTTGTACCTGCGCCGCTACTGGACTTACGAGCGGCGTATCGACACGGCGCTGCGCCTGCGCCTGGCGAGCGTGGAAAGCGTCGCCGCCGATTTGCCCCAGCGCCTGAACCGTCTGTTTGACCAACCGCCACCCGACGGCGTCATCGACTGGCAAAAACTCGCCTGTGCCCTGGCCACTCGCGGCGCATTCAGTATCGTCACCGGCGGCCCCGGCACGGGTAAAACCACCACCGTGGTGCGCCTGCTCGCCCTGTTGCAGGCCCCCGCTGTGGAAGCCGGCAGCCCGTTGCGCATCCGCCTGGCCGCGCCCACCGGTAAAGCCGCTGCACGCCTCACCGAATCCATCAGCCAGCAAGTGCTGTCGCTGAATGTGCCCGCCAGCGTGCGGGACAAAATCCCGACCCAGGTCACCACGGTTCACCGCCTGTTGGGCAGTCGCCCGGGCACCCGGCACTTCCGTCATCACATTGGCAACCCGTTGCCTCTGGACGTGCTGGTGGTGGACGAAGCCTCGATGATCGACCTGGAGATGATGGCCAACCTGTTGGACGCCTTACCGCCCCACGCCCGCTTGGTGTTGCTGGGCGACAAGGACCAACTCGCCTCGGTGGAGGCCGGTGCCGTGCTCGGCGACTTGTGCCGCGACGCCGAAGCCGGTTGGTACAGCCCCGACACACGCCGATGGCTGCAAGCCGTCAGCGGCGAAGACCTCAGCGCCAGCGGCCTCCACGAAGACCTCGACGGCAGCCATCCTCTGGCCCAGCAAGTGGTGATGCTGCGTTATTCGCGACGTTTTGGCGAAGGCAGCGGTATTGGCCAACTGGCGCGTTGGGTCAACCAGCAAAACGCCGAAGAGGCGCGCAAACTGCTGGCCGCTCGCAGCCACAGCGACCTCTTCTGCCTCAGCCTCAAGGGCGAACACGACCACGCCCTGGAGCGGCTGGTGCTGGACGGGCAGGGCGACGACGCCCAAGGTTATCGCTCTTACCTCAACCTGCTGCACAGCGCGCGCCCGGCCCTCGACACCCCGCGCGAAGACGCGGCCTGGACACACTGGGCGCAACAGCTGCTGCAAGCGTTCGACGCCTTTCAGCTGCTCTGCGCCGTGCGCAAAGGCCCTTGGGGCGTGGAAGGGCTGAACCTGCGCATCACCGCCGCCCTGCGCAAGGTGCGGCTGATCGAAGGTGATGACCAATGGTACGAAGGCCGCCCGGTACTCATGACCCGCAACGATTACGGCCTGGGCCTGATGAACGGCGACATCGGCATCGCGCTCAAACTGCCCGAAAGCGACGGTGGCCCGCAGGTGCTTCGCGTAGCCTTCCCACGCAACGATGGCCAGGGCGGTGTGCGTTTTGTACTGCCCAGCCGTCTGAACGATGTGGAAACCGTGTACGCCATGACCGTGCACAAATCCCAGGGCTCGGAGTTCACCCACACCGCGTTGATCCTGCCGGACGCGCTGAACCCGGTGCTGACCAAAGAACTGATCTACACCGGCATCACCCGCGCCAAACGTTGGTTCAGCCTGATCGAGCCGCGCAGTGGTGTCTTTGAGGAAGCCGTGCGACGCAAGGTCAAGCGCCTGAGTGGTTTGATGTTGGAGCTGGACGCTGCGGAAGAAAAAACTGACTGATCGGACCTGAAATATTTCTGACTCGATCGTGTGATTTTTCTGAAAAAATAGCAGGCCTCGCGAAAGCACGCTTTCCCGGGGCTTTGCGCCGCTGTGCTATCGTTGCGGCATCACCTTGAAAAAATACCTGAAGAGAATTGCTGCATGAACGTGGCTGTCTCGCCCGCAGAGCGCAGTTTGAGCTGGAGACGCATGTTACTGGTGGCGCTTGTGTGCGTGCTCGCGCCGCGAGCCTTTGCCCAGGCTCCCGGCCCGGCGGATCAGCGCGCCCAGGCGGTGACCCAAGTCGTGCTCGGTATTCTCAGTTATGCACGCTGGCCCGTAGAGCCTGCGCAGTTGCGCCTGTGCATTGTCGGGCCGACCCAATACACCGACGACCTGGTCAAGGGCACGACCCAGGCGACGGGACGTCCGGTTGTGGTGCAGCGCCTGCTGGCCGATCACCCCGATATCGTCAATGCCTGCGACGCCGTGTACATCGGCAAACTCAGCGCTGATGAGCGCACCCGGCTGTTTACCTCATTGATTGGTCACCCGGTGCTCAGCATCAGCGAAGGTGGCGACCAATGCACCGTGGGCAGCCTGTTCTGCCTGCGCGTGGGTGATGAGCAGGTGTCGTTCGAGGTCAACCTGGACTCCGTTGCCCGCAGTGGCGTGCGCATCCACCCCAGCGTGTTGCAGTTGTCCCGCCGTCGAGCGACGGTGCCATGAGGGCTGATAAAGCGCGGCCGACCCTGGGTTCGGTCATCGGCCGAGGGCACCTGATCCTGGCGCTGGTAGCGGTGACCCTGGCCAGCGTGTCGCTGACCCTGCTCGGCGTGTTGGCGCTGCGCGTGTATGCCGATCACAACCTGCACCTGATCGCACGCTCCATCAACTACACCGTGGAAGCTGCGGTGGTGTTCAACGACAGCGCCGCCGCCACTGAAGCGCTCAGCCTTATCGCCTCCACCGAGGAAGTGGCCCAGGCCGAAGTGTTTGATGCCAACGGCAAGCTATTGGCGCAATGGGTACGGCCGGAAACCGGCATGTTGTCCCAGGTCGAACTGGCGCTGGCGCATGCGTTGCTCGAACAGCCCATCAGCCAGCCGATTGTGCGTCAAGGGCAAAGGGTCGGCAGCATTCACGTGGTCGGCCATGGCGGCAGCCTGTTGCGCTTCCTGCTCAGCGGCCTGGCCGGCATCGTGATTTGCACGGCCCTCAGCGCCTGGGTGGCGTTGTACTTGGCGCGGCGCTTGTTGCTGGGGATTACCAAACCGTTGCAAAGCCTGGCTGCCGTGGCCCACGCCGCCCGCAGCGAGCGCGACTTTGACCGGCGCGTGCCCCCGGCGCAGATCGCCGAACTCGACAACTTGGGCAGCGACTTCAATGCCCTGCTCGGCGAGATGGAAGCCTGGCAAAGCCACCTGCAAAGTGAAAACGAAACGCTCGCCCACCAGGCCAGCCACGACAGCCTGACGGGGCTGCCCAACCGCGCCTTCTTCGAGGGCCGGCTGATCCGCGCGCTGCGCGGCGCCGCCAAAATCAATGAGCGAGTCGCCGTGCTGTTCCTCGACAGCGACCGTTTCAAAGACATCAATGACAACTTCGGCCACGCCGCCGGCGATGCCGTGCTGGTGGCCGTCGCCGAGCGCGTGCGCGCGCAATTGCGAGAAGATGACTTGGTGGCGCGCCTGGGCGGCGATGAATTCGCGATCCTGCTCGCGCCCCTGCACAAGGTGGAGGACGCCCAGCGTATCGCCGACAAGATCATTGCCAGCATGGACGTGCCGATCCCGCTGCCCGGCAACACCCAGGTGTTGACCTCACTGAGTATCGGCATTGCCGTTTACCCCGATCATGGCGCCACTCCCGGCACCTTGCTCAATGCCGCTGACGCGGCGATGTACCAGGCCAAACGCTTATCCCAGGGTGGCCAGCAAACGGCGGAATCGGAGCCCACCGCCGCAAATGTCAATCACAGGAGTTGATCCCTTGTTCTCGAATGCGCGATTTATGTTTATCACCTTACTGGTGGCCTTCCTTGCCCTCGGCGGCTGCCAGACGGCCCCGCCCAAAGGCCTGACACCGGCGCAAGTCGCCGTGCTCAAACAGCAAGGTTTTGAACTCACCGACGAAGGCTGGGCGTTCGGGCTGTCGGGCAAAGTGCTGTTCGGCAGCGACGTGGAAAGCCTCAACAAAGCCAGCACCGACATCGTCGAACGTATCGGCAAAGCCCTGGTAGGCGCCGGCATCGAACGTGTACGCGTCGACGGCCACACCGACGCCTCGGGCAAAGAGAGCTACAACCAACAACTGTCCCTGCGCCGCGCCAAAAGCGTGGTCAAGGTGCTGACAGGTGTGGGGATGAAGGAAGAAAACGTCAAGCTGCGCGGCTTGGGCAGCAGCGAACCGGTGGCGTCTAACACCACCGTCGCGGGGCGCACGGAGAATCGTCGAGTGTCGATTGTGGTGATCGCGGACTAACCGCTTAACCCGTTCCAATGCTGCAATGCGGTCAAATGTGGGCGCTGGCTTGCCAGCTCCCACACTTATTTGTACATGACCAAAATTCTGCGCT
>NZ_LXJP01000093.1:0-12092 GCF_001728855.1 Pseudomonas sp. AP19 | reverse complement strand
CACCTTGACCTGCCCAGCCTGTGGCGGGCCCCCGAGCTGCTCGTCACGCAAACGTGCGGCTACCCACTGATGACTCAACTGCGCGGCCAGGTGCGTGTGATCGGTCGCCCGCACTATGCGCTGGCTCACAGCAGCAATGGCGAGCATTGCAGCCTGCTGCTGACCCGCAACGACAACCCGCGCACCCAGCTGGCCGACTTCTACAACAGCCGCGGCGTGCTCAACGGCCACGACTCTAACAGCGGCATGAACCTGCTGCGCGAACGCCTGGCGCCGTTGCAACGCGACGGCCATTTCTTCGCCAGCGTCGGCCTCAGCGGCGCTCACCGCGAAAGCCTGCGTTGGCTGCGCGAAGACCGCGCTGATCTTGCCGCCATCGACAGCGTCACCTACGACTACCTCGCCCGTTTCGCGCCGCAGGAAGTTGCCGGGCTGCGCATTGTCACCCACAGCGCGCCGAGCCCGACCTTGCCCTACATCGGGCCGTTGAGCCTGAGCGATCAGCAGGTCACGCGGATTCGTGAGGCGATGAACCTGGCGTTGCAGGAGTTACCCGACGTGGTCGAAACGCTGGGGATCCAGGCAGTCCTGCCGGCCAGTGAAGATCACTATCAGGTGCTGCTGGACTACCAGCAACGGGCCGCCAGCATCGGCTATTCAAAGCTTCAATAAGGTTATATAAAAATACCTTTTAAATATTATTAAAGAATAAGCAGCCTTGCTAGGATCGCTCCACCGGAACGCCGGACATAACGTGCAACCTACTTAGATGGAGCCACTATGTCCGGCGCCGACATTTCTCACAGCGATTACGTGGGCGGATTGTTCCGCAGTCATTACGACTGGCTGTGCAGCCGTTTGCAGCGTCACCTCGACTCCCGTGCTCACGCCGAAGACATCGCCGCTGACACCTTCACCCAGCTGCTGAGCGCGCCGGGCGTGCTGCCGATTCGACAGCCGCGCGCCTTGCTCACCACCATCGCCCAGCGCCTGATGTACCAAGTGTGGCGGCGCCGCGACCTGGAGCGCGCCTACCTCGACGCCCTGGCTAACGACGAAACGAGCACCGTGCCGTCGCCCGAAGACCTCGCGCAAAGACTCCAGGCCCTGCAAGCCGTTGACCAGTTGCTCGACGGCTTGCCGGCCAAGGTCAAGGCGACCTTCCTGCTGTCGCAACTCAATGGCCTGACCTACCCCGAGATCACCGCCGAACTGGGGATTTCCCAGCGCTCGGTCAGCGACTACATGGCCCGTGCGCTCAACCGTTGCCTGCGGCTGGGCCGGGAATGAACCGCCGCATTGATCGTACCCACGTTGAATATGTGTAAATCGAACCGCCAAGAGGCTACTCATGAGAACACTAAAAAACCTGCTCGGTGGCTCGCTACTGGCGCTCGCTGTGCTGACCTCGCCGACCCAGGCCGCCGAAGCGGTCAAACCGATCCACTTCGGCGACATCACTTGGGAAAGCGGCAGCCTGATCACCGAAGTGCTGCGCCTGATCGTCGAGAAAGGCTACGGCTTGCCCACCGACACGCTGCCCGGCAGCACCGTGAGCCTGGAAGCCGCGCTGGCCAAGGACGATATTCAGGTGATCGGCGAAGAGTGGGCCGGGCGCAGTCCGGCGTGGGTCAAGGCTGAAGCCGAAGGCAAAGTCTTCGGCCTGGGCGACACGGTCAAAGGCGCCACGGAAGGTTGGTGGGTGCCTGAATATGTGATCAAAGGTGATGCAGAACGCGGCATCAAACCCCTGGCGCCGGACCTCAAATCTGTGGCCGACCTGGCGCGCTACAAGGACGTGTTCCGCGACCCCGAAGACCCAAGCAAAGGCCGTTTCCTCAACAGCCCCACCGGCTGGACCTCGGAAATCGTCAACAGCCAGAAGCTCAAGGCCTATGGCCTGACCGACACCTTCGTTAACTTCCGCACCGGCTCCGGTGCGGCGCTGGATGCCGAAGTGGCCTCGTCGATCCGCCGTGGCAAACCGGTGTTGTTCTACTACTGGTCGCCGACCCCGCTGCTGGGGCGTTTCAAGTTGATCAAGCTGGAAGAGCCGGCGTTCAACGCCGACGCCTGGAAAACCTTGGCCGACGCCAACAACCCGCACCCCATCGGCACCCGCTCGATGCCCGCGCACCTGGCGATTGGCGTGTCGGCGCCGTTCAAGGCGCAGTACCCGCAACTGGTCAGGTTCTTTGAAAAAGTCGACCTGCCGATCGACTTGCTCAACGGCATCCTCGCGCAGATGAGCGAGAAGCGTGAACAACCGCGCCAAGTTGCGCTGGCGTTCCTCAAAGAGCAGCCGCAAGTCTGGCAACAATGGGTGCCCGCGGATGTCGCGGCCAAGGTCAAGGGAGCGCTCTGATGCTGAAAGTCCTCGCTGCGGTCGTTCTCTCGCTGGTTGCCGGTCACGTGTTGGCAGCCGAACCCTCCACGTTGCGCATCGGCTACCAGAAAAGCTCGGTCAGCATGGTGCTGGCCCGTGAGCACACGTTGTTCGAAGAAGCGCTGCCCGGCACCCAGGTGCAGTGGATCGAATTCCTCGGCGGCCCGCCGCTGATCGAAGCGCTGAATGGCGGCAGCCTGGACATCGGCAATATCGGCGACATCCCGCCGATCTTCGCCCAGGCCGCCGGCATTGATTTGCAGTACTTTGCCGTCGAGCCGAACGACGGCAAGACCGAAGCGGTGCTGGTGCCTAAAACCAGCCCGATTCAAAGCGTGGCCGAACTCAAGGGCAAGCGGGTGGCACTGCTCAAAGGTTCCAGCGCCCACAACCTGTTCCTCAAAAGCCTGCTGCGCGCCGGCTTGCAATGGAAGGATGTGAACGTGGTGTACCTGTCACCCTCAGACGGGCGTGCCGCGTTTGAGCAAGGCAAGGTCGACGCGTGGGTGGTGTGGGACCCGTACTACTCGGCCGCGGTAGTGGACGGTTCCGCCCGCGTATTGGGCGACGGCCAAGGCCTCAATCCGGCCGGCAGTTTCTTCGTGGTCAGCCGCCCGTTTGCCCAGCAACACCCGCAGGCCGTCGGGGCGATTATCAACACCCTGGCCAAGGCGCAGCGCCTGTCCCTGGACCAGCCCGAGCAAAGCATCGCGTTGATGGCCAAGACCCTGGGCCTGCCACCGGCCGTGGTCAAAAGCTACTTCGAGCACCGCTCGCCCGCACCGATCCGCTCACTGCAAGCCATCGACATCGCGAACCAGCAGCGCACCGCCGACCTGTTCTTCGCCAACGGCCTGATCCCGAAAAAAGTCGATGTGCAGCAGATTGTGCTCAAGGCCCCATAGCGTCTTGATCGACGCTAGCGGTATGAAACGCTTTCTCTAAAACCAAGCCGTTCAACTGTAGGAGCGGGCTTGCTCGCGAATGCGGTGTATCAGTCGAAACATTCGGTGGCTGACACTCCGCTTTCGCGAGCAAGCCCGCTCCCACCTGTCTATTTGCATTTCAGATCATAGATTCTCGGCAACCAACGCAGCAGCCTCGACGCTAGCGGTGTGAAACGCTTTCTCTAAAACAACGCCGTTCAACTGTGGGAGCGGGCTTGCTCGCGATAGCGGTGTATCAGTCGAAACATTCGTTGGCTGACACTCCGCCTTCGCGAGCAAGCCCGCTCCCACCTGTTTATTTGCATTTCAGATCATAGATTCTCGGCAACCAACGCAGCAGCCTCAAAGCTAGCGGTATGAAACGCTTTCTCTAAAACAACGCCGTTCAACTGTAGGAGCGGGCTTGCTCGCGAATGCGGTGTATCAGTCGAAACATTCGGTGGCTGACACTCCGCTTTCGCGAGCAAGCCCGCTCCCACCTGTCTATTTGCATTTCAGATCATAGATTCTCGGCAACCAACGCAGCAGCCTCAAAGCTAGCGGTATGAAACGCTTTCTCTAAAACAACGCCGTTCAACTGTGGGAGCGGGCTTGCTCGCGAATGCGGTGTATCAGTCGAAACATTCGGTGGCTGACACTCCGCTTTCGCGAGCAAGCCCGCTCCCACCTGTTTATTTGCATTTCAGATCATGGATTCTCGGCAGCCAACGCAGCAGCCTCGACGCTAGAGGTGTGAAACGCTTTCTCTAAAACAACGCCGTTCAACTGTGGGAGCGGGCTTGCTCGCGATAGCGGTGTATCAGTCGAAACATTCGTTGGCTGACACTCCGCCTTCGCGAGCAAGCCCGCTCCCACCTGTTTATTTGCATTTCAGATCATGGATTCTCGGCAGCCAACGCAGCAGCCTCGACGCTAGCGGTATGAAACGCTTTCTCTAAAACAAAGCCGTTCAACTGTGGGAGCGGGCTTGCTCGCGAATGCGGTGTATCAGTCGAAACATTCGGTGGCTGATACTCCGCTTTCGCGAGCAAGCCCGCTCCCACATTTTTAATTGCATTTCAGGCCATCAGGCTTCGGCGGCCAGGGCCGCGATAACTGTTTGCCGCTCGCCAATTCGCTGCTGAAACGCCGCCAACGCCGGCCACTGTTGCAGGTCAATAGCGTGCAACCCCGCCCAGCGCAGCACCACGAACAAATACGCGTCCGCCACCGAATACTGCGACCCCAACAGGTAGTCCTGGCGCTCCAGCGTTTGCACCAGAATCGCAAAACGCTTGTGCACCTTGGCCACGAACATCGCCCGCAGGTCGCCCTGAATCGCGTCGTTAAAGAAAATCGCCAGCCCGCCATGAACCTCGCTGGCGATAAAGTTCAGCCACTCCTGCAAGCGCACGCGTTCCCAGCTGCCATTGGCCGGGGCCAGGTGCGCGGCGGGTTTCAGGTCGGCCAGGTACTGCAGGATCGCACTGGCTTCTGTCAGCACTTCGCCATTGTCCAGTTGCAGCGCCGCCACATAGCCCTTGGGGTTGATCTGCAGGAAATCGTCGCCGTCGGCCGTGGTTTTGGCCTGGTTATCGACCCGCACCAGCTCGAACGGCAACGCCAATTCGCGCAACACGATATGCGGGGCGAGAGAACAGGCATTGGGGGAAAAGTACAGTTTCATGCAGGGTGGCTCCTGATCGGGTGTGGTTGATTTGCGCCAGTCTCGCCGGCGTGGCACCTTGCGTAAAATTAAACCTTCAGACGCCACCCATAAGGACAGCTACTGCCATGATGAACCTGATGCACTGGCGTTTGCTGGTGGCGGTGGCCGACCACGGCAGCATCACGGCCGCCGCCGAAAGGGTCGGCATGACCCAGTCCGCTGCCAGCCAAGCCATGGCCTCCATGGAGGCAGCCTTGGGTGCGCAACTGTTCACACGTGAACCGCGCAAGACCCTGCCTACCGCCCTGGGAGGCCGGGTGATCGAGCACGCGCGGGTGATGATGGGTGCATTGCAGGCCATTCGCACCACCGTGGATGAGTCTCGACCATTGCTGAGTGGGAGCCTTCGCATTGCCAGTTTTCCGATGGTGCTGGCGACCTTTCTGACGCCGTTGCTGCAACGTTTTCGTCAGTTGCACCCAGGTATCGAGATCACCACCCTGGATGTCACCGACAGCGAAGTGCACGCCTTGCTCGATGCCGAGCTGATCGACCTGGGCGTGGTGCTCAACCCCGAGCCTGCGCGCAACGCCACGGTGTTGGGGCGTGACTTTTGGATGGCGGTGCTGCCGACCCACCATCCCATCGCGCAGCGCCCGGCCGATGCCACGGTGTCGCTTGAGGCATTGCTCCAGCAACCCTTCGTGCTGGCTACCGGTGGCTGCACCGCCAATGCCCGCAGCCTGGGCGCATTGGCGGGGCTGACCCTGCGCGATATCCGCGTGGAAGTGCGCGAATGGAGCAGTGCCTACAGCCTGGTGCGCGAAGGCGTCGGCGTCACGCTGGTGCCTCAGATGGCGTTGCCACCCCAGCTCAATGGCCTGCGTGTGATGCCGTTGAGCGTCCCATTGCACCGCGAATTTGCCTTGGTCGGTTCACCCACCCGTTCACCCTCGATGGCCGTCAGTGCGTTGTTAAAAATGCTGGCTGATTAGTGGCCTTGCATAGCGCCACGCCCTGTCTATGCTGATCCAAGACCGTTGATGACGTTTGGCATATACAGCGTTTCGGATGGTTATTTGCCCATGAAGGTTAGCCAGCACTGTCCAACACATGAATGGAATGCGCCTTTCAGGCGCCGGGAATCAAGGGTGATCTGATCATGTTCAACCGCCATCACAAATCCGACCTGCAAGAAATCCAACGTTTTTCCTGTGCGCTCACCGAAGCCAACGCCAAGCTCGCCGCCATCAGCCGTTCCATGGCGATGATCGAATTCGACCGCAACGGCGTGATCCTCGACGCCAATGAGAACTTCTGCAAAACCATGGGCTACAACGTCGAGGAGATTCGCGGCCAACATCACCGCATCTTTTGCGAAGAGGCCTACACCCACACCGAGCCCTACGCCAAGTTGTGGCGCGACCTGGCGCGGGGCGAAGCCCTGAGCGGCACCTTTATGCGCCTGAATAAGCACGGCGAGGAGGTGTGGCTCGAAGCCAGCTACATGCCGGTGCTGGGCAGCGACAATCAGGTGCAGAGCGTGATCAAAGTCGCCGCGGACATTTCCGCACGGGTTCACCATGAACACGAGAACCAGAGCCTGATCGACGCCATCAGCCGCTCCATGGCGGTGATCGAATTTACCCCTCAAGGCCAGATCATCAATGCCAACGATAACTTCCTGCGTGCGGTGCAGTATTCGCGCGAAGAAATCATCGGCCAGCACCACAGCCTGTTCTGCCAGCGCAGTGAAGTGGACTCCCCGGCTTACAAGGCTTTTTGGGCCTCGCTCAACCGTGGCGAATATCACTCCCATCGTTTTGAGCGGAAAAACAAATACGGCAAAACCCTGTTTCTGGAAGCCTCTTACAACCCGATCTTCGACGCCAACGGGCGCCTGTATAAAGTGGTGAAGTTCGCCAGCGACATCACCGATCAGGTCACCACCCTGCGCACCGCCGCCGATTCGGCCCACGCCACCTCGGTGCAAAACGATGCCTGCGCACGCAAGGGCTCGGAGGTGGTGCAGCAAACCGTGCAGATCATCGAAGCGATTTCCAGCGACCTGAATCAGGCAGCCCAAAGCATCGACGCGGTCAACAAACAGTCAGACATCATCGGCGCCATCGTGCAGACCATCCGTGGCATTGCCGAACAAACCAATATGCTCGCGCTCAACGCGGCGATTGAGGCGGCGCGGGCGGGCGAACATGGGCGTGGATTTGCGGTGGTGGCCGACGAAGTGCGCGGCCTCGCAGCGCGCACCAGCCAGGCAACCGTGGAGATTGTCGATGTGGTGCGCAAAAACCACGACCTGTCGCTGAGCGCAGTGTCGAGCATGCAGTCGAGCCTGAGCCGCACCGGGCTGGGGGTGGAACTGGCGAATGAGGCGGGGCAGGTGATCCTGGAGATTCAGGAAGGGTCACGGCATGTGGTGGATGCGATCAGTCAGTTCAACTCGACCCTGCAATTGCAGTAGATACGTTACCGCCGTGCTAACCCAACCTCTGTGGGCGCTGGCGTGCCTGCGATCGCATCAACTCGGTGTACCTGATACACCCGGGTTTCTGCATCTCGGGCCAGCCAGCGCCCACCTGTGATCAGCGGTGTCTGTTAAATCGCCGCCAGGGTTTCTTTAACCGCCTGCGCCGGGTCAGTGGCTTTCGCCGCTACTTGCTGATCTTGCTGCTGCTTCACGCGATCAGCCACTTGCTTGGCAATCGCGTCCTGTTTTTCCTGCGGCATTGCCTGCACTTGTGCTTCGGTCAAACCCTGCTCCTTGAGCAATTGCTCACGGATGCGTTCCGCCGGGGATTTGCTCATGTAGTCGGTGAAATCCGCACGCGCGGTGCTGGTGGTCGAGCCCGCTGCCGGTATGTCGGTTGCCGCCGTAGGTGCTGCCGTCGTGGCTTGCAACTGCACACGGGTCTTGGCGAAGGCTTCGTCGATTCGGTCGTTGGCCTTGTTCAGGTCCTGCTGCGCGGCCGGCACGGTGACGCTTTGCTGAGCCGCTTGCACGGCACCGCTGTACAGCGTGCTGGCAGCGGCGTTGGCGGGGTCCATGTCGGTGCGCTTGAGCTTTTCGACGGTCGACACGGCTTGGGCGTTATTGTTAACCAGCATGATCGGTCACCTGCGTAAATGTGTTCGGTGCGACAGCTGGAGCAAATAGCATGCCGAGTGCCAAATCCGCGCTTTTACGGGGGCTGGCGCGGCCGTCGCGGCAAGCGTTGTCCTGCCGGCGGCCAAGCGTTGCCGTCAGTGGGCGATATTCTCCAGCGCCAGGTTACGCGTACGCGGCCCGAACCAACTGATGGTGATCATCACGATCAACATGCTGCTGGCAATAAACGCCAAGACGCCCGGCGTGCCCAGATGCTCAAGAATGAACCCGATCAACAGGCTGCTGAACACCGTCGACAAGCGGCTGAACGAATAGCAGAACCCCACCGCCCGTGCGCGGATATTGGTCGGGAACAATTCGCTCTGGTAGGAGTGGTAACTGAAGCTCAGCCAGGCATTGCAGAATGTGATCATCACCCCGCAGATCACCAGCCCCACCGCGGTGGTTTGCAGGGCGAACAGGCTGCCGAAGACCATCGCGCCCATCGCCGAACCGACGATTTGCCATTTGTTTTCAAAACGATTGGCCACCTTCACAAACAGCAGCGGTCCCAGCGGGTAGGCGAGGGTGATGATAAAGGCGTACATCAAACTATGGGTCACGCTCACGCCCTGACCCGACAACAACGCCGGCAACCAATTGCCGAAGCCGAAAAAGCCGATGGCCTGGAACACATGGAACACGATCAGCATCAGTGCCCGGCGGCGGTAGGGCGGTTGCCAGATATCCGCAAAACGCCCGCTGCCGTGCACGCTGACCGCTTCGGGTACGGGCTCATCCAGCGGTTTGCCGTGATCGCGTTGGCAGCGTGCTTCGAGGCTGTCCATGATCTGCCCGGCTTCGTCAAAGCGGCCCTTTTGCGCCAGCCAACGGGGTGATTCCGGCAGGCGCTTGCGCAGTTGCCAGATAAATAACGCAAACACGGCACTGCTCAGCACCACCCAGCGCCAGCCGGACACCCCGAACGGCGCCTGGGGCACCAGCCACCACGACATCAACGCCACCGCCGGCACCGACAGAAACTGAATGAAAAACGCGAACGCAAACGCCGAGCTGCGCATGCGCTTGGGCACCAGTTCCGAGAGGTAAGCGTCGATGGTCACCAGCTCGATGCCCAGGCCGATGCCCACCAGAAAACGCATGCAGATGATGCCCAGCGCGGAGGTTTGAATACCCATCAGCACGGTCGCCACGGTGTACCCGATCAGCGCGAAGGTAAAAATCGCCCGGCGCCCGAAGCGGTCGGCGATGGGGCTGAGCAGGCTGGCGCCAAGGAACAGGCCCAGAAAGGTCGCCGAGGCAAACGCCGCCTGGTCGGAGAAGCCAAACACACCTTCGCTGCCGGTGTGGAAAATCCCGTCGCTGATCAAGCCGGGGCTGATGTAGGCGGTCTGGAACAGGTCATACAGCTCGAAAAAGCCGCCGATTGACAGCAAGGCCACCAGGCGCCAAAGAGTGGCGACGGCGGGTAGGCGGTCGATGCGCGCGCTGATGTGGGCGGCACGGATCGGGTCGATGCCGTCCGTGGCTGAGGCGGTGAGTGTCGACATGGGCAGATTCCAGGGGCAGTGAGCTGGAATCTTAGCGGGCTAACGGAAATCGGCGCTTGTGAAGTTGCGTGCGGCAGGCCAAACATTCGCCGATTTATTGCGCCCGGGTGTCAGCTTTCACGCTTTTATGGCGCAGAGGCTCAATAGGTGATGGGGATCTTGAAGGTCTCAAAGGCGTCATCCAGCGGTTGATAGCCCAGCACCCGCGTGGTCTCGCTCAAGTCCAGGCGCTTGAAGCGGTTATTGGAAATACCGTGGGCGATCAGGTGCTTCACCCCTTCAGCGTCCACCGAGCGTTGCAGCAGTTGCACGGCATCACGCGGGCTGAGCCAGGCGCTGAGGTCGCGGGCATTATTGAGCTCGTGGGTTTCGGTGAACTCAAAGGCGCCGATGCGCAGCGCAATCGTGGAGAGCGGAGTTTTCGCCGCGTAATAGCCGCACAGTGCCTCGCCGTAGCATTTGCTCACGCCGTAGAGGTTGGCGGGCATCACCGGCATGCCTGGGGTGATTTGGCGGTCCACCGGGTAGCCTTCGATGGTCTGCGCGCTGCTGGCGAATACCAGGCGCTTGACGCCCGCCGCCACGGCCGCTTCGAACAGGTAGGTGGTGGCGAGGATATTGTTCGGCAGCAACGCGTCGAACGACGCGCTGGCGTGGGGGATGCCCGACAGGTGCACGATCACGTCGATGCCATCCAGCAGGGCCGCGAGGCGGGTTTTATCGCTGAGGTCGGCGTGCACGAAGCGGTGTTCACCGACATCGAAATCCGGTGCGAGGCGGTCGGTGAGGGTGAAGCGGTAGCGCTCCTTCGAGGCTTCGAAAAAGGTCTTGCCGATTCTTCCGCAGGCGCCGGTCAGCAGTACGTTGAGTCCGTTCACGGTGAGTCCTTGTGTCAGTTGTGGCCGTCGAGGGCAAAGGTCTTGAAGCCTTGGCGCCCGCTGAGGCGCTGGTAGTACGCTGCAATCGCGGGGTAGGGCGGGCGTTCCATGGGCGTGCTCTGCCAGCGGTGCACCGAGAGGCCGATGAGGATATCGGCGAGGGTAAATTCATCCCCGACGACATAAGCACCGGTGTTGGCCAACTGCTGTTCCAGCAGGCCCATCTTGTCGTTCCACACCTGCACGGCGGCGGCAATCTGCGTGGCGTCCAGGCCGTCCGGGTTGTTGCGCACCAGCGCGGTGAAGGCATCGCCCCAGGCGCGGTTGAGTTCGGTGGCTTGCCAGTCCACCCATTGCTCGACCCGCGCGCGTGGCGCGGGTTCGGCGGGCAGCAGGTCTGTGCGTTGGTAAAGGCCGATGAGGTAGCGGCAGATGGTGTTGGACTCCCACAACACGCCGTGGTCGTCGATCAGCACCGGCACTTGGGCGTTGGGGTTCAGGGCGAGGAATTCGGCGGACTGGGTGGGCTTGAAGCCAATGCCCCAGTCTTCGCGCACGTAGTCGATGCCCAGTTCCTGGCAGGTCCAGAGCACTTTACGCACGTTGATGGAGGACGTGCGGCCGAGAATTTTCAGTGAGTGTGCCATGGTGCTTCCCTGACGATGGTGAATGGCCAATCTAGCAGGGGGCGTAGATGACAGCGAGGGTCTTAAGTGGGCACGGTCAAAATGTGGGAGCTGGGTTGCTCGCGAATGCGGTGGGTCAGTTAGCCTATTTGTAGCTGATACAACGCGTTCGCGAGCAAGCCCGCTCCCACATTTTTGACCGAGCAGGGCTTTAGGTTCGCGGTGTGTGCTGGTCCATGGCTGTGCCGACCATCAAGACGGATAGCTCGCTCAGTTGGTGAATGGCGAGGGCGAGATCGCGGTGTTTGCCGGTGAGGTCGTCGGACAGGTCGAGCAACAAGGTGCTGACGGAGCACACGGTTTCGTAGCTGTTGATCAACAGGGTTTCGGTTGGGGTGTCAGGCGTAATGGTGAAAAGAGTGATTGGCGGTTTTTCAGTTTCTTTGATCATTTAAGCGTCCTGGAATAGGCCGCCGCCGTATCGCTACTAAACGAAGGGTGGCAGCTGTACGCAGGTTAGTAGACCGGTGGACACTCAAAGCCGGCGCACCCGAAGGTGCCCTACGCACAGCCGCCATCAAACTCAGATGAGGCTCATGCACTAAGAGTGTCCAACAGTCGGGCTACTAAACCCGATCACCGAGAAATTCAGTGACCGGCGAACCTTAGAACTCCAGACCCAAGCGCACAAGCCGGCGGATTCTGACGTAAGCGTAGGCAGCCGGGCAAGGCGCTTACTGCATTGTCAGCCGCGTCCTACAGGCCTCCTACAGCTCAAGCGGGCACGGTAAAAATGTGGGAGCTGGGTTGGCTGTGATAGCCATAGGTCTCTACGCAACGCTTTGTGTCGCTTTAGGCCTGTGAGGGGGTTAGGTAGATTGAGTACATATCCGTTGCTGCGGTAACGGCTGCTTAGGGTTCCGCCCTTAC
>NZ_LXJP01000092.1:0-12472 GCF_001728855.1 Pseudomonas sp. AP19 | reverse complement strand
CCTTATTTAAGGGTTTCAGTCACATTGCCGGCCAACTGGAAGATGCCGATCACCACCAGAATCATCATGATTCCCATGGCCATCGAGGACACCCCAATAAGCGACTTCGCGATGGCCTCGACACGCTGGAGCGTTTGCTCCAGCCAGCGGTTGGAAAACCTTTCCATCGATTCGGCGAAGCCTTTGCGGGTGGCGAGCACTTCAAGAAAATGCATGGCCATGGGGTCTGGAAATTCATGGCCAGCAAGTTTCAAGGCGGTACCGAAGTTTTTGCCGGCACTGACACCGTAATGAATGGCGCTCAACCGTTCCTTGAGCCATGGAGATGCGTTGCGCTGCAGCGACTTCAATGCGTCGAGCTGGTTGATGCCTGAGCGCAACATCACGGCCATGTTGAGCAAAAAGATGGAACCGTGAAGCGCCTTGTAGACCGACCAAGGGGGAAGGCGCTCTGCTCGGACTCTCAGGACCTGGAGCAATTTATTCAACTGTAGCTTCCATGACGGGCTGGCGGCCGTGATCTGAAGCCCGCAAAATACCGGCAGGGTGAAGGTCGATACGAGGATGAAGATGACGACTGCGATCAGGGTCACCAGTCCGTAGTGGGTCACGAAATTCGATAGCGCGTAAAGAAACGCCGGCACACCTGTCCAGGCATCGGGATTGGAGCGCTTTGTCATTGAAGGCACCATCCACGCGGCGATCACATACAGCAGCGCTGCCATAACGCTCCACACCACCGAAGGGTAAACTGTGGCTGAGGCCACCAGCTTGCCGATCCTCTGGCGTACTTCAATAATCCTCACGCAATCTCTAAATGCCTGCACCAGGTTGCCGGTCTCTTCCCCGGAAGCGATCAAAGAGTTTTCGTCATAAGGCACCCAGCCTTCGCATGACACGCTGAACGACTTGCCTCCTTTGACCGATTGCGCGATTTCACGACAGGCAATCGAGACGGGATGCCGTTTTTGGCCGTTATCACTGAATGCTCGCGCAACAGTATTCAGGGCATCTTCAAGCGAAACGCCATCCCCATGAATGCCCATAAGGCTTTCATAGAACTGGATTCGCTCGTTCTTGCCGAACTGTTTGGCGTAGAAGGTTTCTGCCCAGCGGTTCAGCACCGCTTTGACTTCACTCAGCATGGGCGAGCTCCAGGGTTTGCCGGTCAAAGTCCAACGGTCCCACCATCATTTCGGCGTGACGTGGATCTACCAAACCTTGTTTGAGCTTGAGGATTGTGTGGGCAGTTTTGGTGATACCGCCCATTTCCTTCACCCAGTATCGACGTGCTGCACTGGCCCCTTTTGTATTGAAAACGTGCATGAAATTGTTGTCGGTGATGAGCGCCTCAGCGGCTACCGTACGATCAATGACGCCCAAACCTTTGCAGTGTGGGCATCCAGAACCTTTAAGGTAGGTCAGGTCGACCGCGTCCAGGCCGCGCAGACGTTGCACCAATGCACCGTTGAGCTGGTCCAGGTGAGCAGCGGCAGGTACACGGCAGTGAGGGCATAGCACGGGAAGCAAGGACTGATTGACGATGCTGGTCATCAGTGCGGGATCTGTCACGAGGTAGCGGTCTACACCCATGTCGATTAGCCGCTGAAGCCCTGCCACTGAGTTATTTGTGTGCAATGTGGAGGACACCAGGTGCCCGGTCATCCCACCACGGAAAGCCGCTTGGGCCGAGGCCAGGTCTCTGATTTCCCCATACATCAGGACGTCCGGATCGAGTCGCATCGTGTTGGTGATGCCGTCGCTCCAGGTTTCTCCTGAGCCCAAAGGGGACTGGTTGGCCATAATTGGATATTCGGGTGGATCCTCCATGGTCAAAATGTGTTTTGTGCCACCACACTCTTCATAGAGCAGGTTCAGGTTGACCTGCTGAGTCTTGGATTTGCCGGATCCTGTGGGGCCGGTGACCAAGTTCACGCCATAAGGAAAGCTGCGGATACGGCTGAACGCCTCAATTTGCTCAGGGAGGAAACCGAGAGCCTCAAGGGTCATTTTGGTTTTGTCGTCATACAGCAGACGTAGAACCATCAAAGGACCCTCTACGAGCGGCCTGGTGGCAACCCGGGCACCGAACAGACCAAGCTGATCCACGTAGGATCGTTTTATACGTGCGTCCTGGCTGACTTGTGGCTGGTAGTGGTCTTTCGCAACATCACACATGCTGTTGTAGAGGGATGAGCAGAGCTCAAGGCCCACCTGACTTTGATGCTGCTCTGCCTCCCACAACAGCCCGTGGATGCGAAAGAAGATCCTGGTGATGTCGTGACCCACCACAAAGTGAACATCGCTAGCATTATCCCGATGGGCCTTGCCCAGCAGCTGAACCACCTGCGCCTGGCGTTTGGTCTCGGTTGTCGAGAGGGCTCTTCCATTGGCGTCATCATTCGCCTGGTAGAGCGCCTTGATCGTGCTCATCGGGCAGATCTTGACTTCAAACTGATGATTCTTGTGTTCCAACTCATCCTCGAATGCCATGACATAGGCATCCGTTTGGTGCTGGGCGGACACATACAGAATTCCATCGCTGGTCAATGCGCACAGCTGACGTAACTCCGGTTTCAGCTCGAACGATCCGCCAGGCGCAGTGAGCAATTGCTGATGCGAATTCAGCAGCGCGGCAGCGGCCTCATCGAGAACTGCTTCCGCTTCAGTTTGTATTTCAGTCAAAGTCGTCATTGGTTCGAACCTCACCGCTGTCCTTGGATAAACCCGGGCAGCGTGGTGGCTGACGGGATACTGCTGGAGACCGGGTTGTTGGTGCTGGAAGTGCTTCCTGGTGGAACATTGGAAAATCCGAGGGGAAAGCGCTTGCCATCACGCTCGAGTGTCACGCTGTCCACGGTGAGGTTTGCCACGCGGTAGCCTCCTGGGAGTTCCCGGGTCGAGGCGTCTGCGTCCACTTCAAATCCGCTGCTGTAGAGCAACGTGGCACGAAGCCGCCTTGCGGAGCCAAATATGGCTTTGACGACCGGCAGTTGTTGCTGGGTATCAGTGGCGCGTGTGGCGGTAATAGGGGATGGGAGGAGGCCTTGAGGGGAGAATGAGGCTGGAGACTGAGCGGTTGAATGGTTGTCATCGCCATTGATTGACCGCTCAGCCTGAGCCCTTTCCGCCTGCGCTTTGAGGAGGATCGTCTGACTTTGAACGATGGCCAGCTCACCTACGTTGACACCGGAGACACTGTTTTCCGCTGCCCAGCCAATAGAGGATCCGGCAGCAATAACCAGGCAGAAAAACTGATGAATTTTACTTCGCATAAAGGTCACCTATAACTGACCATTCAAGATGGTCAGCTTTGTAATCAGCTTTGATTTCTGAAAGACGAAGCCCCTGACTTGGAGCGCCGGATAAAGAGTCGATTGGTGTAATACCTGTGGTGTAGCGCAGCTCGAATTGCTTCCATTGAGGAGGAGGTGGGGGGGGTGGAGCAGGCTGACCAGGTAATGCCGGCTGGATGGGCACTACGACCGGCACCTCTTTTAAAACGGGGCTTTGGCCGAAGCTGTGCAGCCAGGAAGACAAATTCGCCAGCATGACGATGGCTTCTTTTAGCGGTTCATCACCGGCTGCTGGTAAGGAAATGTCGAGTTTCAACGTTGCCGAATTACCGTCGTCAAAGAAGACCGGCCGATCAGCATAGTGGCCCTGAGTTGCCTGTATCAGTTCGTCGGCCGTGCTATTGCCCGTGCGTTTGTAAGATGACAAGACCTTTGCACCATCGCAGACGGCACTTGTGAACAACCAACCTTCAATGGATAGGGGCGACTGATAAATGCCGCTGCTGCATCCCTCAATGAAGTCTGTGACCGAAGGGCGTTTGGCCCAAGGGTGCTCCAGAGCCTGGGGCAATTGCTCCACGCCAGACTCTTGCTGCAGCCTGGCTAATTCTGCCAGGCGAAGTTGTTCAGCCTGGAAAGCTGCTTCTTTGGCTATCCGGTCCTGATGACTCTGCCATTGAAGCCACCCGATGATGCCGGCAGCGATCAGCGCACCAACAATCACCAGTTGCACCAACTCTGCTTTGGACAGCCCAAATACAAGTGGTCGAAGCCGGTATTCGCGTTTCAGGTGCGAGGGTTGCAGTAGCTCTTCCACGTCCAGTGGTTGACCACCCATTTCAAACTCTGTGGGCAGGTACTCTTGGTCGAAGTCGATGCCGCGACTGCGTTGCTGAACAACCCTGCGGCGAACCTCGGCACCTGTACCGATCATGTCGCACCCAGAGATCACCCCTCCTTGAAACACCGCGACAAGGGCGTATTGGTCAAGGTCAGCGTCCGTTCTCCAGGCCGCAATCCACGAGTCCCCCAACTGGCCTGCCAGGGTCGCTGCGAGCGAGTACATGCCTTTGGTGACTGCGTCACTGCGCGCAACGAAACCCGCCTGGATGATGGCCGGTGTTCTGCGAATGGCAACGATATCTAACTGGTGTTCACGGCCGTACTGCCGTGCTTCCCTCATGTGGCCGGTGACGCTGCCCAATGGATGCCAGCGTAGGCCTGTGACGAACGATTTTCCTCTGTGCTGCAGGACCTGGACCCGTGCAGAGCGTGTGCTTTTTACGATTTCCGCGACCATGACTTAACCCTTGAATGCGCTGCAACGCAGCAAAGGGCTGGGGCAAGAGCCCCACGGATCATTGGCGGCAGGAAAACTCAGGGCGCTAGGGCTTCCAGTGTCGCTATCAACAACAGGGGTAATCAGCACGACCAGCACGTTGTGATCCGTGCTGCGGATGCGACTACCGCCCAGGCCGAAGAATCCAGGATCACCGACACCGGATTTGGTCGCGTTTTCGCTGTTCTCCTCAAAGCCGGTCAGAACCAACGTTTGGCCGCTGCGCAATTTGACTTTGGGAGACAGGTTCCTGGTGTCGTAATCGACTGTCTGAACGCTGGAGCCGTTGCTGGTGAAGGGAGTGAAGGTGGGTTTGCTGCTCATGCTCAAAGTGACCATTAGCAGCAGGTTGTCCTGGTCGATAATGCGAGGAAGCAACATCATGTTGAACCCGCTGGTGATCGTTGCGGGAGTCAGCGATGTGGAAGATCCGACCGAGGCCGTTGTGGTAGTAGAGCTTGAGGCAATATAGCTTTGCACGTTACCGACTTGGATAGGTGCAGGCTGTAAATTCAAAGTTGTGATCGAGGGCGAACGGATGTTTGAAACGCGATACTGTTCAGATAGCGCTTTAATGATCAGATTCGAGCCAGCCCAAGGTGACTTGGAGGTATCTAAAACATTGAACGAGCTGGAGACCGCATTAGTGGTAATTCCAGTGGTGGCATTTTTTAGGGAAAAGCCCCACTTGCTGCTCAGATTAGTGTAAACCGCAGACCAATCTAGGCCTGTTTGATCCTTGTCGGTTAGTGTCACTTCAAAGACTTTGACATTGAACAGCACCTGGCGGGTGATGCTGCGGTTGAGGGAGGTCAAGTACTTCGAAACGTTGGAAAGAACCTCTGGGCGATCGCTTACCGTTAAGGTTCCAGTGGACCGAGAAAGGAACATACGACCCTGCGGCTGCTGGCTTAGCATCGCCTGGACGTTTTTTTCGATATCCCCGATCAGAGATGTCTTAATTGAGACGGTGGTGCTCTGGTTACTGCCAGACTCGCCCGAAGCGCCTGATGATGAAGATCCGCCACCCCCTCCTGAGCTGCCGCTGCCCGTGGATGTCAGCAAACCGGATTTCACAGTGCTTTCAATGACCTGATCATCACCAAAGGCCCAGACATCGAACGTTTTGGTATCGAAGTAGGTGACGTGCACGCTGCGATCATCGGATAAATAATTCCATGCTAGACCCTGTTGAGCGGTCACCTGATTCAACAAACCAGAAAGCTTGCCGCTGTACTTAATTGGGAATGTACGAGGCGCAAAGAGCCCATCCATACCCGAAGATCGGGCGTTGCTCGGCATGTTGCCGATGACACCGGCTGGCATGAAACTGGACAGATTATCCGGCGAGGCCATAACCGGAGGCGAATTAGATCCTGCGTTACCTTGATTGCGAACGGATAAGACGCTTGGATCGATCGCATCTGGAGCCACGATGACCGGAACGCCACACTCGCTCGTGATGTAGTTCGCGACCTCTGCGATCCCAACGTTGTAAGAAGGGCGATAAGTAATTTCGCAGTCCATGGCCAGCGGCAAACCGCGCTTGGCGACCATGGGTTGTTTTGAGACCCATGGCTTGTCACTGAAAACGACGGTTTCGCGTGCCGGGTCTTGTTGCTGATTTCGCAAGAAGCGGCTGTATTGGGAGGCGGTCGCTGCGTCGTTTTCGGCACGGCTGGCCGACTCATTCACGCGCTGCAGTGAGCAGGAGCTGATCAGAGCCATGACCATTAATGAGGCTGTGCCTCGAATCCAGAGGCGTACAGTCATCATTTTTTCCTCTCTGCGATATAAAGCACCAACTGTGCTGGGCTGCCGTCCACGACGAATGACCGAGGGGCTGAGTCGTACAGCGGAAAGATCTCTTTGATAGCATCCTCAAAGCTGCCTTCGAATCGAAGCGGTGCATCAATCGGGTAATCTAAGTCGTCGACCTTCCAGATAAGCGTCCACTTAGCCCTTGCTGCCCAGGCTTCCACGGTTTGCCGAAGTGTTGAGCCAGTGGTCGCCGTCCATATCTGGGCCAGCGGCTTTGGAGCGGTTACCACCGCGAGAGCAGGCTTTGGCGCGACTGAGGTACTTGGGGCAACGTTTCCAGACTTCCCAATGCTTGCAGGCTGAGTGGTGGAAGCGTTAAGCGGCGAGGTGACTGCCGGGCTCGATGTGGTTTTCCCGGAAGAGGTCGTAATAGAGCCATCCTTGGCGGGCACTGCTGGGGTAGATACTGGTGTTGCAGCTGCAGGTGCTGCAGTTGCGGTTTTTATCGGCGCCGGTGAGGGCACGGCGGCGACCACAACGTTGCTGGGCGTTCCGCCGCTGGTAGTGTTTTTCGGAGTCGCTGAAGCCAATGGCGTGGAAGGTGCGGGGGTAGCTGCCACTTGCATTGGAGCAGTGCGCGATGATTCCGGGAGCTGGTAACCAGGACGCAGTACGTAACACACCTGGCGATTCACTTCGTCCACCTTCACCTGCCAGGCCGGGCCTGCGAGTACTTGCAGCGTGTTACGCAGTGTCATGGGTCCAAGCTTGTACTGGGCCGCTGGGAGTGGTCGCGTGTAAAGGATGTTGACGTGGCCGGTGTCGGGCGAGCAGAGCGTGTAGCCGGAACGGTCCACGACGTATTGCATGGCATCGCGCACATTGGGGTGCATGTTGGCAGGAATGCTGATGTCAATGATCTGAGCCATCAGGTCACGCTGACCCGAGTCAGGCAAGGTACTGACCAGGGTGTAACGCCCATAGCGTACGACCGGTTCCTTTTCAGGCACGGCGCCGCTGGGGTAGAGGTCCGGCGTCAACATGTCCGGGTTACGGCTGCTATCAAACGCCGGCTTAGGCGTCTGTGGCGTGTGGGTTGCGCAACTGGCGACGAGCGCGAGTAGGGAGAGTGTGGTGAAGTGCCTGATCATGTGCCGAAAGGCCCCCTTTGATGATGGAGGCACAGTGACAGCCAGTGATTGGCGACGCAGTAGGAAATAGAAAACTGGGGCTGCCAGAAATTAACTTACGGTCCTGATGTATGGATGAAGTGGTTGAGCAGCCATCACTTGCTGGAAGCGCGGCTCCACGGCAAAAGCTTTTTCAGCAGTGATACCCATGCGGGCGTTGCATTCATTTCAAGATACAAGTCGAGTAACTTTTGCTCGGCATCGGCATGCTTGAGTTTTAGAACTCTACCGCTTTGAAAGTCCTTCCAGATCAGATGCGTTTGGTAGCGATCCATTTTCCAGCCCGCTGTGTCTTCGCGCCCGACCGAACTGATTTCTGGATTAAGATCAACCTTCAGAGCCATTGTCTGCACAATCAGTTTGAGCTGCTGGTAACACCGAAAAAAAGCGGTATCAACCTGGTAGTGGTTTATCGTCACGTTGTGAAGCTGGGACTTTTCCTGTTCGCCAAGGAAAAACTTCGCCAGGCACGTGCGGTGATTGCCATCTGCGCCAATGTAAAAATTAAGCCCGTCGACAGTGTTGTAGTAGATAGACGGTTGCCGGATGACGGATTGCAGGTAATAGCGGGGATCGTCCATCAAGTCTTGAAGGTTGTTTTTCATACGCTTGCCACTCATTAATACGCTCAGCCACGTCATACCCTGATAGTCCCAATGGTTGGTCCCGACGACGCGGTGAACATTAACCGAGCCTGACTCGATCCAGTAATGCAACGATAAAAAGTCCTTTTGTTCCTGTGGAAAAGCATCATCCCATTTCAAAAGCGTTTTCTCGGCCCATGCTGGGGGTTGATCGACCAGTCTGCGCACGAACTCAAAATTTAGGTTCATTAAGAGGGCATCATCTTGGGAGTTTGTTGGGCTGGGCACTGTGGGGGCCTCGTGAATATTTAACGTGAACTGGCTACGTCTGGTACGTCGCACTGAATTGAGCGTAGCAGCCAACTACCAGGCCCCCCGGCATCAGCGGATGCTGGCACCATGTCGAGGTGACAAAATCTCCCGTCAGGCGAGCGAGTTTGCGCCTTAACCAGTGTGGGAGATTGAGCGAACAACAGAACGCTCACCGCTTCGGATTTGACCCCGTAGAACTGAGCCGCAAAGTCAGCTGCCTGAATCGCGGGAGCGATAGCGGAAAGCCTGTTTTTTCTCATAGTTCTGCGCGTGGAATGCACAACCCGAGAGCAACAACGGTGCCAATATGGATACTGCGATGGTGATTTTTTTCATGGCGCCTCCCTACTCCTAGGACTTCTGAAAACAGCAATGGATTTGACGACGGCAATGCCGATTGCTTAGCGATGCCCGTTCAGCCTGAATTGAATAATTCGAGTAATTGGGATTTTCCATCGGAGGCAGGTCACAAGCTTGCGGACAGCTCGGACCGAGCATTGGCAGCAGCATCAGGTTCAATGAGGTCACTCGCGAGTTGTCGTTTATCCAGTAGCATTTGCCAGAGCATCTGATCAATGGTGTTCTCCACCAGCGGAATCTTCACCACAACCATGCGTAGCTGCCCATTCCGGTAGGCTCTATCCTCAGCCTGATCCTGTAGTCCTGGCGTCCAGGGCAGCCCCAGGAACATCACATAATTGGCAGCAGTTAGATTATTTCCGGTACCAGCGGCAGAGGTGGTCGCTGCGAACACTCTGGTGTCGGGATCGCTTTGAAAACGGTCGATCGCTTTTTGGCGTTTGCCCAGGGAGTCACTGCCTACCACGGTAACGCAGCCGTATCCGGCTTGTTCGCACTCAGCACGCAGCGTGCTGACGGTGTCCTTGAACTCACAGAACAGGATGACTTTGTCTTCCATATCCAGTTCGCACAGCAGCTCCATGACGACCCGAACTTTCACCTGCTCCAGCAACTGGCGCAGTGAGCCTAGCCTGGCAAGACTTGGTCTGTCTTCAAGGCGTGTCCGGTCGTATTCACGACGCTCCTCGACTGACAGCTCTACCGGCAAAGTCTGCCGTTGCTTACCCTTGAGCTCCGTGAGCACGTCTTTGCGGCGCCTAAGCATCCAGTCGCCAATCGCCTCTCGAAGGTTCTTGCGAAACTCTGGGCTGCCGGCGAACTGTTCGCAGAACTCTTTGAGTGACAGCTTCCCAACGGGATGGCCGGAAAGCCGCAATAGCGTGTGAAGTTCTGACTCTCGATTCAGGACAGGTGTACCAGTCAACAAATAGCGATTGGGCACCTTGGCGGCAATGTCGAAGCCATGGCGTGTCCACGCTGCGGTGGGCTCTTTCAGGCGGTGAGCCTCATCGATGATCATCACTTCAAAATGGCCGGCCTGCAGGACATAGTCGCCCAAGCGCTCGTAGTTAATGATGGTCCACTGCAACGAGGGATCGAAGACCTGCTGGCCTATTCTGGCTTCGGGATACACCATCTGGATTTCACGTTGCCAGTTGATGATCAGAGTCGACAAGGTGATGACGAGGATGGGGCTGTCTCCCGCTCGAATTGCGGCAGCGATGATGGCCTGGCGCGTTTTCCCAAGGCCCATATCATCTGCAAGTAAAGCGCTAGTCCGTTGCAGCAGATGCCGGATGCCTGCCGGTTGATGGTCCAGCAATGAATGCCCCGTCAACGCCTGGTCGATTTGCTCGCTAGTGAACTCGGTCCGCTCGATGGATGGCACAGCGGCAAGGTAAACGTCTGTTGAGACCTCTTCATTTCCGATTGGGGCTGCGCGCTCTTGCGGCGGACCTCCGAGGCTGATGCGGGTGACTTCATCGGCCGGAACAATGGATCCGTCGGTCAGCAGCTCCTGCACGGTGTCCAGGATCTCAAACTGATCTTCAGAAAGCCCCAACTCAAGAATGAGGTTGGAACGCACCAGTTCGGCGGTCGAATCAATGCGCCAAGACTTCGACTGGCCAAGGAACACGCCGTGCATACGTCGAGATACCGCGACGGCTCCAGGGTGATAGTCGCCCGACAGCAGAATGCCGCCCTGGGCCAGTGGAGCAATTCGAAACGTTAGACCCCAGGTGAATGCTTGCCGGTCTGGTGATTGTTGTGCTGCTGCAAGCTTTGCAGAGAAGGTCTGCCAGCTCTCGTTGAAACGGCCTTCCGTCAACTCCATCAGACGGTGGAAGAGCAGATCCAGGTCATCCAGCAATTTACCCTTGGGCATTCGCCAGTAGCGATGTTGAGGATGCTCCGCACGGCGTATGTAGAACCCATCACGCTCAAGAAACAGGCGGTTGGCCCCCTCGACGTACTGCAGCAGAATCCCGAAGTCATAACCGTCGAAAATAACCTTCTCGACCAGATGGGGCCGACTATTCAAAAGGCGCGGACGGCTCATGTTTTACTCAAACGCTGGTTGATCCATTCTGTGCACGCTTGAGCGTGCAGCTTTTTCCGGTTTCGATTTGTATAGCGGGGCATGGATAGTGTGTGGTCGGGCCATTCCAGGTTGACCTCGAGCTCACCTGATTTGATCTTTGCCCAAAACCATTGGTAAGCCCGGTCAACCCTTGAGCCCGACCTAGGTGTGCGATTGCGGAGCCCTCTCAGCTGTATCGTGACCAAGTGTTTAGAAGTCAATTTTGCCGGTGTCTTGCCCCAGGCACTCTCATCCATTTGGATTTCGGCAGAGGCCAATGATTGTCCGTTTTCGCGTACTGAAAAAAGACGGCAGTTGCCTCGATAAGCGCTGTAGTCGTAACCATCAATGCAATGGCCTAGCGCTCGATGTTCTGCATCAAGGTCCGCTGGGCATTTCAGCTCGACAATTTGCAGCCCATTCGGGCTTACGAGAAGTGTGTCGTTCGAATTAAGCAGCGTCCTCCAGGGCGTTGAAGAGTCCGCTTTTGTTTGGGGATCTGCGGCATCAAGAGCTTCACGTATGTCTATCAGTGCCAGGTGAAAGCCATCCACTAAGTTGGCGATCTGGTGATAGGTAGCAGTACCTATGAAGCTTTTGAGTTTTTGCAGTGCGTCACGGGCGTCGGGTCCGTCGCTTTCATCAACGCTATTAAAAACATCATTCAGATCTTGCAGCCTATCAGCAATTTGAAGCCAATCAGGGTTGGACCACTCTGTCGGACATCCTGAGAACAACCTGCTCCAGTCTTTTGTCTGCTCCAAAAGTTGATAGGGAATCTTATCCAGCAATGCAAAAAAGGTTTTCCAGTGCGTCTTAGTCGAAGGGCGGCGGTTGACCATTGCTGCTCCAAGCAGCAATCGATGCCACGGAGTATCCGGACCTTCACGGCTTATTCGCGTCAATGCGCTGCTGGTATCAAAAACGCGTTGTTGGCCCAAGTACCGAACTGATGTTCTTGGAGCTTGTAAGAGCCATGCCAAGATGTCGTTCAGGGGGAGGCCAGCGTCCGTGATACGGCCCACTAGGCATTCCCTGGATTCCACGCAGTAGTCGTCGTCGCGCAAGATAGGTCGAAACTCTTGAAGTTCATCCCATGGGCTTTCCAGGAAAATCTTTTGCTCTTCGTCCCATGGCCAAGGCCATTGGTTGGCCAAAACTAAGAGAGGGATTAGCACCGGTTGAACCTTGAGGGCTTGTAGTCGACGTACGCGGTCCCCTTGAGCCAGCCAGTTATAGAGCTTTGGGGAAGGGCACTGCGCTGAACGAATAGCGAATAGAAGTTCCTGGTCCAGGCACTGGCAATACTGCTTCAGCGTGCTGCCGATCTGTTTCAAGTAAAACTGCGTGCGCGGGTTGAAGTAACGATTGTTGCTTACCGACGCATCCGAGCCTTTGCGAATAAAACTACCCAGATCCTCAACCGCGAGCGCAACTGCTGCCGCTCGTGCAGACTTGCAAAACGACGTCAGAAGCACATCAGCAAACCAACGCCCCTTAAATCTCAGCAGCAGCTGCTGGGCTACCTGGACGGACGGCTTTTTTTT
>NZ_LXJP01000091.1:0-13309 GCF_001728855.1 Pseudomonas sp. AP19 | reverse complement strand
CGAAAGCGGAGTGTCGGGCGATGCATCAGGTGACTGACACACCGTCTTCGCGAGCAAGCCCGCTCCCACATTTTGACTGTATTTCAAGTCGAGCTCGGTGGGAGCTGTGTTTCGGATCAGGCCATGTAGGGCACGGCAATCAGCAGGATGGCGGTGCCGTGGGCGATCGTCGCCGGCAACACGCCATAACGCATGCGCACCAATGCGCACGCCAAGCCTTCGATCAGGGTAAACAGCAACACCGGCCAGCCCAGTTGGGTGACGCTCAAGGCCAGGAAAGCATGACAGGCTGCGAAGGCCACGCCGCTGATCAACGCTGCCCGCAACGGTGTGACCTGCTGCTCCAGATAGCCCTGTAAAAAACCGCGAAACAGCACCTCTTCCAACGCATTGGCACCATAGGCCAACACCACCATGCCCGGCAGCCACACCCAGTAGCCGGGGATCGCGGACGCCTCGATGCCTTGGTAAAGCCTCAGCGGCACGCCGATCAAACAGCCCACCGCCAGTGCAACAGCCAGGCCAACCGCCGGGTTGCCGATGGTCCCGCGCACCCACTGCCACAGCTCCGGCGCTATCCGTGCAAGCACAACAATCGATAGCAGCGATAAACCACCCAGCGCCGCCAACACAAAGGCATTGCCGCTGAATGCAATTTGCACCTCGCTGCTCAACGACCAGATGCCCAACGGCGTCAGCGCATCACGCAGCAACACAAATGCCATCAGCAAGATAAGGATGCGTAGCGCGGACAACGCTCTGGGCGTCAGCGCAAACCACAGGCCAAACAGCAACACGCCGGGTGCCAGGTAGCGCGCATAGTTGACCAGCACCACCCAGCCTGCGGTAATCATCAACGGTTATTCCCGCAGGTTAAGCGTGAGCAATGGCCAGCATTTCGATTTCAACCGCCGCTGATTTGGGCAGCTGCATCACACCCACCGATGTGCGTGTGTGCGCCCCGGCGGCACCGAGGATTTCATGCAGCAAGTCGGAGGCCGCATTGGCCACTTCGCTCTGCTGGTCGAAATCTTCAGCACTGCGCACGTACACCGCAATGCGCGGGATTGCCTTGACCTGATCCAGCGAACCCAAGGTCTGCTTGAGCAACCCCAGGCAACGCAATGCACTGATACTCGCAGCGATTTGCGCCTGCGCCAGGGTCAGGCTTTCGCCGACTTTGCCCGGCAGTACGATGGTGTCGCCGACACGCGGAATCTGGCCGCTGATGTACAGGTGATTACCGTCGCGCACCAGCGGCGTGTAGTTGCCGCCGATTTTGAATGCTTCCAATCGATAGCCGATGCGCTCTTGCGCGGCCTGGTATTTCTGATCCGGTGTCATACGCGTGAATCCTCCTGGCGACGTTGCCATTCATCCACCACATCGCCCAGCGTCTTGGGAATGTCGTTGCGAATCCAGGCCATCAACGGCCGGTCGAACTTGAACGCCGGGCCGCAGTGTTCAAGCATGAATCGGCGAACTTTCTGGGTATTTTTGTAGTGTGGCGTCACGGGGGTGGCACGGGTCATGACGCCGCTGTGCCAGTCAAAATCCATTTTGCACCTCGGCCGAGTGGTTGTTTCGCCAGTAGCATAGCGATGTGCTACTGGTGCAGGAAGCGGCACGCGAGCGCCTTGACACTTATTTGATGTGTTGGGATGTCGTACGAGGCGGTCGAATTTTCATGAACCCCTTACTTCTTACCTTTTTTTGACTTATCAAAATTTCACTTTCCTTCGTTGACGAAAATATTGCATGGTTGTACGACGACTAAAGTGGTCGTAGCGCCCCCAACAACAATAAGGAAACACCCATGCCAAACGTCAAACTGCTGATCGGTTTTCTGTGCCTGTTTTCCGGGTACGTCGCAGCGGCGCCCGCCGCCGCTGAAAAGGAGGTGGCTCAAGCGGTCGACCAACTGACCCAAGCCATGCTGCACCTGGACCTCAAGACGCTGCACGCGCTGACGTCCGACAAACTCACCTACGGCCATTCCAGTGGCAAAGTGCAGGACAAGGCGCAGTTCATCGCCGATCTGGAAACCCACACCAGCGCCTTCAAGACCCTGGAAATGCAAAACCAGACCATCACCCTGGACGGCGACACCGCGCTGGTGCGCAACCACTTTCACGCCCTGGCCGTGAACAGCGGCGTCGACGTGCCGACCGACATCGACAACTTTCAGGTCTGGCAAAAGCAAAAAGGCAAGTGGCTGCTGATCGGGCGTCAGGCGTACAAATACTGATGACCGCGGTGAGCCGCCCAAGCTCGGCTCACCACTGCACCACCCTGCGCACGCGCACCAGTGCCGTGCGTAGCGCCGCCATGTCCACCGAGCCCAGTGCCAGGCGCAGCGCATGCGGTACACACGCCGAGACGGCAAACGGCTCGGCGGTGGACACCGAAATGCCCTCGCGTTGCAGGGTCATGGCAACCTGATCGGCCCGCGCCTCTTCTTGCAGCGGCAACCACAAAAAATACGACGAGGGGTGGCTGATGTAATCCACCCCGGCCAACACCTGCGCGGCCAAGGCTTGTCGTGCCTGGGCATCCTGGCGCTTTTGCGCTTCCAGGCGGGCGACGGTGCCGTCCTCGATCCAGGCGACGGCAATCGCGCTCATCACCCCGGGCACGTTCCAGGTGGTGGCCATGATGGTGCGTTCAATCGCCTTTACCCATGCCGCAGGCGCCGCAACAAAACCGACGCGCAAGCCGGTGGCGACACTCTTGGACAGCCCGCCGACGTACACCGTGCGTTCCGGCGCCAGGGCCGCCAGTGGCGGCGGTGCGTCCTCGGCCAGGTAGGCGTAGGCCGCATCCTCGATCACCATCAGGTGGTGCTGGCGGGCGATGGCCACCAGTTGTGTTCGTTGCTCCAGGCTCATCACCCAGCCCAACGGGTTATGCAGGGTCGGCATGCTGTACACGGCGCGCACCGGCCGCTGGCGACACAGGCGTTGCAAAGCCGCCAGGTCCGGGCCGTGGGCCGTGACCGCGATGGCGACGATTTCCAGGTGCAAGGTTTCCGCCAGCACCTTGAACCCCGAATACGTCAGCGCGTCGACGGCGATCACATCCCCTGGCTTGAGCAACGCCATCATCGCCACCGCCAAACCGTGCTGGGCACCGCTGACCACCAGCACCTGCTCGGCCTCCACCGCCAACCCTCGGCTCACCAGATGGCGGGCCATGGCGGCGCGCTCGTGCAAACGGCCGGCATGGGGCTGGTAACGCAGCAACGCTTCCAGATCGCCCGACAACGCCAATTGGCGCAAGGCCGTGCGCAACAGCTCCGCCTGCCCCGGCAGCGACGGGTAGTTGAAGTTAAGGTCGAGCATCCCCGTCGCAACGCTCATCTGCCCACTGCCCTGCCCTGGCGGCAACGCGATCTCGCGGACAAACGTGCCACGGCCGGTTTCACCGCTGACCAGGCCCATGGCCTCAAGTTCGGCGTACACCCGGCTCGCGGTCACCAGTGCCAGGCGGTGGTCGGCGGCCAGTTGCCGGTGGGTGGGCAGGCGCGTGCCGGGCGGCAAAACCCCGCTGCGGATGTCCTCGGCGAAGGTGTCGACCAGCGACTTATAGCGGGCGCGCGGCATAGGCGGTGTATCCATGACAATTTTTTGATTGTGCTGATATTCGACCCTAGGATGCCCGTCACGCAACCCTTCCTTTCGAGCACAACCCATGGAACGTACCTCAGCGCTCAACCCCCTCGACAGCAGCACCCAAGGGTGGATCAACGGTTTTATCGGCGTCGTGATTTTCAGCGGTTCATTGCCGGCCACACGCTTGGCGGTGATGGAATTCGACCCGGTGTTCCTGACCATGATCCGCGCCACCCTCGCCGCCGTGCTGGGTTTATGCCTGCTGCGGCTGTTCCAGGTGAAGCGCCCCGCGCGTCATCAATGGCTGCCCCTGGTAATCGTGTCGCTCGGCGTTGTGGTCGGCTTTCCCTTGCTCACCGCGCTGGCCTTGCAATACGTCACTTCCGCCCATTCGATTGTGTTTATCGGCTTACTGCCGCTCGCCACGGCAGTGTTTGGCGTGCTGCGCGGCGGCGAGCGTCCGCGCCCGGTGTTCTGGTTATTTTCGAGCCTGGGCAGCCTGCTGGTGATGGGCTACGCCGTGGCCCAAGGCTTGAGCGCCGCCCCTGCCGGTGACGTGCTGATGCTGTTGGCGGTGTTGGCCTGCGGCCTGGGTTACGCCGAAGGCGCCAAGCTCTCGCGCAGCCTGGGTGGCTGGCAGGTGATCTGCTGGGCGTTGGTGGTGTCGCTGCCGGTGGTGGCGCCCTTGAGCCTGATCCTGGCGCCGTCGACCCTGGCCGGGATCAGCCTGCCGGCCTGGCTGAGCCTGGGTTATGTGGCACTGTTCAGCATGCTGATCGGCTTTGTGTTCTGGTATCGCGGCCTGGCCCAAGGCGGCATTGCCGCCGTCGGCCAGTTGCAGTTGCTGCAACCGTTCTTCGGGCTGGCATTGGCGGCGGGCCTGCTGCATGAACAGGTCAGCCTGGGCATGGTGCTGGTGACGGTCGCGGTGATCGGCTGCGTGGCCGGCGCGAAGCGGTTCGCCCGTTAAGGGCCGTAGCGTTGTGGCGCGACCATCTTGAATTTGATGTTGATGCCGTTGGACACCACGCTGTTGCCGGCCCATTCGCCTTCACCAATGTGGAAGTCGTCGCGGTTGAGGATGAACTCACCGTCGAACACGCCGATACCGCTTTGCTCCTTGAGCACGACCTCAATATTGACCGGCCGCGTAATGCCCTTGATCGTCAGGTTGCCGGTGATCCTGTAGCGGTTGTCGCCCAGCGCGCGGGCACCGTTGGATTCATACACGCCCACCGGATAGGTTGCGGTGTCGAACCACGCCGGTTGCTGCAACCGGGTGTTGGCGTCCTGGCTGCCGGCATCGATACTGGCGAGCTGGATCTTCAGCAATGCGTGCGCCGCCTCGGGCTTTTGCGTGTCGAAGGTCAAGGTGCCCTCAAAGTCGCTGAAGGTGCCATAGACCCGCTGCCCGAATTGCTGGAAGGTAAAGCTGATCTGGCTGGCCGTGCGGTTGACGTCTTTGTACTCCACGGCCTGGGCATTGGAAAACCAACCCACAACCAGAGCCAGCATGACGACCGGGTGCGTTCGACGCTTCATGGAAAACTCCGCAGGAGAAAAGAACACGCGTGCTGAGCTTACACGCCACGCCATGGATGTATTCCCATCGGGCGTTTGTCCTGTTAAACAGAGTAGTCGCCCCAGCACAATAAGGACTTTGCATGCACACCCCTTCTCTGCAGGACACCACCGCCCCCGAAGGCATTTGCTACGGCTGCGGCGGCAGCAACCCGCACGGCCTGCACATCAAAAGCCGCTGGGACACCGATGGCGTCCATGTAATTGCCGAGCATCAGCCGGACGCCAAATACAGCGGCTGGCCCGACCTGGTCTACGGCGGCCTGATCGCCATGCTGGTCGACTGCCATTCCAACTGGACCGCCATGGCCTACCACTACCGCGCCGAACAACGCGCGCCCGGCAGCCTGCCGCGCATCGACTGCGTGACCGGCAACCTGGGGATCAAATTCATCAAGCCGACGCCGATGGGCGTAACGCTGACCCTGCGCGCACGGGTCGAAGGTGACGTGGGGCGCAAAAGCCGCGTGGTCTGCGAGGTGTACGCCGGTGACGTGCTCACCGCCGTCGGCGACTCGGTGTTCGTGCGCGTCGACACCGGGCAACTGGCCGCCGCCGCCCATGGCCGCGACAGTTGATCCTGGTCTACAGTGATGACCACCGCTAATCGAGGACTGCTCCGATGACTCGTCTCACCGCGAAAGACTTTGCCCCCGAACTGCTGGAACTCTATGACGGCTACGCCCACGGCAAGCTCAACCGCCGCGAATTTCTCGACCGCGCCGCGCTGTTCACCTTCGGCGGCCTCACCGCCTCGGCGCTGCTGGCGGCCCTGAGCCCCAACTATGCGCTGGCCGAACAGGTCAAATTCACCGACCCGGACATCGTCGCCGACTACATCACCTACCCCTCGCCCAAAGGCAACGGCACCGTGCGCGGCTACCTCGTGCGCCCGGCCAAAGCCAGCGGCAAACTGCCCGCCGTGGTGGTGGTGCACGAAAACCGCGGCTTGAACCCCTACATCGAAGACGTCGCCCGGCGCCTGGCCAAAGCCGGTTTCATCGCCCTGGCACCCGACGGCCTCACCTCCGTGGGCGGCTACCCCGGCAACGATGAAAAAGGCGTGGAACTGCAACAAAAAGTCGACCCCACCAAACTCATGAACGACTTCTTCGCCGCCATCGAATGGCTGATGCACCACGACAGCAGCACCGGCAAAGTCGGGATTACCGGCTTCTGTTATGGCGGCGGCGTGACCAATGCGGCGGCGGTGGCGTATCCCGAACTGGGTGCGGCAGTGTCGTTCTATGGGCGCCAACCTGAGGCCAAGGACGTGCCACGCATAAAAGCACCGATCATGCTGCATTACGGCGAGTTGGACACGCGGATCAACGAGGGCTGGCCGGCGTATGAGAAAGCGCTGAAGGCCGCAGGCACGTCCTATGAGGCGTATATCTACAAAGGCGCCAATCATGGGTTTCATAATGATTCAACGCCACGGTATGACGAGGCGGCGGCGAATCTGGCGTGGGAAAGAACCCTAGGCTGGTTCCACAAATACCTGGCCTGATCACGATCCGAAAGGTGGGAGCTGGCTTGCCTGCGATGGCGGTCTTCCAGTGACAAATGTGCTGGCCGGTCCGGCGTTATCGCAGGCAAGCCAGCCCCCACATTTGATCGGTGTTGCCCGCTCACCATGCATGGTCAAAGGCCAGCAATCCATATCGCTTTAATTTGCAGGAAGTTTCCTAGACAATCCTTTGGCCTTGCGCCTGCTCACGCCAGTGGCTAGCCTCCGCTCTGTCGCTGCCTATCAGCGAACAGGAGTGGAAACCTGAGAACAAGTAGGCCCCCTTATCAGGAGCTTATGTATGAGCAAAAGCCATTCGGATTCAACTCGCTTCACCCCCGACCGCAAGATCTTTGATCGCGCCCTGAGTCACTATCTGCAACCCGCTTCACCGCAATCTTTTACCGTGCATCAAGACCTAAGCTTCGAAGACGCCCTCGCCCAAATCTGCAACCTGCTGCGCTGTGCTGCGGCCACCGCTGCCGACATCACCCAAGGCCTGAGCGGCGATCAACGCCATATGGCTGGCGCAACCGAACACCTGATCGACATGGCCCGCACACTTGCCGACCGCGCACTGGATTGCCTGCAGCCCAGGGCATAAGCCAGCGCCCCTGACACGGCACAAAACAAAGGTGGGAGCTGGCTTGCCTGCGATGGCATCACTTGGGTCTGTCAGAAAAACCGAGGTGTTTGCATCGCAGGCAAACCAGCTCCCACATTGGACACTCACTGTTGTCGGAATCAATGCTCCAACGCATACCGCCGACAATGGTTCAGATAGCCCTGCTCATGGCTGACCACCAGTTGAACTAAAAATAGAGAAGAATAGTGGTCTGACCCCATTTTTTGATGACCCCATTTTTTGTTGGGGCCTGACCCCATTTTTTGCATCATCAAGCGCAGAGCTTGGAGTAAATTTGTGGGGATCCCTCAGGGTCTGACCCCATTTTTCTACTGACACGCCACGATTCAACCATCCCCGCGCTGGTGATCGACACGCAAGCCCCTCTTGATGTTCTCTATGATGCCGCTGCTTACCGCATTCGTGCAGTGACTCAGTTTCTGGAAAACCTGGCATTTCGCGAGGAAATCAGCAGTGATGCGATTGTCCTTCACGACTTTGCGTTGTTGCTGGCCATTCCATTGCGTGACGGTTGCGATCTCATGGATGTAATTGGGCGAAGGTTAATTTCGCAAGACTTATAAATAAACTCGGGCGACGTAGAGCCGCCCGATCTGGCTAAGCTCAGAGCCTAAGATGTAAAAATAAAAGTCAATTCATTAAAGAGCTATCTCTTAAAGCTGATATTAAAAAGCACACACTAACCTGAAAGAACACACTCAAGCTTGAATAAGCTCGTCCTTTTCACACTAACAGCCTATGAAAATTAAATAAATCCGCCCAGTTTTGCGCCTTGCCTTTACCTCATATAGACGAGTAATAATTTCTCACACCAGCAAGCACACCTATAATTTTATCCTTTTCAATATACGCCTCCTTCACATCAAAGCTCACTACTCGCTCCCAATGACATCCGCCGCCTCCATCTTGTTGCAACTTACTATGCCTTGCACCAAGAACCCTAACCAAATCATTATCCGAAACGGCAAAAACAGCATATCCAGAATCATTGATATTCTCCGTTGACGCTTGAAACCTGTAACTCTGCTCAAACTCTTCTGATTCATCCTCGCCTATTAGCTCAGGAGAAATCATTCCAAGCATATGAATGAAAGCAGACTTAGCATCTTTTTCAAAAATATCTTTATCATCCTGAAATACGTACAACGGATTTGAATTATCGAGCAGAGAGTAAACATCCACCCAGAGTGTTGACGTTTTTATTTCCTCCGGCAAAAAAAAACCATCAATACAGAAATGAAATATCCCATTCTTTGAAGTGCTATCACCCCATTCTGGAAAACACTGTATTAGAATCGCAAAATTATGCGGATCACCAAATATCATACCTTCACCTCCCCTTGCCGCCCAAGCCTAGAAGTTTTTTGATGTCATTAGGGATGTCACTTTTACTGAGCGGATTTCTTGAGTCATTTGTGCTCCCATTCCAATGAAATTCTCCGTTCGTCCCCTAGAAAAATAGGGGTCAGACCCTGAGGGATCCCCGATTTATCTTACCGAAAATCAAGAAGTTGGAATATTGAAGAGGCCTGCATGAGTCGGCAACTTGGTTTGCACCACACAAGAGGAAAATAGGGGTCAGACCACGTTTAGTGCTCCGTCAGAAGAATAGTGGTCTGACCCCGTTTTTCATTGGACCAAGTAAAAATTACTCTTTTCGACGATAAACGACCCTCTCAGCTTCCGACAAGCTAGGTAGGTCTTCGTTGCCGACCAAAATTTCCGACTTGCATTTTAAATTTGAGTCATGATAAGCAGTATATTGACATATGATATCTTCGACCTCATCAATATCATCCTCTATATTTTCTTCAAGATAAAATCTAATTAACCAAACATCATCTTCACAAGACAATACCACCATCCTGAAGTTTGGAGTAACTGCCCCCAGCATCGCTTGAACAAGCATTAAGACTTGGAAATTCCAAGTTTTCAATTCAGCTTCTGCATTCATTTCTGAGTCCAATTAGGGTTAGCAGGGACAATACTTGGGCTTTTTGTACCTTTGATGATAAAGACATTAGTTGGCTGAGCGGTTATACCAACGCCAGCGTTAACGTTAGTGCCGGTTACGCCTTCAAACTTGACCACCGAAAACCCTTGAGCATTCTTACCTAAAATCTTAACCTGCCCTATGCGGTAAGCGTCTAGTACTTTTTGAGCATCATCAACGCTGCTCAAGAACCCACCGCCTCCTCGAGCTTCAAGCTCAGGAAGAATAGTGGTCTGACCCCATTTTTCTAAAGGTTTCAATAGAAAGCTCTAGGCAGTCACCTGCCTCAAACCTTACTGTAATCATCTGTCATCCCAGTCCAAAGGTGAAATTTCAAAAAAACAGCGGTTAGACCACGTTTAGTGCTCCGTTAGAAGAATAGTGGTCTGACCCCATTTTTTCACATTTTTTCATAAATTACATTCCATGATGATGTTTGACATTGAGATCGTACTGCTTAAGAGTCTGCTCAAATTTAGCTCTGACCTCAGGCGTCCAGCTCTTCCAGTAGTACCCACTAAACTCATTAGCGATTACCGCCCCGTTGGGCCCTCGCCGGAAGAATAGTGGTCTGACCCCATTTTTCCTCTGCCGGTAGATTGAGCGCTTCTTGATCTTGAATAAACGTTCCCCAACTAGACTGGAGACTTCTTCGAGTAACGCTCTTCTAATCTCTCCACAGACCTTAGAACACTGCCCCCATCATCAGGAAAGAAAGTAGAGTAAACATCAGCTGCAATTTTCATCAGGGAAACGTAGTCTGGCACTGGGATACTTGAAGTTTCCACTTCGCCCAAAAAGAAACTGACCTCACTGAAATCTTCTGGATCGTCCCAGTCCTGATCAAGAGAGTAAAAAAATCCTTCACTCACAGAGAAGCCAACTCCCCGCGAAGCGTCATAGATAAACGCTGGAAAATTAGTCCTCCCCCTCGCCATAGAAGCCTCTATCAATTCGTAAAGGTCTTCATAATCCAGACCAGTTGAAGCAAATGACTCCTTTAGGCTCTCAAGCCAAGCCAAGCTAGCCATCAGTTTGTCCTCCGCGGCATAGTGATAAAGGAGTTTGTTATTTCTCCAGTCTTGCTATTACGGGGATTCCTCAGGGTCTGACCCCGTTTTTCTGCAATATTTGCAACAAAGACTCTTCATAGGAGACATCTAACTCTTCACTATAAGCGGCCATAGCAGCTTCGCAAAGCTTATCAAACTGTCTAATTGTGTCACTCACTTTTTGGCACCCACGCACCTGATCTAGGGTTACCAAGAGTTGGCACCCATACTTTTTCTACGTACTTCCCTGATACGTCAAAGCCTTTTTGGGCAAAGGCTTTTTCTGCGGCGGCCTGCGCCGCTGGACCACTCAGCGTCTGACCCATTTCTCTGACCCCATTTCTCCTTTATTTTGATGGACTTATGAAAAACGTGATCCGCTCAATGTTTTATCGAAGGGACCAGTCGTGTATCGATATAAACTTGATAACTTGTTCTGGCGCATCTTCTAAGGAAGCTCTGTAGTCCGTAACAAAACTAATCCCCGTCAATATGCTTCCGAATTTCTTCAGAAGAAAGTCATCATCCGCATCATTAAACAAAACATCAAACTCCCTTTCCAAGCTCCGAAGATCATCTCCCACGCTGACACTATTAAATCTCCCAAAATACCCTGCACCTACGGAAATTCTATAAAGCCTTCCTGCATTCTCAAAGTACAGCGAGACCACCTCATTCATAAATCGATATGAAAATAAAAGTTCATTACCAAAACCGATCCGCCTCTTAATTCCGACCCAAGAGTTATTCTTAAGGAGAATATCACGAACAGGTACTTCCGGACCGTACCACTCAACCTCCCCAACCTCTTCGCTAACATTGGAAAATGACTCACCCAAAGAAAATCCTGCTGCTGATATACCTGGAATAAGGTCAGCGTACAAATCAGGGAATAAATTTCTCATATATCAGTTCCAACCCTTCCACTCACCGCCCTCATATTTCAGACGATTTCCTTGGGTATCATAGTATTGTTGATAACGCGTAATAGTGCCTGGACTAAAATCAGGCGACGGATCAATTACCCGTATTTCTATATTTTTATTGCCAACCTTCTCAGTACTAACAAGCTTATAGTACGGACTATCACCGTGGGTTCCACCGCCCGGATGAAACTCTACCTCTTTTATTGTCGGGTGTCCTTCAACGTTAAAGACCTGTGCTTTACCTGAAGTACCAGCCAATGGTGCTTTCGGCGTAAGGCTCGCACCATCAAGCGTTAACGACTGCTTGATGTCATCAATCGACTTACCCCACATGCTCGACGGCGATTCAGCAATATTTCGAGGAATCCCTGCTTGGGCAGCCAGATCGTCTCTCAGCCCAACACGCGCAATCGCAGAAGTAGCCGGCACTTCAGCTGCGCCCGTCGCTTTTACTACCGTCAACTCAGCCTTAACAACCTTAGCAGTGACCTTTTCGACGAGCAAGGCCCCGCTTTTGAGCGCTCCCCCAACCCCCGTCCCTAGCGCCACAACGTCGCTTATCAGCTTCCCGGCTTCACGCCCTGCGTTAAACGATCCACTCGCCCCGGCTCGTTCATACTCCGATTGCAGATTGTCAATTCGTTCGATGTAGGACTGCTTCATAGTGTCCGAGACATGACCCAGCACATCCTCGCTTTCAAGCACGGACCTCAACGCCCGAAACGTCTGTATCGGGCTGCCGGCAACTTCCAAGATGCCCTTGACCGTATCAAGTAGCCCTTCCGGCACGCCAACCACTGCCCCACCCGCAAAGCTGGCGTCCTGCCCGGCGTCGATCAATTCCCACTTCGTATTGATCCTGAGTCTTTCTAGTGCATCTTCGCTTTCTGCCAGCTCTTTCGCTCTCTGAGACTTTTGATGCTCGCCCAGGTAGTTGTACTGCGTAGCATTCTTCGCGACCCAAGCCCCCTTCTCCATGGCGGCCGCATCTGCATCCTTCTGCCCCGCCGCCGCCAGCACACCGACAATCTGCGAACTCATCGTCAGCAATTCTTCATTGCCTTTGACCAGAGTATTCAGATGAGTAACCAGCGCCTCATTCGCGCCCGCAGCCAGCGCACCGGTTTTGAAGTCGCCGCCCGTAGCTTCAGCCAGCAAACCACCGACCATCGCGTGAATCGCAATTTTGGGTGCAGATCCATCGGCAACTACACCTTGGGTGTAATTACCCACCAGGTTGAAACTCGCTGCCGCCAGTGTATTGAACAGCGCGCCTTTCAACGCATCGCTAGCGCTACCGCCCTGTCCCAGCGCCTTGCCCAGCAGCATGGACGTGCCGCTTTGCAATGTCTGGTTGGCAGCAAATTTACCGACACCACTCCAAGTATTCAGCAGACCTTGCGTCGTAACTTTCCCAGTGATTGTGTTTGTTTGAGTACCCGTCCAATCACCAAAATAAGCAGCGGTCAGGCCTGCTGTAGCACCCGCAATCACATACCCCTTCATCGCATCCGAAGAAGTCACATCCTTAAGCACTGCGCCCAGGTTGCCGCGATTATTGACGACGCTGACGCTTGCGTTGGTGGAGGCTCCCGACGCCACAGCCCCAGCTACCGCCCCTGCCGTACCGCCACCCGCTGCAGCTGCCGCCATAGGCCCAACCACCGCCGCCATCACAATCGCAATAATGATCTGCGAAGCCGGCCCCAACCCCGAGTTGCTGTACTTGAAGCTGTCATGAATCTCCTTGACCTGCCTCCAGTCCACATCACCCCTTGCCTCGGCGTCCTTGATCCACGCCAACTGGGGATCAGCCTTGACCATCGCATCAATGGATTGGCTGACGGTCTGTTGATTGACCTGATTGACGTCAATCTTCAGGCCTTCGACCGCCTTGATCGCGATGCTGCCCTCGGCAACCATTTGGGTCTGGCGCAACGTCTCGTCGGTGTTGCCTTTGCCTTTGGAAGACACCCAGAAGGCATTGTTA